>DATGRE010000321.1:0-6075 GCA_035303885.1 Zeimonas sp. | reverse complement strand
GGGGTGATCGTGCGCAGCTGGTCGCCGGCCGACGTGCGCTGCCTGATCGAGGTGCGCCGCCCACTCGAGGAGGCCATGGTCCGGCTCGCCGCGGAGCGGGCCGCCGAGCCCGAGATCGTCGCCGCGCGCAAGCTGCTTGCCACCGGCCGTCCGATGATCGAGGCGGGCGATCGCGAGGGGCTGCTTCGCCTGGACCACGCGTTCCACGGCGCGATCGCCGCGATGGCGCGCAACCCGGTGCTCGCCGAGGTCGTCGAGTCGCTGCACCAGCGCTCGACGCTGCTGTGGTTCCTGCCCGTGTCCGACCAGCCGGAGTACGAGGCCGTCCAGAAGCAGCACGAGGCGATCCTCGCGGGCATTTCGGCCCGCGACGGGGTCGCAGCCGCGCGGGCGATGCGCGTGCATCTCGAGAGCTTCCTTCCTTCCTGACGCGGAGTCCCCGGACATGAACCTGCTCCTGGAACGCGCGTCGCAGGGCGGCGCGGTCGACGCGGCCGGCGCGCCGGCGCGCGGCATCAAGGTGTCGGCGCGCGGCATCGTCAAGCGATTCGGCTCCACCGTCGCCGCCGACTCGATCGATCTCGACATCCGCGAAGGGGAGTTCCTGACGCTGCTCGGCGAGAGCGGCTGCGGGAAGACGACGCTGATGCGGATCATCGCCGGCCTCGAGCACGTCGATTCGGGGCGCGTGTACATCGACGGGCGCGACGTGACCGACCTGCCGCCGCGGCAGCGCAACCTCGGCATGGTCTTCCAGCAGTACTCGCTCTTCCCGCACATGACCGTCGCCGAGAACGTCGGGTACGGACTGCGCGTGAAGGGGCTGTCGCGTCGGGAGATCGACGAGACGGTGCAACGCATGCTCGAGCTCGTGCACCTGCCGGAGCTGCGCGACCGGCGTCCTTCGCAGCTCTCGGGCGGGCAGCAGCAGCGCATCGCGCTCGCGCGCGCGCTCGCGACGCGCCCGAGCCTGCTGATGCTCGACGAGCCGCTCGGCGCGCTCGACCTGAAGCTGCGGCGGCAGTTGCAGGCGGAGCTCAAGCGCATCCACCGGGAGAGCGGCACGACGTTCCTGTTCGTGACGCACGACCAGGAGGAGGCGCTCTTCCTCTCCGATCGCGTCGCGGTGATGCGTGCCGGCCGGATCGAGCAGCTCGACGATCCCGTGCGCATCTATCGCAATCCGGTCAACGAGTTCGTCGCCGATTTCGTCGGGGACGTCACGCTGCTCGCGGCCGAGCACGACGCGGGCGCCGGCGTCGTCGTCGTCGCCGGCGCGGGCCGACTGCCGATGCGGCTCGATCCCGCGTTGCGCCGCATCACGCTGGTCGTGCGACCGGAGAACGTCGTGCTTGCGCCGAAGGACGCGAACGACGGGGCCGCGGGTCTTCACGGTCGTGTCGAGGACGTCGCGTACCAGGCCGGGACGACGCTCTACTCGGTCCGTCTGCCCGGCGGGGAGTCGCTGAAGGCGCGACGACTGGGCATGCCGGCGGCTGACCTTCCGCAAGGCGCCGAAGTGGTCGCCCGGCTGGCCGACGACGCCGTCGCGTTTCCGAGGGCCTGATATGAGCGCGACCGCGTCGCGGACAGCCGTACGGGCATCGGCGCGTCGGGGCACGGCAGCCGTCTGGCTGCTGCTGCCGGCCATCGTGCTGGTCGTCGCGCTGCTGCTCGTGCCCGTCTTCGACATGGTGGTGATCAGCTTCCGGCGCGAGAGCTTCGGGCAGATCCTCCCCGGATTCACGCTCGAGAACTACCGGTCGATCCTGCAGGGCGCCGCATACGCCGAGATCCTGCTGAAGACCTTCGGCGCCGCCGCCGTCGTCACGGCCGCCTGCGTCGTGCTCGCCTTCCCGGTGGCTTCGCTGATTGCCGGCGCGCCGCCGCGCCTGCGCGGGCTGCTGTATTTCCTCGTGGCGGCGCCGCTGCTGGTCAACACCGTCGTGCGCACGTACGGATGGCTGCTCATCCTCGGGCGCAAGGGGCTGATCAACGAGACCCTGTCGTGGCTCGGCGTGCTGCAGGAGCCGCTGGCGCTGTCGGGCAACTACATCGGCCTGATCGTCGGCGGCACGCAGGTCTTCCTGCCGTTCATGATCCTGTCGATCACGACGTCGCTCGTCGCGATCGACCGCCGCCTGCAGGAATCGAGCGCGATTCTCGGCGCCGGGTCCGTGCGGACCTTCCTCGACGTGACGCTGCCGCTCGCGATGCCGGGCGTGATCGCCGGCTCCGTGCTCGTCTTCAGCCTGATGCTCGGCGCCTTCGTGACGCCGCTGATCCTGGGCGGAACCGCGATCAAGTACGTCTCGGTGGCCGTCTACACCGATGCGCTGGTCCTGTTCAACCTGCCGCGCGCGACGGCGTTGTCGGTGGTGCTGCTGGTCGCGGTGCTGCTGGTCTATGCGATCCAGAAGCGCCTGATCCGTCGCTACGAGGCATTCGCATGAACGGTTCGCGCCCCTTCCGCGTCGCACGGGTGCTGGCGGCGGCGCTCGTCTACGGCTTCCTGCTCGGGCCGATGCTCGTCGTCGCGCTGTTCAGCTTCAGCGACAAGTCGTTCTTCACTTTTCCGCCGAGCGGCTTCTCGCTGCGCTGGTACCGCGCCGCGTGGGAATCGGGCCTGTTCCTCGACCCCGCGGTGCGCAGCCTCGCGCTGGCGGCGCTCTCGACGCTGATCGCCGCCGCGTTCTCGATTCCCGCCGCGCTCGCGCTTCGTCGCACCCGCAGTCCACGCCTGCGCGCGATCGTCGAGTTCCTGTTCCTCAGCCCGCTGATCGTGCCGGCGCTGATCGTCGGGATCGCGCTGCTGTACGCCTTCAACCGGCTCGGCATGGTCGATACCTTCGCCGCGCTGCTGGCCGGACACACGCTCATCGTGTTCCCGTTCGTCTTTCGCGCCGTGCTGACCAGCGTGATGGCGCTGCGGCAGGAATGGATCGACGCTGCGGAAATCCTCGGCGCCCCGCCGCTGCGCAGCTTCCGCGACGTCGTGCTCCCGGCGCTGGTCCCCGGACTCGTCTCGGGCGCCATCTTCGCGTTCATCGTCTCGCTCGACCAGTTCACCGTGAGCCTGTTCGTGACGCAGTCCGAGCAGATCGTCCTGCCGGTCGCGATCTACCGGTATCTCTACGACGTCAACGATCCGGTCGTCGCGGCGGTCTCGACGGTGCTCGTCGTCTTCGGCCTACTGGTCGCCGTGGCGATCGACCGTTTCGGATGGCTTCGGCACCTCGGAGGAACCGGGGGATAGGACGCGTACGTGCGGAGTCACACGGAGTCACTAGAGGAGGTAGCAATGATGCAGTTCGATTCGGGCCGTCGCAGCGCGCTGCAGGCGCTCGCCGTCGCCGCCGCGGCAGGCGGCGTTCCGTCGCTCGCGCTCGCGCAGTCGCGCGAGATCGCGGTCGGGTGGTATCCGGGTCTGCTCGGGCAGAACTTCCGCAAGGGGTTCCTCGACACGTATCCGGGCGCGTCGCAGGTGAAGGTCATCGAATCGTGGGACAACCCGCGCTTCACGCAGATGCAGGCGAACCGCAACCAGCCGAACCTGCACGTCGCGATCTTCCTCGACGTCCTGCTGCCGATCGTCGCGCGCTCGGGGCTGCTCGTCCCTTTGTCGGAGGAGAAGATCCCGAACCTGAAGGAGGTCGATCCGCGCATCACCCTGCCGGCGGACAAATTCGCGGTTCCGGCGACCTACGGCGCCTGGGGGATCGCGTACAACGCGCGACACGTCCGCCAGCCGATCACGTCGTGGGCCGACCTGCTGCGCGACGACCTGAAGGGGCACGTGTCGTCGCCGAACATCACGTACAACTCGTCGATCTACACGCTGGACGCGCTCGCCGCGCTGAAGGGCGGCAGCCTTCGTTCGCCGGCCGCGGGGCTGGAAGCGATGCACCAGATCCGGCGCAGCGGACCCGGGCTGTGGGACCAGGAGAGCATCGCCGTGGGTTGGCTGAAGACCGGCGAGATCTGGGCGACGCCGTATTTCAGCGGAAACGTCCTCGCGCTGATGAAGGACCCCGACCTGCCCGACATCCGCTTCGCCGTGCCCTCCGAGGGCGCCTACGCCGTGACGATGAACATCACGCGGGTGAAGAACCCGAGTGCGGGCGATGCTCCCGAGGCGTTCATCGATCACATGCTGGGCGAGCAGGCGCAGGAGGAGTGGGCGCGCGTCGGCGGCGGCCGGCCCGTCAACACCCGTGCGGCGGTGCCGAAGGAGGTCGCCGACACCGTGCCCACCTTCGACCGGCTGCGCCGCGTCGACTGGGACTACTACGCGGAGAACCGCACGTCGATCGTCGACCAGTGGAATCAGACGGTGAACCGCTGATCGCGATGCCGCCTGCGGGCGCGCCGGGTGCCGCGGCACCCGGCGGCGTTCAGGCGGCCTTCTCGAGCAGGAGCAACCCAGCCGCGGTGTTCGAGATCGGGATGTGGTAGTTGCGGTGCAGCTCGCGCACCTCGCCCGAGAGCGTCGCGCGCGCGACGAGCCACATCAGCAGCTCGATGCCCTGCGTTCCCGTCAGCTCGACGAGGTCGCGGTTCGAATGCCGCGTCGCCATCTGCGGGTCGGCCGTCAGGCTGTCCATGAACTTCAGGTCGAAGTCCTTGTTGATGAAGCCTGCGCGCTCGCCGTCGAGCTGGTGCGAGAGCCCGCCGGTGCCGACCACGAGGACGCGGCGGTCGGCGTCCCACGATTCGATCGCGCGGCCGATCGATTCTCCGAGCTTCCAGCAGCGTGCGGCCGACGGCAGCGGCGCCTGCACGGTGTTGACGATGACGGGGACGATGCGCACCGGCCAGTTCTGGTCGGGCCACAGCAGTGCCATCGGCAGCGCGATGCCGTGGTCGACGAACATCTCCTGGCAAGTGACGACGTCGAATTCGTCGGCGACCAGCGACTCGATCAGGTGCCACGAAAGGTCGAGGTCGCCGGGGAAGTGCGGCAGCGCGGGGATGCCCCATCCTTCGTCGGCCGTCCGGTACTCGGGCGCCGCGCCGACGGCGAACGTGGGCATCTTGTCGAGGAAGAAATTCAGGCCGTGGTCGTTCGAGACGACGACGACGGTGTCGGGCCGGGTCGACGCGAGCCAGTCGCGCACCGGCGGATATCCGTCGAAGAGCGGCTTCCAGTACGGTTCGGCCTGCAGACCCTTTTCGATCGCACGACCGATTGCCGGCACGTGTGAGCTCATAACGCTTCCGAGCAGCTTCGCCATCGCTATTTCCCCGCGGCCACGAGCTTGGCCTTGAACGCTTCCTTCGTCATGCCGGTCTGCTGCGCGCCGATGTCCTGCACGTCGAGCCCGAAGATGCCGGCGAACTTCGCCAGGTAGTAAATGTTGCCGCCCGCGGCGAGCAGGGCGAGCACGTCGCGCTTGCGGATCGCCTCGCGCTGCTGCTCGTTCAGGCCGTAGCGCGCGCAGTAGGCTTCCTCGTCGCGCAGGAAGGCCTCCCGGTTGGCGGCCTCGTTGAACGAGAAGCACATGCGGTTCAATGCGTAGCCCTTGCGGGCCTGGTCGCCGTCGAAGATCGTGGTGCCGGGAATCGGCGGTTCGCTCGAGCGCATCGGCGTCTCCTCTCGCAATCCGGAAGCGACCAGACTGCACCGGAATGGACCGGGGACGCCTTGCGGAAGATCAAGCCCTGGCGCGGCAGCCGATGGGGCGCTCGCCGGGCAGCTGCGCGCGGCGCGGGCCTGCCGGCGAGTGCCGATGTTCGCGGCGGGAGAGCCCGCCGACGCCGTCACTTGCGATCGTACGACCGGCCGTGCGTTTCCGGACGCTATTCGAAGTCCTCGGTGTCGATGTCCTTCGCCCGTTCGGGCGCGTAGCGGGGCCCGGAGACCGTGCGCTGGTTGATCGCCGCGCCCACGCGCGCGACGAGGTCCTGCGCCAGCTCGACGTCGGCCGCGCCGAGGTTCTCGTGCAGGTGCTCGACGCTCGTCGTCCCCGGAATCGGCACGACGTCGTCGCCCTGCGCGAGCAGCCAGGCGAGCGCGAGCTGCGCCATCGTGCAGCCGGCCTCGTGGGCGAGCTGGCGGTAGGGCTCGAGCAGGCG
>DATGRE010000320.1:0-8524 GCA_035303885.1 Zeimonas sp. | reverse complement strand
CTCGCCGGAACGCGCTTCCGGCTGCTCGACTGCGAGGGCACCTTCTTCCAGCTCGTCGACTACAGCGCGATCTCCGAGCGCAACGAAACCGATTTCGCGAAATGGCTGACCACCGAGGTCGGCGTGGCCGCGATCCCGCTGTCGGCGTTCTACGAACGCGCCGTCGAGAACCGCGTCGTGCGCTTCTGCTTCGCCAAGACCGACGCGACGCTCGAGCGCGCACTCGAGCGGCTGGGCGCGCTGTGACGCCACAGCGCCGTCGCTGGATCGCCGCCGCATGCGCCGGCGCTCTGCTGGCAGGATGCAATGCGCTGCCGCCGCCCGACCTGCGGGCGCCGCGCCTTCGCTTCGCCGATTTCCAGGTCGACGAGCTCGGGCTGAGCGAAATCGGCTTCGTGCTCGCGGTCGAGACCGAGAACCCCAATCGGGTCGCGATCCCGTTGCGCAACGTCGATTTCGCGCTCGAGCTGCTCGGCCGGCCGTTCGCCGATGGCGCCGTTCTCGAGCAAGCGGTGACGCTGCCGGCGCTCGGCGTGCGCACGATCCCCGTGCGCTTCACCGTGCCGACATCGCGGCTGGTGGCCTTGCTGCGCGAGCTGCGCAGCACCGAGCCGACACGATGGGGCTACCGCTTGTCGGGCTCGGCGACCTGGGGCTGGAGCGGCGTTCCGCTGCGCTTCGAGCGCAGCGGCGATCTCGCGGTACTGCGCGAGCTCGACGCGCTGTTGCACGCGCCGGCCTCGCGCTGACCGCGCCTCGACGACCGGGCGTCGAAGCCGCAGCCCGCACCGCTCAGCCGTGCGAGCCGTCGCTGCCCGCTGGCGGTGGCGCTCCGGGGGATTCGGCGGGCGAAGTCGCCTCCACCGCGTCGTCTGCGACGGGCGCCCCGCCCGTCAGGTTCGCCGTCTCCTGGCGACGCAGGCGCTTCTCCTCCTTCTTCTGCTTCTTCGCGAGCTCGCGCTGCCGCTTCTGAAAAGCATAGTTCGGTTTGGCCAAATGCATTCCTCCAGTCAACGGGACAGGGTAACAAATGCCCCGCGCGGCCAAGGCAATGGCGTCAAAGCTCGGGCGGGCGGCGCAACGACTTGACCCGGCCGCGGCGGATCTTCTCGTCGACGCGGCGGGCACGCGCGGCCGCCGACGGCTTCGTCGCGCGCCGCGGCTTCGGGACGGATGCCGCGGCATCGACCAGCGCCTGCAGCCGGGCGATCGCGTCGTCGCGATTCCTCTCCAGGCTGCGATAGCGCTGCGCCTTGATGACGACGACGCCGTCGGCGCGGATCCTGCGGTCGTCGAGCGCGAGCAGCCGCTCCTTCACGGCTTCGGGCAGCGAGGAACGCGCGACGTCGAAGCGCAACTGGACCGCATTGGAGACCTTGTTGACGTTCTGGCCCCCCGGCCCCTGCGCGCGCACCGCGGTGAACTCGATCTCGTCGACGTTCACCCGCGGCGATTGCCGGCCGCCCGCCGTCATCCGTCCTTCCGTTCGAGCCGCTACAGGGCGGTGTGAGTCCGCCGCGCGGAACTTCAGACGAAGGTGCGCGTCAGCGCGCCGAACCAGCCGAGCAGCGCGAACACGATCGCCGCGAGCACCGAAAGGATCAGGAAGGCGGGGATCGACGCGATCGACAGCTTGACCAGGAACACCACCATCGACCAGAACGGCATCCGGATGTCGACGATGCTCACGCGCTCGGAGATCTGCGGTTCCATGCGATACGCCTCCCGGGAAACGGCTGCGCGATGCACGAGGCGGGCCCGCCGGCGCGGCCCCGCCTCGCCCCCTCAATCGAGCTCCTCGTACAGCGGCAGCGTGAGGAATTCCTCGAACGCCTCCTGCGTGCTCATCCGCTCGAAGATCTCGGCGGCGCGATCGTAGGTGGCGGTGTCACCGCCGACCGTCTGCTTCACTTTCGCCAGCTCCTGCGGAATCAGCTCGCGGACCAGCTCGGCCGTGACCTTTCGGCCGTCCTCGAGCTTGCCCTTCGGCGAGCGGATCCACTGCCACACCTGCGAGCGGCTGATCTCGGCGGTCGCCGCGTCCTCCATCAGGTTGTTGATCGGCACGCAGCCGTTGCCCGCGAGCCAGGCGCCGAGGTAGTGGATGCCGACGTTGATGTTCATCCGCAGCCCGTGCTCGGTGATCGGCCGCTCGGGCTGGAAGTTCAGCAGGTCGGCCGCGGTCACCTGGACGTCGTCGCGCTTGCGGTCGATCTGGTTCGGACGGTCGCCGAGCACCTTGACGAACTCCTCCATCGCGACGTCGACCAGCCCGGGGTGCGCGACCCAGCCGCCGTCGTAGCCGTCGGTGGCGTCGCGCGCCTTGTCGGCGCGGACGCCAGCCAGCGCGGCCTCGTTCTTCTCGGGGTCGTTCTTGATCGGGATCAGCGCGCTCATCCCGCCGATCGCCGGCGCGTTGCGCTTGTGGCAGGTCTTCAGCAGCAGCAGCGCGTAGGCGCGCATGAACGGCGCGGTCATCGTGACCTGCGCACGGTCCGCCAGGCAGAAATCGCGGTCGTACTTGAACTTCTTGATGCACGAGAAGATGTAGTCCCAGCGCCCGGCGTTCAGCCCGGCGCTGTGCTCGCGCAGCTCGTAGAGGATCTCGTCCATCTCGAACGCGGCGAGGATCGTCTCGATGAGCACCGTGGCCTTGATCGTGCCCTGCGGCAGGCCGAGCGCCTTCTGCGTGGCGACGAAGACGTCGTTCCACAGCCGCGCCTCGAGATGGCTCTCGAGCTTCGGCAGATAGAAGTACGGGCCCGCACCGCGCGCGAGCTGCTCCTTCGCGTTGTGGAACATGAACAGCGCGAAGTCGAAGATGCCGCCCGAGACGCGCTCGCCGTCGACCTTCACGTGCTTCTCGTCGAGATGCCAGCCGCGCGGGCGCACCTGCAGGGTGGCGATCTTCTCGTTCAGCCGATACGTCTTGCCGCCCTGCTCGAGCGTGAGCTCGCGGCGGATCGCCTTGCGCAGGTTCACCTGTCCCTGGATCTGGTTCATCCAGTTCGGGGTGTTCGAGTCCTCGAAGTCGGTCATGTAGCTGTCCGCCCCCGAGTTGAAGGCGTTGATGATCATCTTCGCCTCGACCGGACCGGTGATCTCGACGCGGCGGCACTCGAGCGCCTTCGGGATCGGCGCGATCGTCCAGTCGCCGTCGCGCACGTGCTGGGTCTGCGGCAGGAAATGCGGGCGTTCGCCCTCGTCGAGCCGCTTGGCCCGGGCGACGCGCTCGGCGAGCAGCTGGCGGCGGCGCGGCTCGTATTGGCGGTGCAGCTGCGCCACGAGCGCGAGTGCGTCGTGCGAGAGGATCTCGGCGAACTCGGGCGTGACGGGTGCGTCGATCGTGACGCCTTGCGGCAGGTTCAGTGCGGTCTGCGCATTCATTTCGAGGCTCCTGTTGCGGATGAGGATCGGCGCCGGCGTCCGTTGCGCTCGCGTGCGAGGCGGGCGCGCACGTGCTCGACGACGTCGGTGAGGAGGTGGCCGCTGGGAATCGCGCCGGTGTCCAGCTCGTCGGCGGGCGTTCCGCTACGGTCGACGCGGAAGGCGTCGAAGCCGAACCAGGCGGCGCCGGCGGCGTCCCAGGCGTTGGACGAAACGAAGACGATCGCCGCCGGCTCGCAGTCGAAGGCTTCGGTGGCCAGTGCGTAGACGTCGGGGTGCGTCTTGTAGCGGCGCACCGCGTCGGCCGAAAGGATGCGCTCGAACAGCCCGTGCATGCCGGCGCTGCGCACCGAGATCTCGACCATCGCGGTCGTGCCGTTGGTGAGGATCGCCATCGGCACGCCGAAATCGCGCAATGCGCGCAGCGCGGCCAGGTTCTCGGGAAACGCCGACAGGCTCGCGTACTGCGCCATCAGCCGCGCCTCGTCGGCCGGCTCGAGCGCGAGCCCCAGCGCCCGTGCCGCGAAACGCAGCGCATCGCGGGTGATCACGTCGAAGGGCGCGTAGCGTCCGGACAGCGTGCGCAGCCACGTGTATTCGAGCTGCTTGCTGCGCCACAGGCTCGACAGTCGGGCGCCCTGCCCCGGAAAGCGCTGCTCGGCGAGCGCCGCCACCGAGTGCACGTCGAACAGCGTGCCGTAGGCGTCGAAGGCGACGGCTCGGAGCGGGATCGTCATGCTGCGAGGATAGGCGTTATGCAGCCCCGCCAAAAGACGTTCCGGTGCGGTTCAGTTTTTACTTTTTTGCAATAATCGGAGACAGGACGGGAAACGATGTCGCGATTCCGGCAGATCGAGAGCTTCGTCTCGGCGGCGACGCGCGGCAGCCTGAGCGCCGCGGCGCGCGCCGAGGGCGTCGCGCCGGCGGTGATCGGCCGACGCATCGACGCGCTCGAGGCACGGCTGGGCGTGCGCCTGCTCGTGCGCACCACGCGGCGCATCTCGCTCACCTTCGAGGGCAGCGCCTTCCTCGAGGACTGCCAGCGCCTGCTGAACGATCTGCACAACGCCGAGGCTTCGGTTTCGCTCGGCGGCGTCAAGGCGAGCGGGCACCTGCGCGTCACGGCGCCCGCCGGCTTCGGGCGCGTGCACGTCGCGCCGCTCGTGCCCACCTTCCTCGATTCGCACCCCGAGGTGTCGATCTCGCTCGAGCTCACCGACCGCATCACCGACATCGTCAACGAGAACGTCGATCTCGCCGTTCGGATCGGCGCGCTCGACGACTCGAGCCTCGTCGGCGTGCATCTGGCCGAGAACCGCCGCGTCGTCGTCGCCAGTCCCGACTATCTCGCGCGGCGCGGCGAGCCGCGCACGCCCGAAGACCTCGCCCGGCACGACTGCCTGACCTTCGGCAGCTACGGCAACCAGGCGCGCGGCTGGCAGTTCACCATCGACGGACGCGTCGTCTCGCTGCGCGTGCCGGCGAGCATCGAGTGCAACGACGGCGCCGTGCTGCACGACTGGGCGCTCGCCGGACGCGGGCTCGCCTGGCGGTCGATGTGGGAGGTGGGCGAAGACCTGCGCAGCGGCCGCCTGCGCAGCGTGCTCGACGACTACGCGGCGCCGCCGACGGCGATCCACGCCGTGTTCCCGCAACGCCGTCACCTGCCGCTGCGGGTGCGTACCTTCATCGACCACCTGAAGAATACCTACGGCAGCCCCGGATACTGGGGCGACGGACCCGCGGCTTCGCAGCGCAGGCTCGCCGCCGCCGCAACCGCACCGCTGCCGCCGCGGCAACGGGGCCGCAACGGCGCGGCGTCCTCGCGCGGCACGCGCCGTCGGCCTCCCGTCTGAGGGACGCCGAACGCAAAGAGGGCGGCACGCGGCCGCCCTCTTCGTACCGCCGGCGGCGCCTTGCCGCCCGGCGTACCGTCAGCGCGTCGACGCCGACGAGCCCGAATCGCGCAGGTGCTTGCCGACCAGCGAGGTCATCTCGAACATGTTGACCTGCGCCTTGCCGAACACCTGACGCAGCTTGTCGTCGGCGTTGATCAGGCGCTTGTTGACTTTGTCCTGGAGATCGAATTTCTTGATGTAGTCCCACATCCGCTTGACGACCTCGGTGCGCGGCAGCGGCTTGTCGCCGACGATCGACGCGAGCGCGGCACTGGGGGTGAGCGCCTTCATGAACGCCGCATTCGGCGTGCGCTTCTTGGCGGCGGTCTTCTTCGCGGCCTTCTTCGGCGCCGCCTTCTTCGCGGGTGCCTTCTTCACGGCGGCCTTCCTGGCCACCGTCTTCTTGGCTGCGACGCGGGTCGTCGTCTTCTTCGCCGCCGCCTTCTTCGGAGCGGCCTTCTTCACCGCGGTCTTCTTCGCGGCCGGCTTCTTGGCCGTCGCCTTCTTTGCAGCAGTTTTCTTCGCAGCCTTCCTGGCAGTGGCCATACTCGGTTCTCCTGAATCCGTGAGTGCGTTTCCCTCGTTTCGAACGGCGTGGTTTCAGAGGAGAAACACGCCATCTCCACAGGAGCGAAGCATGACTTGTCTTGCACGGCGCGCCAACTAAAACAAGCGCCGTGCGAGCGTGGCGCGACGCTAGTGTTGTATCGGCGACGCACCTTCGTCAGGCGGGTTCGGACTGGCGCGCCGCACGCCGCCGTTCGTGCTCCTTCAGGTGCCGCTTTCGCAAGCGGATGCTGCGCGGCGTGAGCTCGACGAGCTCGTCGTCGGCGATGAACTCCACCGCCTTCTCGAGCGTGAGCCGGATGGGCGGCGTCAGGGCGATCGCGTCGTCCTTGCCCGCCGCCCGGATGTTGGTGAGCTTCTTCTCGCGCACGGGGTTCACGACCAGATCGTTGTCGCGCGAGTGCACGCCGATGATCATCCCCTCGTAGAGGCGCTCGCCGGGCTCGACGAACATGCGCCCGCGCTCCTGCAGCTTCCACAGCGCGTAGGCCACCGCCTCGCCGTCGTCCTGGGAGACGAGCACGCCGTTGCGCCGATCCTCGATCTCGCCGGCCCAGGGTCCGTAGGCGTCGAACACGTGCGCCGCGATGCCGGTACCGCGGGTGACGTTCATGAACTCGTTCTGGAACCCGATCAGCCCGCGCGCCGGCACCCGCCAGTCGAGGCGCACCCGGCCGCCGCCGTCGGGCTGCATCGCCTGCAACTCGGCGCGCCGGCGCCCGAGCAGCTCCATCACGGCACCCTGGTGCGCCTCCTCGACGTCCACCGTGAGCCGCTCGTACGGCTCCTGCCGCTCGCCGTCGACGATGCGCAGCCGGGGCTTCGGTCGGGAGACGGCCAGCTCGTAGCCCTCGCGGCGCATGTTCTCGAGCAGGATCGTCAAGTGCAGCTCCCCTCGGCCGTAGACGAGGAAGGCGTCGGTGTCCTCGCCGAACTCGACGCGCAGCGCGACGTTGCTCTTCAGTTCGCGCTCGAGGCGCTCGCGGATCTGGCGGCTCGTCACGAAGCGGCCCTCGCGTCCGGCGAACGGCGAGTCGTTGACGAGGAATTCCATCGACATCGTGGGCTCGTCGACCTGCAGCATCGGCAGCGCCTCGGGCACCTGCGGATCGGCGACCGTGCAGCCGATGTCGACCGACTCGATGCCGGTGATCGCGACGATGTCGCCCGCCTCGGCCTCGGGCACCGCGCTGCGCTCCAGACCGTGGAAGCGCAGCACCTGCCCGATGCGCGCCGCCACCGGCTCGGCACCGTCCGTGCCGGGGTCGCCGCGCAGCACGACGACGTTCTGCCCGGCGCGGACCCGGCCGCGGCCGATGCGCCCGATGCCGATCTTGCCGACGTAGCTCGACCAGTCGAGCGCGGAGATCTGGAACTGCAGGGGTCCGTCGGGATCGTCGTCGCGCGGCGGCACCTGGCGCAGGATCGCGTCGAACAGCGGCTTCATCGACAGCCCGGCCGCCTGCGCCTGCGCGGCCGAGCGCACGCCGCCGGCGGGCATCGCCTCGAGCCGGTCGAGCGCGAAGCCGTGGACGGCCGACGCGTAGACGACGGGGAAGTCGAGCTGCCTCTCGCTCGCGCCCAGCTGGTCGAAGAGATCGAAGGTCTCGTCGACGACGCGATGCGGCCGCGCGCCCGGCCGGTCGACCTTGTTGACGACGACGATCGGCTCGAGCCCGAGCGCGAGCGCCTTGCGCGTGACGAAGCGCGTCTGCGGCATCGGCCCCTCGACCGCGTCGACCAGCAGCAGCACGCCGTCGACCATCGACAGCGCGCGCTCGACCTCGCCGCCGAAGTCGGCGTGCCCGGGCGTGTCGACGATGTTGATCCGCGTGCCCGCGTACTCGACCGCGCAGTTCTTCGCGAGGATGGTGATGCCGCGCTCGCGCTCGATGTCGTTGCTGTCCATCACGCGTTCGGCCACCTGCTGGTTGGCGCGAAACGTGCCGGACTGGCGCAACAGCTGGTCGACCAGCGTCGTCTTGCCGTGGTCGACGTGCGCAATGATCGCGATGTTACGGATGGCGAGGCTCATGGGGTGCTTCCGGTTCGGGGTGTGTCGGTTCGCCGTCGCCCGTGGCGACGAGCCGTAGTGGAACGAGCGCGCCGGCGCGCAGCGCGGCGACGCCGAGCAGCCGGCGCGAGCCATAGACGCGCACGCGCTCGAGGTCGCCGCCCTGCAGCGACGAGGGCGCGCGAAGCTTCTGTCCGTGCAGGAAGCGCGCTTCGCTCGCCGCGTCGAGCTCGACGCGCGGCAGGCCCGCCAGCAGCGCGTCGGCCGGCGCCAGGCGCGCGCGGCGAGCCGCCGGCTCGAGCGCCTCGAGCGCATCCAGGCTCACGGCATCGGCCAGCGACAGCGCGCCGACGCGCTCGCGGCGCAGCGCGCTCAGGTGCGCGCCGCAGCCAAGCCGCTCGCCAATGTCGGCGGCCAGCGTGCGGATGTAGGTGCCCTTGCTGCAGCACACGCGGATCGTCGCGTGCGAGCCCGCGAACGCCAGCGTCTCGATCGAGCGGATCGTCACGCGCCGCGCCGCGCGCTCGAGCACGATGCCGGCCCGCGCGTACTCGTACAGCGGCCGGCCGTCGCGCTTGAGCGCGGAGTGCATCGGCGGCACCTGCTCGATCTCGCCGACGAACGCGGCGGCGGCGGCCCGAAACGCCGCGTCGTCGCA
>DATGRE010000319.1:0-3353 GCA_035303885.1 Zeimonas sp. | reverse complement strand
TTCCTGGCTACCTCCTCGGTCTTCGCCTGTTCGCGCCCGACCAGCGACACCACCTCGACGCCTTCGATGTTGCGGATGCCTTCGAGGTGCTTGACGCCGAAGGCGCCGGCGCCGGCGAGCACCACGCGGATGGTCTTCGTCATTGCGGATTCTCCAGGATCAGGTGCCCGACGGCGGTGTTCGACGCCGGGACGTGATAGAAGCGGTGCACGACCTTCGGCTTGCGCGCCGCGCCGGCGGCGCCGTTCCCGGCTACGTCGGCCATTGCGCCGCGCGCGATCAGCCACATGACGAGCTCGATTCCCTCGGATCCGGCTTCGCGCACGTACTCGACGTGCGGCATCTTCGCGAGATCCTCGGGATCGGCGATCAGCCGGTCGAGGAAGGCGTTGTCGAACTCGCGGTTGATCAGGCCGGCGCGCGGACCCTGCAGCTGGTGGCTCATCCCGCCGGTGCCCCAGATCTGCACGTTCAGCGGCTCGTCGTACGACTCGATCGCCCTGCGGATCGCCTGGCCGAGGCGGAAGCAGCGCATGCCCGAAGGCACCGGATACTGGACGACGTTCACCGCGAAGGGGATCACCCGGAACGGCCACCGGTCGGTCTGCCCGCACATCAGCGACAAGGGCACGGTGAGGCCGTGGTCGACGTCCATCCGGTTCACGATCGTCAGGTCGAAGTCGTCCTGGATGACGGATTGCGCGATGTGCGAGGCGAGCCGGGGATCGCCGACGACGGTCGGCACCGGCCGCGGGCCCCAGCCCTCGTCGGCCGGCGCGAACTCGGCCGCGGTGCCGATCGCGAAGGTGGGAATGATCTCGAGGCTGAACGCGTTGGCGTGGTCGTTGTAGACGAGGAAGACGACGTCGGGCGTGTTCGCCTTGAGCCACTCGCGCGAGAATTCGTAGCCGGCGAACACCTTCTGCCAGTACGGCTCGTGCGTCTTGCCGAGATCCATCGCCGCACCGATCGCCGGCACGTGCGAGGTGTAGACGCTGGCGGTGATGCGCGCCGTCATTCCTTCTCTCCGATGTAGCGGTTGCCCTCGATGCTGCGCCCGCCGCGCACCATCATGTCGCGGTATTCCTCTTCGCTCATGCCGGTCATGCTGCCGGCCATCTGCTGGAAGCTCTTGCCGTCGGTGGCGCCGATCTTCGCGAGGAAATAGATGTTGCCGCCGAGCGCGATGCAGCGGTTCAGGTCGCGCGCGAGCACCGCTTGCTTCTGCTCCTCGGTCATCGGCCATTCGTCGAGGTACGCGCGTTCGTTCGCCTTGAAGCGCGCGCGGTTCTCGGGCTTCATCAGCGACATGCAGAACTGGTTCAGGTGGTACCCCATGCGCGACTGATCGGCGTCGAAGATCGTCGTGCCGGGAATGTCCTTGTACGGTTTATCGAGCGCCATCGTTCCACTCCTCGGGCCAGTACAGACGCATCGGATTATCGACCAGCAGCTTGCGCTGCAGCTCCTCGGTGCGTGCGATGTGCGGGATGAAGTCGACCAGCAGTCCGTCGTCGGGCATGTGGTCCTTCAGGTTCGGATGCGGCCAGTCGGTGCCCCACAGCACGCGGTCGGGGAAGCTCTCGACGATGCGCCGCGCGAAGGGGACGACGTCGCGGTACGCCTCGCGTTCGCCGTCGAGCGCGGGCGGGCCGGTGACGCTGAGCCGCTCCGGGCAGCTCACCTTCGACCAGACGTTCTCGTGCTCGCGCATCAGCCGCACGAAGCGCTCGAACTCGGGGCCGTCGACCGGCTGGGTCACGTCGGGCCGCCCCATGTGGTCGACGACGACAGTGGTCGGCAGCGAAGTGAAGAAGTCCCACAGCTCGGGCAGGTCCCGCGCCTCGAAATAGACGACGACGTGCCAGCCGAGCGGCGCGATGCGGTGCGCGATCTCCTCGAGCGTCTCGCGCGGTGTGAAGTCGACGAGCCGGCGCACGAAGTTGAAGCGCACGCCGCGCACGCCCGCGTCGTGCATCGCCCGCAGCTCGTCGTCGGAGACGTCGCGGCGCACCGTCGCCACCCCGCGCGCGCGTCCGTCCGAATGCAAGAGCGCGTCGACGAGCGCCCGGTTGTCGGCGCCGTGGCAGGTGGCCTGCACGATCACGTTGCGCGCGAAGCCGAGCCGGTCGCGCAGCGCGAAGAGCTGGTCCTTCGATGCGTCGCACGGCGTGTACTTGCGCTCGGGTGCGTAGGGAAAGCGGTCGCCGGGACCGAAGACGTGGCAGTGCGCGTCGACCGCGCCGGCGGGCACGCGAAAGCGCGGCACCGAAGGATTGGGATGGAAGCACAGCCATCCCGGGGTCATCTCGAAAGCGCTCATCGTCGGACTTCCGTTGCGGCGAGGATCCGGTCGGCCTGCACGCGCCAGTCGCGACGCGCGTCGCGGCGCGACCCGTCGGCTGCTGCCTGCGCAGACTCGCCCGGGGCGCGATCGAACACGCCCTGCTCGGCGAGATCGGCGATCCAGGCCTGGTGATTGGCCGTGGCGGCGGCGATCCACGGCTCGAGCCCGGCCTCGTGGACCGTGTTCGCCGATTCGCGCATCTCTTCGGCGCGGCGCCGTCCGTGCAGGATCACGCGCTCGAAGAAGTAGCTCGCCTGCTTCTCCCAGTCGATGCCGGGGAAGGTCTCGGCGAGCGACGCGAGCACCTCGTCCTCGACACCCCATTGGCGTGCCGCGGTGAAGCTTTCGATGACCATCGCCTCGAGGCCCTTGATCATCACGCTGCGGCACATCTTCGTCGCGGACGCGATGCCCAGTTCCGCCGGGCCGACCTTCGGCTCGAAGCCGAGGGCGGCCAGCAGCGGTGCGAGCACGGCCGCGTGCGGTCCGCCGAGCAGCAGCGGCACGCGGATGCGGTACGGGGGCACCGAGGCCATCACGGCGCCTTCGACGTAGCGTGCGCCCGCCTGCTCGACGTGAGCGGCGGCGCCGCGCTTCGCGCCGGGCGACGCCGAGTTGAAGTCGAGGAACCAGGCGCCGCCGCGCAGCGCCGGCGCGCAAGCGGCGGCGACTGCAACCGCCTGGCTCGCGGTGACAGCCGAGACGATGAAATCGCAATCGGCCGCGAGCGCCGCGTGCGAATCGGCGAGCGCGACCCCGTGCTCGGCCGCATGCGCGCGCAGCGGCGCCGCCTCCGCGCCGTCGAGCTTCACGTCATACGCCGCGACGCGCTCGACGCCGCGCGCCCGCAGATCCTCCGCCAGGATGCGCCCGACCTCGCCGTAGCCGACCAGACCGATGCGCCAGCGCAGCGGGTCGTCGCCGGGCATTCCGGTTCCTGCAGTCGCACTCATCGCTTCACTTCTCCAACCATCGAATCCCGAGCGGCGCGAGCGGGAAGTTCGCC
>DATGRE010000318.1:0-16320 GCA_035303885.1 Zeimonas sp. | reverse complement strand
GCGAGTGGATCTGCGGAATGCCGCAGCCGGCGAGCTTCTCGATCTCCCGGCCGAGCTCGACGAACGGAAAGCCGAGGTCGTCGGCGAGCATCCGCCCCAGCGTCGACTTGCCGGCCCCGCGCAGGCCGATCAGGGCGATGTGGCTGCGGCGCTGGCGCTCGTCGCCGCTGGCGTTGTCGAAGAGCTCGGCGAGCTTGATCCGCGCGCGGCGCAGGTCGGCCTCCGACCGGTTCTCGAGCAGCTCGCGGATCAGCAACCATTCGGAGGAGTCGGTGGTGACGTCGCCGACCAGCTCGGCGAGCGCACAATGCAGCGCGGCGGCGAGCTGGTGCAGGATCAGGATCGACGCATTGCCGGTCCCGTGCTCGAGATTCGCCAGGTGGCGCTCGGAAATGCCGGCCGCCGCCGCGAGCGCCTTGCGGGTGAGCCCGCGCCGGGCGCGCAGCGTGCGGATGCGCTCCGCGAGCGCCGGCAGCACGTGGGCCGCCAGCTCGGAGGGGGCCGGCGCACCGTTGTCGACGCGCCCGGCTCCGCTGCCGGGCTGCGTTGCGGGCGGATCGAGATCGGAAAGCGCGCTCATTCGCGTCGAAGATCGGCGAAAGTCCTGAACCGCATGCATTCTAGTGCTTGACGCTCGTCGAAGAAAAGCACTATCGTTCATGCCCTTTCCCGGAGCCGCCATGACTGACTTGCTCGAAAACCATCTCGGGGGCCGCTGGCAGACCGGCATGGGCGCCGGCACCCCGCTGTTCGACCCGGTGCTCGGCACCGAACTCGTGCGCATCTCCTCGGCCGGCCTGGATCTTCCGGGCGGTTTCGAATACGCCCGTCAGCGCGGCGGAGCTGCATTGCGAGCGCTCACCTACGCCGAGCGCGCGGCACTCCTCGCCCGCACCGTCGAGACGCTGCAGGCGAACCGCGACGCCTATTTCGACATCGCGCTGCAGAACTCGGGGACGACGCGCAACGACTCGGCGATCGACATCGACGGCGCGATCTTCACGCTCGGCCAGTACGCCCGCTGGGGCGCGAAGCTCGGCGACACACGCTGGCTGGCCGACGGCGCCGCCGTGCGGTTGGGCAAGGACGGCAGCTTCCAGACCGGCCACGTGCTCGCGCCGCAACGCGGTCTCGTCCTGTGCATCAACGCCTTCAACTTCCCGGCCTGGGGCCTGTGGGAGAAGGCAGCGCCGGCGCTGCTCTCGGGCGTGCCGGTCGTCGTCAAGCCGGCCAGCGCCACCGCGTGGCTCACCCAGCGCATGGTCGCCGACGTCATCGCCGCCGGCGTGCTTCCCGACGGCGCGCTGTCGATCGTCTGCGGATCGAGCGAGGGACTGCTCGACGCGCTGCAGCCCTTCGACCTGCTGTCGTTCACCGGATCGGCCGACACCGCGCGCGCCATCCGCGAGCACCACGCGGTGCTTCGCCACGGCGTTCGGATGAACTCCGAGACCGACAGCCTGAACAGCGCCCTGCTCGCCCCCGACGCCGCGCCGGGATCCGACGCCTTCGCGTCGATGGTGCGCGAGGTCGTGCGCGAGATGACGATCAAGTCGGGACAGAAATGCACGGCGATCCGCCGCGTGCTCGTGCCGCAGCCGATCGCCCGCGAGGCGGCCGACGCGATTGCGTCCGCGCTGGCCGCGGTGAAGGTGGGCAACCCGCGCGACGAGAGCGTTCGCATGGGATCGCTGGCGAGCCGCGCGCAGGCGAACGCGGTGCACGAGGGGCTGGCGACGCTCGGCCGCGAGGCGAAG
The DNA here is from genome assembly GCA_035303885.1 of Zeimonas sp. GTDB lineage: Bacteria > Pseudomonadota > Gammaproteobacteria > Burkholderiales > Burkholderiaceae_E > Zeimonas. Next base: position 14,563 of record DATGRE010000318.1, on the reverse strand, counting down.
CAGGTGTTCGCCGGCGACGCGAATGCGCTGGTCGACGCCGACGCGTCGGTGGGCGCCTTCGCCACGCCGCATCTGTTTGCCGTCGACGATGCCGACGCCTCGACGCTCGTGCACGAGACCGAGGTGTTCGGTCCGGTGGCCACGGTGGTTCCCTACCGCGACGCCGAGCACGCGTTCACGCTCGCGCGCCGCGGCGCCGGCTCGCTGGTGGCATCGGTCTTCACCGACGACGAGGACTTCGCTGAACGGGCGGCGCTCGAGATCGGGCACGCGCACGGACGGGTGCACGTCGTGACGCCGGCGGTGGCGAAGACGCACACCGGTCACGGCAACGTGATGCCGATGTCGCTGCATGGCGGCCCGGGACGCGCCGGCGGCGGCGAGGAGCTGGGCGGGCTGCGTGCTCTGGCGTTCTACCACCAGCGCAGCGCGGTGCAGGGCCCGCAGTCGCTCGTCGAGTCGATCCTCGGCAAGGCGGCGCCGTTCCGGCCCGACGCGGGATGAGCACGCACCGGCGCTCGCCGGCGCCGGTCGTGATCCTGGACGCGATGCGGCTGCTGCACGGCCGCTCCACGGCCGCGCGGCCCGCCGCCGCTCAATAGCGGTAGATCGCCGCCGCGCCGCTCTGCACCGGCATGCGCTCCGTCGGCACGACGACGACCTCGCCGCCGGAGCGCAGCACCGTCTCGGCGAGATCGTCGATCAGGTCGTCGGTGTTCGGGTCGTCCAGCGTTCCGGGCTCGATCGCGCCGGTCTGTGCGTCGAGACGCCCCGCCACGACGCGATCGGCATCGATGAGCAGCGTGTCGACGCGGCCGGCCACCGCCGCGACTCCGATGTCCGAGAGGTCACCCGATCCCTGCTGCTTCGCGTGCGCGGCCTCGAAGGCGCCGATCAGGCCGGCGAGGCGCTCGAGGTAGTACGGCTGCACGAGCGCCCAGGCGCGCGCGCGCAGCTCGTCGAGCGACAGCGAGTCGGGGTGCACGTACAGACCGGCGGTCGTCAGCGACGGATTGCGGCTGATGCGCCGAAACAAGTGATGGTTCTCCGGGACCGTTGCGAGCAGCATCGGCACCGCATCGACCGGCGTATGGTGCTCGAGCAGTGCACGGTCGACGGCGCGAAAGAAGCGCTCCGTCTCGCGATCGATCCAGGCCTGCCGCACGTCGGTGCCGTGCCGCGTGATCGAGCCTGAGGCAACCCGGCCGTAATGGCGCGTCGCGCGCTCGGGGTCGCTCTCCTCGCCGGTGACGTCGGCCGGCGTGCGCGGCACGTCGGGCGGCAGCTCGACCTCGTCGAGCACGTCGCGATTGCCCTCGAAGAGCTTCACCTCCTGCCGGCTCAGGCCGAGGATCCGATAGCGGTCGGCCGACTGCACGATCCGCAGCAGGGGCTTCAGGTGGAACGAATCGGCGACGACCACGCGTTCGGGCACCGCGCGTTGCAGCCGGTACACGCGAAAGAAGCCGGGGGCGCCGAACGCGGCGAGCCCGTCGAGCGGACGGCTCCAGAACGCCTCGTTCGCGGCGAGCGCCTGAAAGGGCTCGAGCAGCGACCGGGCCTCGCGACCCGGATAATCGCGCTGCAGCGATGCCTCGAGCGCGCGCAGTCCGTTGCGGAAGCGGATCGGGTTCTGCTGGCTGTCCGGAAAGCTCCGGAGGGTAGGCTGGTACAGCGACAGGCACGGGCCTTCGCGCGATTCGAGCAGCAGCTCGGGAAAGTCCTCGGAAAGCAAAGCCATGGAGCACCCCCTGGGAATGTCGGTCCTCGACGACGCGGATCCGACGCACAAGGCATGATTGTGCGCATTCCACCGCAGCCTACCGAGGAGCAGTCGAATGGCCAACCATGTCTACAAGCACATCCAGCTCACCGGCTCGTCGACCACCGGCAGCGACGACGCGATCCGCAACGCAATCGCGAAAGCGCACGAGACGCTGCGCAACATCCAGTGGTTCAAGGTAGTCGAAACACGCGGCCACGTCGTCGACGGGCAGGTCGCGCACTACCAGGTGACGATCGACGTCGGCTTCACTCTGGAAGACTGAAGCGGCGCGATCCGGTGAGGTGCGGAACCAGGTTGCCATCCGACACCTCGCGGATCATGTGCCGCACGCCGTGGACGAGATCGACGAGTGCGGCCGTGAAGAAGGCGCGCAGCTGCCCGGCGCGCAACGTGGGCGCCGCCGACCGGTAGACGCCGCCGGCCGGCTTCACGCCGACGCCGTTGGCGTAGACGAGCCTGCCGCCGAGATACGCGGTGTAGCTCACCAGCCCGACCGCGGCCGCGCCCGCGGCAACGTACACCGCACCGGGCCGGTCGTTCCGGCTGCGCCACGAGGCCAGCGCGAGCGTGGCCACCGTGGCCGCGAAATTGAGATTGCGGTGGGTCACGAGCAGGTCGCGCGCGCGGCCCTCGTTGACCTCCTCGCCCGCGATGAGCCCGGTGCCGGCGGCGGCGACCGCACCGGCCGCGGCGATGCGGATCGCGCTCCGACCGACCTCGCGCATCGCATCGTCCTCCCGTGTCGCGCCGAGCCAGTCGGCGACCACGGCGACCGGCAGCAGCGCGATCGGCAGATGGACGAGCACCGGATGCATCTGCTCGAGACGAATCGCCATTTCGTGCTCCATGACTGGGGTTTCCGGACAACGCCGCAAGCCGGCTGCCCGGCGCCGGTGGTAGCGTGGCGGATTCCGCGTGCGGCGGCGGCCTGCAGGAACGCGCCCATCCGCGCCGCACGCCCGCCACACGAGGAGAGATCGATGGACCGGCCGGTGCAATCACCCTTCACGCTGCAGACCGTCGTGCGCTTCACGCATACCGATCCGGCGGGCTATGTCTTCTTCCCGCGCTACTTCGAGATGCTGCAAGCGGTGGTCGAGGACTGGTTCACCGAGGCGCTCGGCATCCGCTACGCCGAATTCATTCTCGGGCGCCGGCTCGGCACGCCCACCGCCCGCATCGAATGCAATTTCCTCGCCCCGTGCCGGCTCGGCGAGCACCTCGACCTCACCGTCTATCTCGAGCACGTCGGCTCGAGCTCGATGCGGCTGCGCTTCATCGGGAGCGTCCTCGGCGAACGCCGGCTCGAAGCGGTGTCGACGCTCGTCGTCATCGGCCTGGACGACGGACGACCGCGGCGCATCGACGACGCGCTGCGCGCCCGGCTCGGCGCATACCAGGCGAGCCAGGGCGTGCCGGCGCACGAAAGAATCGTGCGAACGTGAGCCGCGCGTCGGCCCTCGGACCGCGGCGGGAAGCGGCGCGATGAAGCCGCACATCTCGCGCTGGCTGCGCCTCGCCGCGGCCGTCGGCCTGCTCGGCGCGGTCGTCGCGCTCGCCGGACCGGCGCGCGTGCTCGAGGCGATCCGCGGCGCCGACGTGCGCTGGCTGGCGCTCGGACTCGCGTCGAACGTCGCGGCCAACGTCTTCGCGGCGCTGCGCTGGCGCGAGCTCGCGCGCTGGCTGGGGATGACGGCGCCGCGCGCCTGGTCCGTCGTCACGTATTTCCACGGCGTCGCGGTCAACGCGCTGCTGCCGGGCGCGGTGGTCGGCGGCGACATGCTGCGCGCGTATGCGCTGCAGCGGCTCGGCCACCCGGGACTCGAAGCCGGCATGAGCGTCCTGCTCGATCGGCTGAGCGGCCTGTGGATGCTGTGCGTGGTCGGCTTCGTGTCGATCGCCTGGGGCGCCGACAGCGATTCGGCGCGCACGCTCGCCGCGCACTGGCCGGCGCTGGCCGGCGAACCGCTTGCGCCGACCTCGCTGCTGCTCGCCGCGGTCGCGCTGCTCGGCCCCTGGATCGGCCTGATGGTGCTGCGCCGATCGCTTCCGCGCAGGGACACGCCGCGCCTGGCGCGCCTGCGCGCGGCGCTGCGCGCCGGCCACGCCGGTCGCAACTACGTCGGGCAGATCGTGCTGTCGACGATCGTGCAGGCGCTCGCGATCGCGTCGATCGTCTGCGCGGCCCGCGCGCTGCAGGTCGACATCCCGTTCTGGGCGATGGCCGCGAGCGCGGTGCCGATCTTCGTGTTCGCCACGCTGCCGGTGAGCTTCGGCGGCTGGGGCACGCGCGAGGCGGCCGCCGTGCTCGCGCTCGGCGCCTTCGGCATCGCGGCGCCCACCGCGGTGACGATCTCGATGCTCTACGGGCTGTACGGGCTCGCGCAGGCGGTCGGCGGGCTGGCGCCGGTGCCGGCCGTCGCGCGCGCGGCGCCGCCGCTGTCGGAACGCGCGCCGCACTGGTAGTCTTCGGCTCCGGCGTCCGTTGCGGGCGCCGCCCGTCCCCTGGAGCATCCCCCCTTGCAGTCCGACCCCGGAACCGGCGCACCGGTCACGCTCGCGCCCGCCGCGGCGAGCCTCGGCGATCCGCGCAGCCACCGCCTCATCCCCTTCGAAGTCCTCGCCGCGATCGCGGTCCTCGGCGCCGCAGCCGCCGGACATCCGGCGCAAGCGGCCTTCGTCGGGCTGGCCGTCGCAATTGGCGCAATGCTCGAATGGCACAGGCGCCCGCCTTTCACGAGCACACGAGGCGAAACCGACGCCGCCCCGCCGGTCCACCGCTCGGCGCCGGCCTGCCGGCCGCGAGAGGAAGCGCACCGCGACCCGGCGCAGCCGCTCGGGTGGCCACGCCCCGGTCGGATCGAGCGCGCACTGGGGCTGTTCGCCGCCTGGTTCATGCCGCTGGCGATCGCGATCGCCGCCGCCGTGCTGATGCGCACCGGCGACGTCGCCTACGCGCTCACGCTGCTGCTCGTCGCCTCGCCGCAGCCGCTGCTCGCGCTGCCCGCGTCGTCGCGACTCGCGGCACGCGTGCCCGCGGCGTTCGCGTCGGCCGCACTGCTCGCGGCGGCGCTGGCCGGCGCGATCGGGCTCGCCGGCGCGGCGCTGCTGCAGCTGGGGGGACGCTTCGCCGCGCGCCGGCTCGCCCGCGCCTGAGCGGCGACCGATCGGGCGAGGCGCGCTCAGCGCTCGGCGTACGCGCGAAAGCGCTCGGCCAACGCGTCGCCCGACAGCCCGCTGCGCAGCAGCAGCTTCAGCAGCACGCGTGCACGCAGACTACCGAGCCAGCCGCTCGGCAGTGCGCCGCGGGCGAGCAGATCGATCTCCGAGCCGGCGAAGCCGTAGGTCCGCGTGAAGGCGGGTCCGGCCGCCACGCGCGCCGCGAGCACCACCGGCATGTGCCCGACGAGCTCGCCGACCAGCGGGGCGACGCTCGCCGCGACGTGCCCGGCGCCCATCCCTTCGATCACCGCACCGCGATAGCCGAGCCCGGGCAGCGCCCGCAGCAGCCGGCCGTCGTCGCCGAGCGACATCCGCACGAGCGCGACCGGAGCCTCGGGTGCCGGTTCCGGCAGCACGATGCGCGGCAGCCGGTCGAGCCGCGCATGGCAATGGAAGCGCCCCTCGGCGACCAGGCCGATCGGCCCGGCCGACGGCGACGTGAAGGCCGACGGCAGCGCGCTGTGCGACTTCTGCACGAAGCGCGCCGCGTGCACTTCGTCGTTGAGCACGGCGAGCGCGCCCAGCCCGCGCGCGGCCTCGCTCGCCGCGACGATCGTCGAGGCGAGCAGGTTCGCCGGCCCGTCGGCTCCCGGCATCTGCGCACCGCGCATCGCGCCGGTCACGACGACCGGCGCGTCGCTCGCGATCATCAGATCGAGGAACCAGGCGGTCTCCTCGATCGTGTCGGTGCCCTGGATCACGACGGCGCCGTCGACGTCGTTGCCCAGGCGCGCCTCGAGCAGGGCGGCGAGATGGATCAGGTCGTCGAAAGTGAGCGATGCGCTCGGAATGCGAAGCGCCGAATGCGCGACGACGTCGGCGACGTCGGCCAGCGCGGGCACCGCTTCGACCAGCTCGGCCGCGCCGAGCGTGGGAACGACGCCGCTGCCCGCGGCCTCGCGTGTCATCGTGATGGTGCCGCCCAGCGACACGAGCAGCACTCTGGGTCGACGCATGCAGCCCTCCCCGGATTCGTCGATGCCTGCCGGCGCTAGCCGCCGGCGCCCCGGCGCGACGCACTCGCCGCGCCGATCTGTCCCTTGTACCAGTCGAGGATCTCGCCCCCCGTCCAATGCACGACGCCGTCGTGCCCCAGGATGTAGTCGTAGAGCTGCTCGAGGTACTTGATCCGATGCGGCACGCCGGTCAGGTACGGATGGATCGAGATCGCCATCACGCGCGGCGCGCGCGCGCCGTCGCGATACAGGCGGTCGAACTGGTCGCGCCCGCGCCGCAGGATCTCGTCGGACGGCTGCAGCTGTACCGCGCTCATCACGACGTCGTTGATCTCCACCGTGTACGGCACCGAGTACAGCTCGCCCGCGCGCGTGTGCACGCGCACCGGCTGCTCGTCGAGCACCCAGTCGGCGACGTACTCGATGCCGGCCTCGGCGAGCAGGTCGACCGTCTCGTCGGTCTCGGTGAGCCCGGGACTCTCCCAGCCGCGCGGCGGCTTGCCGACGAGCGCGCGAATCGACTCGATGGTGTCGGCGATCGCCTTGCGCTGGTCGTCGACCCGGTGCATCGGCTGCTGCACGAAGCCGTGCCCCATGAACTCCCAGCCGGCGTCGCGCGCCGCCTCGCACGCCTCGCGATAGACCTCGCAGGCGCTGCCGTTCACCGCGAACGTGGCGCGCAGCCCGCGCTCGCCCAGCGTCTCGAGGAACCGCCAGAAGCCGACGCGCATGCCGTATTCGTGCCATGCCCAGTTCGGCACGTCGGGCAGCAGCGGCTGGCCCATCGGCGGTGGCAGCACCGCGCGCGGCATCGCCGCCTCGGGCCGCCAGTTCTCCACGTTGACGATCGTCCACAGGGCGACGCGTGCGCCGCCGGGCATCGCCAGCGGCGCACGCCGATGGATCGGTTCGTAGGGAACGCGCGCGCGCAGGCTCGCGCCGATCGGTGCCGTCACGTCCGTCCTCCTTCGCCCAGCAGTCGCAGCGCCGTCCCGCAGCACAGCGCATGCCGTTCGTGTTCCGTCAATCGCGGGATCGCGTCGATCGTCGCCGCCGCGTCGACGTCGCCCATGTCGAAGGGCGCATCGGTGCCGATGCAGACGTGGTCGGCACCGACGAGATCGATGAGATAGCGCAGCGCCTGCGGATCGAAGACGAGGCTGTCGAAATACAGCCGTCGCAGCAGGTCCTTCGGCGAGCTGCGCGTGTGCGCGCGGGTCTCGGCACGCACGCGATGGCCGTGCACGAGGCGGCCGATCTGGTACGGCGCGAAGCCGCCGCCGTGCGCCAGGCACAGCCGCAGCTCGTCGAGCTCGTCGAGCGCGCCGCTGAACATCAGGTGCGCGAGCATCACCGTCGTGTCGAGCGGATTGCCGATCAGGTTGGTCAGGTAATAGCACTCGAGACCGGTCTTCGCGCCCACGTAGTACGGATGCGCGAAGACGAAGACACCGAGTTCCTGCGCGCGACGCAGCACGGGACGGAACTTCGGATCGGCGAGCGCTTCGCCCTCGATCGACGTGCCGATCTCGACCGCGTGGAAGCCGTACTCGCGCACGACGCGTTCGAGCTCGTCGACGGCCGCATCGGGATGCTGCATCGGCACGGTGGCCATGCCGCGCAGCCGCGAAGGCCGGGCCGCGACCATGTCGGCGATGCCGTCGTTCACCAGGCGCGCCGTCTCCACGGCGAGCGAGGCTTCGGCCCAGTAGTAGAACATCGGCGGCGCCGGCGAGAGCACGGCGATGTCGATGCCGCGACGGTCCATCGACTCGAGCTTCGCGTCGACGTCGTGGAACTCGGCGAATAGCGGGTAGACGTAGCCCTGCTCGTGCACGACGCGGCGCGCGTCGCCTTCGCCGTCGATGCGCGCGAGGAAGCGCTCGGGCTCGCGTGCGAGGCGCTCGACGACGCGCTGCGGGATCACGTGGTTGTGGACGTCGATGCGCATCGGTCAGCGGTCTCGCCGGGCGTGCGGCTTCGGTGCGTGCGACTTCGGTGCGTGACGCTTCGGCATCCGGAACGTCGGCATGCGGAGCGTCGGCGCGGGCAAAGGCGCGGGCCCGCGCCTTTGCCGGATGCGTCGGTAGTTTTCGGTGCGTGCGTCGGCCTGCCTCGTTTGCTTTCGGCCTCGTCGGCTGCACGCCTTGGCCGGAAAATCGCGTCGACGGTCTTCGATGTCTGCAGCCGGCCTCTGCGTGCAGGCGGTCGCCTGTCGCGAACGCGCTGGCCCCACGTCAATGCACCCCCAGGTAGCGCATCAGCGACTCCGGCGCGGCGCGTACCGCCTCGGCCGGCGCCTCGTGCACGATGCGGCCGGTCTCCATCACGTAGACGCGGTCGGCGGCGGCCAGTGCGCTGTAGAAGTTCTGCTCGACGAGCAGGATCGTGAGCCCCGAGCGCTTCAGCTCGAGGATGATGTCCTCGAGCGCCTGCACCATCACCGGTGCGAGGCCTTCCGAGGGCTCGTCCATCAGGATCAGCTGCGGATCGATCACCAGCGCGCGCGCGATCGCCAGCATCTGCCGCTCGCCGCCGGAGAGCTGCCCGCCGCGATGCCCCCTGCGCTCGGCGAGTCGCGGGAAGAGCGCGAACAGCCGCTCGAGGGTCCAGCCCGACGTCGCGCGCGCGGGCTTGAGCATCGTCAGGTGCTCGAGCACGGTGAGCGACGGGAACAGGCGCCGGCCCTGGGGCACCAGTGCGATGCGCCGGCGCGCCACCTCGTGCGGCGTGAGCCCGATCAGCTCCTCGTCGCGCCAGCGGATCGAGCCGCCGCGCACCCCGGGCTGCGCCAGGCGCATCACCGAGCGAATCAGCGTCGTCTTGCCCATGCCGTTGCGGCCGAGCAGCGCGACGACCTCTCCGTCGGGCACGGTGAGCGTCGCGCCGTGCAGCACGTGCGCCTCGCCGTAATAGCTGTGCAGCTCACGAATCTCGAGCATCGCGCCGCGCCTTGCCGAGATAGACGTCCTGCACCGCCTGGTTCTTGCGGATCTCGTCGGGCGGGCCCTCGGCCAGCAGCCGCCCGTTGTCCAGGCAGGTGACCCAGTCGACGAGATTGAGGACGAGATCCATGTCGTGCTCGATCAGCATCACCGTGAGATCGCGCGACAGCGAGCGGATGATCTCGACGACGATCACGCGCTCGGCCGGCGACAGGCCGGCGGCCGGCTCGTCGAGCAGCAGCAGCTGCGGCTCGGTAGCGAGCGCCATCGCCATCTCGAGCTGGCGCTGCTCGCCGTAGGACAGCTCGCTCACCGGCGTGCCGCGCCGCTCGGCGAGCCGCGAGGCGGCGAGCGCGCGCTCCGCGCGGGCGCGCTCGTCGTCGTCCAGGCCCGAAGACCCGAACATCGAGAAGCGCCGCGGCGACAGCCCGCGCAGCGCGAGCTGCATGTTCTCCTCGACGGTGAGCTGCAGGAACAGGTTCGTGATCTGGAACGTGCGACTCATTCCCTGGTGCGCACGCCGGTGCGGCGCCAGTCGCGTGACGTTGCGCCCCTGGAACAGGATCGTCCCGCTCGACGGCGGCCGGATCCCGGTGATCGCGTTGAACAGCGTCGTCTTGCCGGCGCCGTTCGGCCCGATGATCGCCCGCCGTTCGCCGCGCTTCACCGAGATCGAGACGTCGTCGACGGCCCGCAGGCCGCCGAAGCGCACGCCCACCTGCTGCAGCTCGAGCACGGCGATTCAGCTCTTACGGATGCCCTGGAAGGTGCGCGAGTACGGCGGCTGCTTCAGGTACTCGGCCGGATCGTAGGTCCAGAACTGCGAGACGCTCTCGTAGGTCTCGATCGGCACGTTCCAGTACTTCCCTTCGGCGTTCTTCACGACCTTGCGGATGAAGATGTCGTAGATCGGGTTGCCGTATTCGTCGAGCCGTACCGGGCGGCCGAGCGGCGAATCGGTGAGCACGACCTTGCGCACGGCGTCGAGGAAGGCGTCGCGCGACTCGACGTCGCCCTTGACGGCATCGATCGCGTGATGGATCCACATCGCGCCCGAGTAGTGCGAGAAGCCGTAGAGCGACGGCATCTTCCCGTACTTCTTCGAGTAGGCCTCGACGAACTTGCGCGTCGCGGGGTTGTCCGAGCCTTCCGCGAAGTGCGCCGACGACACGATGTCCTCGCACTCCGGACCCATCGTGCGGATCACCGACTGGTCGGTGAAGTTCTGCGCACCGAGCAGCGGCAGCTGTCCCTTGAGCCCGAAGTTCGCATACTGCTGCATGAACCGGTTCGCGTCGGCACCGAGCTCCATCGCGAAGACCGCGTCGATCTTCGCGCTGGCCAGCTGCCCGAGGTACGGGCTGAAGTCGGCCGTGTTCAGCGGATTCCAGAACTGGTTGACGATCGTGCCGCCGCCTTCGCTGAACACCTGCGCGAAGCCGCCGCACTGCTCGTGGCCGAAGGTGTAGTCCTGCGAGATCGTCGCGATGCGCCGGTAACCCTGCTTCAGCGCCCAGTCGGCGAGCGGACGCGGCATCTGGCTGGCGGTGTAGCCGGCGACGCGGATCACGTTGGGCACGCGATCGCGCTGCGTGAGGTCGTCGGCGGCGATCACCGGAATGAAATACGGCACGCCGTTGCCCTTCACGTAGCTCGCCACGGCCAGCCCCGTGTTGGCGAGCAGGTTGCCGAACAGGAAGTTCACCTTCTCCTGCTCGACGAGCCGGCGCGCCTTCTGCAGCGCGGTGTCGGGGTTGCCGGCGTCGTCCTCGACGAGCACCTCGACCTTGCGCCCGCCGGCGCTGTTGCCGTTCTGCTCCCAGTAGAGGTTGAACCCTTCGACGATCTCGCGGCCGCCGGCGGCGACCACGCCGCTGAGCGGCGCCATCAGACCGATGCGGATCGGCCCGCTCTGCCCGAGCGCCAGGCGCGGAACCGAGAACGCCGCCGCCGCGGCCGAAACGCCCAAGCCGGTCTTCTTCAGGAAGTCTCTGCGTTGCATGCCGATCTCCTTGGTTCAGGTTTTGCTGCGAGCGAACAGCCGACGCACCGCCCCGATCACGCCTTCGGGCGCGAAGATCATCGCGAGCACGAACATCAGGCCGAGCACCATCGGCCAGCGCGCGGTGTACTCGCTGACGACGTTCTCGAGCGTGATGATCGCCGCGGCCCCGATGAACGAACCGGCGAGCGTTCCCACGCCGCCGATGATCGCCATCAGCAACCCCTCGACCGACTGCGACAGCTGCACGGTCGACGGACTCACGAAGTTGTTGAACAACGCGTAGAGCGCGCCCGCCACGCCGGCGAAGAAGCCCGACACGGTGAACGCGAGGAACATGTGCAGCTGCACGTTGTAGCCGAGGCTGCGCATGCGACTCTCGCTGTCGCGCACGCCGCGCAGCGTGAGCCCGAACGGCGATCGCACGAAACGCCAGAGCACCCAGGTGAGCGCCATCACGACGACGAGCACCGTGTAGTAGAAGACGAGCGGGTCGGCGATCGCCTCCGGGCGGCCGACGCCGCGGATGCCGTTCTCGCCGCCGGTCACGCTCGTCCAGCGCAGGCACACGCCCCAGACGATCATGCCGAGCGCGAGCGTCAGCAGCAGGAAGTACACGCCCGAGACGCGCGTGCAGAACAGCGCGAACACCGCCGAGAGCACCGTGGCGGCGACGATGCCGATCGCCAGCCCCGCCCACGGCGAGCCGCCGAGCACCGCCGTCCAGTAGAGGACGACGTAGGTCGACGCGCCGAACAGCGCGCCATGCCCGAGCGAGGTGCGTCCCGCGTAGCCGGCCAGCACGTCGATCGACATCGCCAGCAGCGCGAAGATCAGCACCTCGGTGGCGACGCTCACCTGGTAGGAGCTGAGCACGACGGGCAGCACGGCGAAGAACGCGGCGATGCCCGCGCCCCAGGCGAGCGCGCTGCGCTGCGAGGCGCCCCCGGCCGGAGACGCGGCGGCCGCGCCGGTGGTCGTCGTCGCCGTCATGCCGCCTTCCCGAACAGGCCGAGCGGGCGGAACGCGAGGATCGCCGCCATCGGACCGAAGATCACGAAATACGCGAGCTCGGGGAACATCACCTGCCCCACCGTGTTCAGCAGCCCGACGAGCAGCGACCCGACCGCCGCACCGACCAGGCTGCCGTAGCCGCCGATGATCACAACGGCGAGCGAGAACACGAGGATCTCGGCGTCCGCGGTCGGATACAGCGTCAGGAACGCGCCGCCGATCGTGCCGCCGAGTCCGGCCAGCGCGGAGCCCAGCATGAAGGTGACGAGGAACACGCGCCGGATGTTGACGCCCATCGCCTCGACCATCTCGGCGTCGTCGACGCCGGCGCGGATCAGCGCGCCGAGCCGCGTGCGATGCAGCAGCAGCCACAGCGCGATGAACACGACGATGCCGAGCACGAGCACGAACAGCCGGTATTTCGGATAGAAGATCGAGCCGAAGCGCAACGCGCCGCGCAGGGACTCCGGCACCGGCACGGTGAAGGTGTCGCCGCCCCAGATCACCAGCGCGAGATCGTTGAGCACGAAGGCGACGCCGAGCGTGAGCAACACCTGGCGCAGCTCGAAGCCGCGCACGAAGCGCAGCAGGCCCTCGTCGAGCGCGACGCCCATCACGGCGACGGCCGCCATCGATCCGAGCAGGCCGAGCACGAAATTGCCCGTCGTCATCGCGATCGTGTAGCCGATGTAGCCGCCGAACAGGTACAGCGCGCCGTGCGCGAGGTTCACGATGCGCAGCAGCCCGAAGATCAGCGTGAAGCCCGAAGCGACGATGAACAACAGCGCCGCGAGCGTCAGTCCGTTGAGCAGCTGGAAGAGGTTCAGCCCTGCCACGCTCAGGTTCCGGGCGCGCGCAGCGCATCGGGGCGCTGCGCCAGATACCAGTCGAGGATCTCCTCGCCCGTCATGAACGCGACGTCGTCGCGCCCGCCGATGCGCTCGAAGATCGCGCGGAAGTGCCGCAGGCGATGCGGCGCGCCCATGATGTAGGGGTGCACGACCAGCGCCATCACGCGCGCCGAGTCGCGCGCGTCGTGGTGCAGCTGCTCGAACTGGTCGATCGCGCGGTCGTGGTACTCGCTCGCCTTGTGATGCTGGATCAGCATCATCGCGACGTCGTTGCACTCCTGCGTGTACGGGATGTTGACGATCGGCTTCGTGCGCGTCTTCAACACGACCGGCTGGTCGTCGAGCACCCAGTCGCAGACGTACTCGAAGCCCTCCTCGACGAGCAGGTCGGGGGTCTCCCAGGTTTCGGTCAGCCCGGGGCCGAGCCAGCCGCGCGGCGCCCGCCCGGTGAACGCGCGGATCGCCTCGCGGGTCTTGCGGATGTCCTCGCGCTCGTCGGGCACCTTCTGCATGTTCTTCTGCCCGAAGCCGTGGCCGATGAATTCCCAGCCGCGCTCGAGCGCAGCGCGCGCGATCGGCTCGTAGGTGCCGATCGCCTTGCCGTTGATCGCGAGCACGGCGCGGATGCGGTGCTCGTCGAACACCTCGAGCATTCGCCAGAAGCCGACCCGGTTGCCGTATTCGTGCCAAGCCCAGTTCGGGATGTCGGGCGACGGCGAGCCGCCCGCCGGAGGCGTGAGCACCGTGCGGGGCATCGTCTCGCGCGGGTCCCACTCCTCGACGTTGACGATGACCCAGACCGCCAGGCGGGCGTCGGCGGGCAGCTTCAGCGGCGCACGTTCGTTGATCGGCGAATACGCGATGCGCTCGGTAGGGAGCATCGGTCAGGCCTCCGCGGGGGCAATCGTGAAGGTGAGCGGCGACAGCCCTTCGACGGCGGCCTCGACGCGGTCGCCGGGACGAAGCGCGCCGACGCCGGCCGGCGTTCCGGTCATGACGAGGTCGCCCGGCACGAGCCGGTACAGGCGCGAGAGCTGCGCGACGATCTCCGGCACGTTCCAGATCATCTGCCGCAGGTCGCCGCGCTGGCGCGGCTCGCCGTTCACCGACAGGCGGATCTCGCCCGTGAGCCGGTGCCCGACCACGGCGACCGGATGCACCATGCCGCACGGCGCGGAATGATCGAAGGCCTTGCCGATCTCCCACGGCAGGCCCTTGGCGAAGGCCTCGCGCTGGCGATCGCGCCGGGTGAGATCGACGCCGACCGCGTAGCCGTAGACCGCCTCGAGCGCGCGCGAGACCGAAAGGTCGCGGCCGCCGTCGCCGATCGCGACGACGAGCTCGACCTCGTGCTGCAAATCGTCGGTGCAGGGCGGATAGGGCACCCGCGCACCATCGGACACGACCGCGTCGGCGGGCTTCTGGAAGAAGAACGGCGGATCGCGCTCGTCACCCTCCTGCATCTCGCGGATGTGCTCGAGATAGTTGCGCCCGACGCAGTAGATGCGACGCACGGGGAACGGAGCATCGTGTCCGGCGACGGCGACGACGGCCGGTCGCGGCGCGGCAGGCGGCGCGGGACTCCCCGGAGCGCTCACGGCTTCATCCTCCTTTGCATACACCGCCAGGGACGACGTGCGTGCGCATCGCCGCTTCGAGCCGTGCGGAATCCGGGCTGCGCCGCCCTTTGGCGGTCGGTCCGGCCTCGTTCTCTCGTTCTCTCGTTCTCTTTTCTGGCGCCTCTGCGGGCGCTCCGGAGGCAGTCTTGTATACAGATCGCGTGCTGT
>DATGRE010000317.1:0-9903 GCA_035303885.1 Zeimonas sp. | reverse complement strand
GAATGCCTGGCCGACGACGTCCCGTACGGCGAGCAGACGTCCTTCCCGCGCGCCGTGCAGTTGCAGGACGACGAGGTGGTGGCGTTCTCATGGATCGTCTACCCGTCGCGGGAAGTTCGCGACGAAGTGAACCGGAAGGTGATGGAGGACGAACGCCTCAGGATGTTCGGCGACGACTGGCCCTTCGACGGCAAGCGGATGATCTGGGGTGGATTCGTGCCGTTCGTCGGAGCTTGAGCCAAGCGCTGGTCTCGCTTCGGTTGCGCTGAAGTACAGCCAGGTACATTCTGGCCTCGTTCGACCGGGAACGAGAAATGCGCGCTGTCTTCCTGTTCGTCCACCGCGTCCTGGCGCTCGCCGTTGCCCTGTTCCTGCAAGGGTGCCTCATCGATCGCGAAGCGGTTCTGGGCCCGCAGGGTGCCGAATACGTCCCAGGGCTGGCCGGCCACTGGGAGTACGAGGTGGGTGACCGACGACGGCAGCTCTACATCACCGCGACGCGAGCGGGGCGCTACCATGTGAGATACGTCCCTGAAACCGGCAAGGAGCAGGTCTTCGAGGGCGTTTACCTGCACCCCCTTGCCGGCAAGCATCGAGGCTACGTCGCATCGCTTTCCGAACATGGCATCGAACACAAGCGTCTGCTGTTCGTGCTCGAATTGAGTCGGAAATGGCTTGCTCTGCGTCGGGAACTCGACACCGACGTGCTCCGGGAAGCAGCCGTCCGCACAAACGTGCAAGTCGATCTCTCCGATCCGAGACTCGGCGCGGGCGCGACGAAGGAAGACGCCTTGCGCCTGCTAACGGCGATCGCCCGAGGCAATTCTCCCGCTTCCCTGTCGCACGCGGAGTATTACGAACGCAAAGGATGGTTCGGGGACCAGGGGACCGAGGAAGACTTGATCGACCGCGCGCTGGATCTCTACATCGAGGACCAAGACACCGCGGCGCTGGCAGTGCTCCTTTCGCTCGTCGATCGAGGATCGGCCGAAGCGAGTGCACTTCTAGGCGGCATGTGGACCGAGCACCACTTCACCCGCTGCGCATCGCATGCTGGTGCGGCGAGGAGCTGGATCGATGGCTGGTCAACCCGGACGCCGGGACGACTCCGGAATGCAGCGCCCCACCGGTAGAGCCCGGATCGTGATTCCGGTTGTCGTGGCTTCGAGCCGCCGCCCACTCCACTCATTCAAGCGCTTAGGGCGCCGCTTCGCGCGATGTGAACCTCGCGTACCTCGAGCACCACGGGCTCGCACAGCACATTGCATGACCAATGGCTCTCCCCAGTTAGTCACGCTCAAGCCAGGCGGCGGCCGCTGAAACGATCCGCTGGGAAAACGACTGGCCGCGTCTGAATCGAGCATCCGAATCGACTTTCAAGGGCACTCGAGAAAACAAAGGCGCTGTTCGCTTTCTCGCTCACGGGCTATGACACCCGGCGTCCCTCTTTCCTTTGTGATAACCCCGGTCCTCGGTCGATTCGCGCCGCTCAGCGAGCGCGCTCATTGTCATTCCTGTCGGAAGCGCAGAAAATCATTGGCGCACCAAGCCGTTCGTTCTCATTACTGCGCTCTTCAAACAGGTGACCAGCCGGGGGAGGTAGCGATGGTAGCCGTACCGAAAAAGGTAAGCGACAGATTAATCGCGGGAATCAAGAGATTTCAGCCCATCCTGAATGCCGCGCGAGCGCGCGACCTGGGAGAAGCGGACACGGTAACGATCGTGAAAGACATGCTTGCCGACGTTTTCGGCTACGACAAGTACGCCGAAGTGACGTCAGAGCACGCGATTCGAGGCACGTATTGCGATCTCGCAATCAAGATCGACGGGACGCTCCAAACGCTGATCGAGGTGAAGGCAATCGGCCTCGAGTTGAAGGATCCGCACGTGAAGCAGGCAGTCGACTACGCCGCGAATCAAGGGGTCGATTGGGTCTTGCTGACCAACGGCGTGTGCTGGCGCGTATATCGCATGGTGTTCGCGAAGCCGATCGATATGGAGCTCGTCATCGACATCGACTTCTGCAGTCTCAACCCACGCTCGACCGCAGATCTCGAACTACTGTACCTGTGGTGCAAGGAGGGATGGGTCCGCTCGGTGCTGGGCGACTACCACGTTCAGAAGCAGGCATTGAGCCGCTTCTTCGTCGGCGCAGCGGTCCTGACCGATCCCGTGCTGGAGGTCCTCCGCCGGGAACTTCGCCGCATCTCCCCCGAAGTGCGAATCGATATCGAGCAGATTCGCCAGGTCCTTGCCGATGAGGTGATCAAGCGCGAAGTGATGGAAGGCGACAAGGCCGACGAGGCGCGCCGCAAGATTGCGCGCGCGGCCGGGAAGGCGCTTCGCGCCGCTCGCGAGCCCAGACCGGCACCCGTATCCGACCCGCTGCCGAGTCAGGTACCGGAGGCGTCGGGCGAGCCGGCATGACTCGTCGACATTGCATGGTGGAGACGAGCGGCTGCAAGGGGTCGTCGCTCGACTGGTTCTTCAGTCACTGACGGCTTCTACGTCACTGCTCGTCAAAAGCGTGCCCGAACGAATTCTCCTCACGCGACCGCGCCGGGCGGCAAGTAGTCCCACCAATCGAAATCATCCGGAACCGGCCTGCCGTCGCGCATTGCCTGCATCAGCACTTCGATCAGGCGCTTGTTCGCCACGCCGTGCGGCCGCGGCGGATCGATCCCGAACCGCTCGGCGTACCGGACGCTGACTTCGATTACATCTTCGTCCGTCATCGCTTCTCCCTCCCTCGTGGGTAGGTGCCCGCCGCGCGGCTTGAGATTACCGCCCCGGGCTGTCGCGGTTGTCTTTGCATGACCCGAGCGACCTAAGGCCCGCCCTGCCGTCGGAACAGCATCGGTCGCCCGGTCCTGGCTCCGGTTCACGAAGGCATGCGCCACGCCACGACGACGTCCGTCGGCACATCGATCGTCTTCTTCGGCACACGGTTCTCCTGTGCACCCGTGCCCCCAAACATATCCCCGGAGGAATTCGGAGGTAGACGAACAATGCCGCACCCGTTCGGACGAACCGACGGACGGAAAGCTAGCGCTGCTGCGGCTTGCGAAGGGGATTTGAACTAGATCGAACGACGTCGAACGACGTCGGATCAGGCTACTGGCGGAGAGAGGGGGATTCGAACCCCCGAGGGGCTTGTGACCCCTACACGCTTTCCAGGCGTGCGATTTCGACCGCTCATCCATCTCTCCGGGGGCCGCAGTATAACCCTGCGACCCCCGGAAGGACGCGTCAGGCGACCTCTTTCAGCTGCTCGAGGATCGCCGGGTTCTCGAGCGTCGAGACGTCCTGCGTGATCTCCTCGCCGCGGGCGATCGCGCGCAGCAGGCGGCGCATGATCTTGCCCGAGCGCGTCTTCGGGAGGTTGTCGCCGAAATGGATCTCCTTCGGCTTGGCGATCGGGCCGATCTCCTTGCCGACCCAGTCGCGCAGCTCCTTGGCGACCTTCGCCGCCGCCTCGCCGGTCGGACGCGCCTGCTTCAGCACCACGAAGGCGGAGATCGCCTCGCCGGTGACCTCGTCGGGACGCCCGACGACGGCCGCTTCGGCGACCAGCGGGTGCGCGACGAGCGCCGACTCGACTTCCATCGTGCCGAGGCGGTGTCCGGAGACGTTGAGCACGTCGTCGATGCGGCCCATCACGCGGTAGTAGCCGTCCTCGTCGATGGTCGCGCCGTCACCGGCAATGTAGTAGCGCCCGCCATGGACCTCCGGCGGGAAATACGTCTTCTTGAAGCGCTCGGGGTCGCCCCAGATCGTGCGGATCATCATCGGCCACGGCTTGGTGATCGCGAGGAAGCCGCCCTTGCCGCGCGGCACCTCGCCTCCGGCCTCGTCGACGATCGTCGCCGAGATGCCGGGCAGCGGCATCGTGCACGAGCCGGGCTTCAGCGCGTGCACGCCCGGCAGCGGCGAGATCATCGTCGCGCCGGTCTCGGTCTGCCACCAGGTGTCGACGATCGGGCAGCGTCCGCGTCCGACGTTCTCGTAGTACCACATCCACGCTTCGGGATTGATCGGCTCGCCGACCGACCCGAGCAGGCGCAGCGAAGACAGGTCGTATTTCTTCGGATGGTGGTCGGGCGACGTCTGCCCGGCGCGCACCAGCGCACGGATCGCGGTGGGCGCCGTGTAGAAGATGCTGACCTTGTGGCGGTCGATCATCTCCCAGAAGCGGCCCGGGTGCGGGTACGTCGGCACGCCTTCGAAGACGATCTGCGTCGCACCGCAGGCGGTGGGGCCGTAGACGATGTAAGTGTGACCCGTGACCCAGCCGATGTCGGCCGTGCACCAGTACACGTCTTCGGGCTTGAGATCGAACACCCATTTGACGGTGACCATCGCGCCGAGCAGGAAGCCCGCCGACGAATGCTGCACGCCCTTCGGCTTGCCGGTGGAGCCCGACGTGTACAGCACGAACAGCGGGTGATCGGCCTCGACCCACTCGGGCGGGCAGTCGTCGGACTGGCCTTCGATCGCCTCGTCCCAGGTGAGGTCGCGTCCGGCCTTCATCGAGGCACCCTCGCCCGTGCGCTGGTAGACGATGACCTTGCGCACCGAGTCGCACCCGCCCATCGCGAAGGCTTCGTCGACCGCGGCCTTCAGCGGCACTTTCCGGCCGCCGCGGATCTGCTCGTCGGCGGTGATGACCAGCGTGGCGCCGACGTCGACGATGCGCTCCTGCAGGCTCTTGGCCGAGAAGCCGCCGAAGACGACCGAATGGATGACGCCGAGGCGCGCGCAGGCCTGCATCGCGACCACGCCTTCGATCGACATCGGCAGGTAGATGATCGCGCGATCGCCCTTGCGGTAGCCGAGCGCCTTGATCGCGTTGGCCATCCGGCACACGCGCTGGTGCAGCTCCTTGTAGGTGACCGACGTCACTTTTCCATCGTCGGCCTCGAAGATGATCGCCGTCTTGTTCTCGACCGGCGTGCCGAGATGACGGTCGAGACAGTTGTACGAGACGTTCAGCTTGCCGTCGGCGAACCAGCGGTAGAACGGCGCGTTCGACTCGTCGAGCGCCTGCGTGAACGGCTCCTGCCAGCGCAGGTGCTCACGCGCGAGCCGCGCCCAGAATCCGGCATGGTCGCGCGCCGCCTCGGCGCACAGGGCCTCGTATTGCTCCATTCCGGAGATCGTGGCCTGCCGCACAAAGGACTCCGGCGGCGGAAAGAGACGCTGCTCCTGCAATACCGAATCGAGCTGGGCCGACATTGGGCTGATCCTCCTTTTTCTCCTGTCCCGGTGTAATCATGCACCCGTACGAGCTTAGCCGCACGTGCGCGCCGGCCGGCGCATATCCACGATCCGCTAAAATTCGGGCGCGTCGGCCGGCATACGCGATTTTGCCGGACCCGTCCACACACAGACCCGTTCCGCTTCCCGCCGAGGCTTTCCCGATGCGCGTCATCCGCCAGGACGATCTGATCGAATCGATCGCCGCCGCGCTGCAGTTCATCAGCTACTACCACCCGCGCGACTTCATCGAGCATCTCGCGCGCGCCTGGAAGACCGAACAGAGCGCTGCCGCGCGCGACGCGATCGAGCAGATCCTGACCAACTCGCGGATGTGCGCCGAGGGCCACCGGCCCATCTGCCAGGACACGGGAATCGTCAACGTGTTCCTGAAGGTCGGCATGGACGCACGCTTCGAGGGCTTCACCGGCTCGATCGCCGATGCGGTGAACGAAGGCGTGCGTCGCGGCTATCTCGATCCTTCGAACACGCTGCGCGCATCGGTGGTCGCCGATCCGCATTTCGAGCGGAAGAACACGCGCGACAACACGCCGGCGGTCGTGCACTACGACCTCGTTCCCGGCGACACCGTCGAGGTCACGGTGGCCGCCAAGGGCGGCGGATCGGAGAACAAGTCGAAATTCGTCATGCTCAATCCGTCGGACTCGATCGTCGACTGGGTGCTGAAGACGGTGCCGACGATGGGCGCCGGCTGGTGCCCGCCGGGCATGCTCGGGATCGGCATCGGCGGAACGGCCGAGAAGGCGATGCTGCTGGCGAAGGAATCGCTGATGGAGCCGATCGACATGTTCGATCTGCTCCAGCGCGGCCCGTCGAACCCGCTCGAGGAGATGCGCATCGAGCTCTACGAGAAGGTGAACGCGCTTGGCATCGGCGCGCAAGGTCTCGGCGGGCTCACCACGGTGCTCGACGTGAAGATCGCGATGTACCCGACGCACGCCGCATCGAAGCCGGTGGCAATGATCCCGAACTGCGCGGCGACGCGCCATGCGCACTTCGTGCTCGACGGCTCGGGGCCCGCCTACTGCGAGCCGCCGCCGCTGTCGGCCTGGCCCGAGGTCAACTGGACGCCGAACGTCGAAAAATCGCGCCGGGTGAATCTCGACACGCTCACGCGCGAGGAGGTCGCCTCGTGGAAACCCGGGCAGACGCTGCTGCTGTCCGGAAAGATGCTCACCGGGCGCGATGCCGCGCACAAGCGCATCGTCGAGATGCTCGAGCGGGGCGAAAAGTTGCCGGTCGACTTCATGAATCGCGCGATCTATTACGTCGGGCCCGTCGATCCGGTGCGCGACGAGGTGGTGGGCCCGGCGGGTCCGACGACCTCGACGCGGATGGACAAGTTCACCGAGACGATGCTCGCGCAGACCGGACTCGTCGCGATGATCGGAAAGGCCGAGCGCGGGCCGGTGGCGATCGACGCGATCCGCCGCCACAAGGCCGCGTACCTGATGGCGGTGGGCGGCGCGGCCTACCTCGTCTCGAAATCGATCCGCAAGGCGCGCGTGCTCGCCTTCGAGGATCTCGGCATGGAGGCGATCTACGAATTCGAGGTGCAGGACATGCCGGTGACCGTCGCGGTCGACGCAAGCGGCACCTCGGTGCACGAGACGGGGCCGCGCGAATGGCAGGCGCGGATCGGCAAGATCCCGGTGAGCGTCCGGTAGCGCAGCCGGGTTCGCTCGGCACGCGTCGCCGGATCCGTCCGTCGCGCCACCGCACCGAGCCGCCACCGCACAGCCGTTGCCCGCCGTCGCCGCCGCCGCCCGCCGTGCCGTAGCCGTCGCCGCACCCCGCTCCTGCTGCCCCGCGCACCGCGCGCTCCCTCATGGCCTATCTGCTCATCGACATCGGCAACACGTTCCTCAAGTGGGGAACGTATTCACGCGCGGCGCCGGGTGCCCGAGCACTGGCGCACGAGCGCGCGATCGCCTCGGGGCGCGTGCTGCTCGAGGAGATCCCGATGGTCAAGAAGGAGTGGCAGCGCCAGCCGGTGCCCGAGGCGGTCGTGATCTCCAACGTGGCCGGCACGGCGGTCGTCAATCCGGTGCTGCGCGCGCTCGAGGTCTGGCCCGACACGCCCGAGGCGCACTGGATCGTCTCGCGCGCCGAGCAGTGCGGCGTGAAGAACGGCTATCTGAATCCGGCCGCGCTCGGCTGCGACCGCTGGGCGGCGATGATCGGCGCACGCGCGCTGATCGGCGAGCGTGCGGCGCTCGTCGTCGTCTGCGGCACGGCGACGACGATGGACCTGCTCACCGCGGATGGGCGCTTCCTCGGCGGCGGCATCATGCCGGGGCTCGGGCTGATGGTGCGCGCGCTGCATCAGAACACGGCGACGCTGCCCGACGCGCAGGGCGAGTACGTCGACTATCCGCGCCAGACCGTCGACGCGATCGCCACCGGCTGCGCGCACGCCCAGGCGGGCGCGGTCGAGCGACTCTATTTCCTGCACAAGCGGCACCATCCCGACCTGCGCTGCATCCTGTCGGGCGGCGCGGCACGCACGCTCGGGCCGCGGCTGACGATCGACTTCACCTACCACGAGCACCTGGTGCTCGAGGGGCTCTATCAGATCGCGCAGTCGCTGACCACGCCGGCCGAACCGGAAGCTGCCTGAGAGCGCGGCGCGCCGGCTGTCGCTAGCGCGGGGCGATCGAAATCTCGAAGGCCGCGATGCCGGCCCGGGCGATCCGCACGTCGTCGCTCGATTTCACGCCGGAAACGCCCACGGCACCGACGCACTGCCCATCGACGAGCACCGGAAGGCCGCCTTCGAGCATGCCCTCGAGCTTCGGCGCCGACAGGAACGCGAAGCGGCCGCCGTTGATGCTCTCCTCGTAGACGCGGGACTCGCGCCGGCCGAGGGCCGCGGTGCGCGCCTTCTCCTGGCAGATGTACGCCGAGATCGGCGCCGCGTCGTCCAGTCGCTGCAGCCACAGCAGATGTCCGCCGTCGTCCACCACGGCGATCGATACCGCCCACGCGTTGCGCAGCGCCTCGGCGCACGCCGCTTCGCCGATCGTGCGCGCGTCGGCCGCCGTCAACATCGGTTTCGTGTTCATGGCAGCGTTCCTCCTTTCGTTGCACCCGGGTCATCCGCCGATCGCGCTGCGCGCGAACCGGACGATCGCGCGGGCAGATGCGCGATCGGCGGCGCGCTCGAGAGCGCGCTTCGCAATCGGTACCACAGGCCGCCGACGGCTTCGTGCGCGGCCAGCCAGTTGACGTTCGCTCCCTGCGCGCTGGGCAGCCAGCCGTGCACCGTCGCCGGATTCGGTGTGCCCAGGAACCCGTGCGGAACCCCCACCGGATCGAAGCCGGCACGCCGGAACGCCGCGAGCGCACGCGGCATGTGATACGCGTGCGTGACGAGCAGCACCCGCCGGTGCCCCGCCGGCAACAGCAATCTCGCCGATTCACGGGCGTTGCCCTCGGTATCGCGCGAGCGATCCTCGATCCATCGTACCGGCACGGCCAGGCGCCGCTCGAGCATCCGACGCATCAGCCTTGCCTCCGGCGTGCGCTCGCGTCGCAAGGCGCCGCCGCTCACGAGCACCGGCAAGCCGGTGACGCGCGCCACCCACGCCCCGTGCAGCACGCGCTCGGTGGTGCGCGGATTCGGCCGCTCGGGGTCGGGGCGCTCGCGCGGATCGAAGCGCGAGCCGCCGCCGAGGATCACGATCGCACTCGGTGCATCGGGACGCGCGAGCGATGCGCGCAGCGCATCGGCATCCAGCGCCGCTCCCGCATTGCGCTCGACGAAGCCGATCAGCCACTGCCCGACGACCTGCGACGACGTGAGCACGGCCAGCACCAGTCCGATCGTCGCGAGCACGCGTCCGGCGCGCGCGCGCCGCACCGACCACGCCAGGCCGACGGCGATCAGCAGCAGCGGCGCGGCCGGCGGCAGCAGCAGGAGCTCGGCGCCGCGCCGTGCGGCGAGCACGAGCTCGGCCGGCGACACGCCGCCTCAGGCGGCCGCCGAGCCGACCGCCTCCCGGATCTGCTCGAGCGCGCCCGGATCCTCGATCGTCGTGAGATCGCCCGGGTCGCGGCGCTCGCACAGCGCCTGGATCGAGCGGCGCAGCACCTTGCCGGACCGCGTCTTCGGCAGCATCGAGACGAAGTGCACGCGGTTCGGCCGGGCGATCGCGCCGAGCCGGCGATCAACCGTGCTCATCAGCTCGCCCTCTAGCGCCAGCCGCGCATTCGGGTCTGCGCCCTTCGACGGATCCTTCAGCACGACGAACGCGGTGGCGACCTGCCCTTTCAGCGCGTCGGACACGCCGACGACCGCGCATTCGGCCACCGCCGCGTGGCTCGACAGCGTCTCCTCGATCTCGCGCGTGCCGAGGCGGTGCCCGGCGACGTTGATCACGTCGTCGGTGCGTCCGAGAATGAAATAGTAGCCGTCCTTGTCGCGGATGCCCCAGTCGAAGGTCGAGTAGATGAGCTCGTCCTTGAAGCCCTTGAAATAGGTGCCGACGAAGCGCTCGTCGTCGCCCCACACCGTGCTCATGCAGCCCGGCGGCAGCGGCGGCGCGATGGTCAGCACACCCTTCTCCCCGGGCGCGGCCTCGGTCATGTCGGTTTCGCGCAGCAGTTTCAGGTCGTAGCCGTAGA
>DATGRE010000316.1:0-4677 GCA_035303885.1 Zeimonas sp. | reverse complement strand
GCATCGTCGACAAGTCGATGCCGATCGACCAGTCGAACCTGATGCTCTGGAACCCGGCAACGGGCAAGGGCGACCGCGTCGGCGTGAAGACGCTCGAGGACGGGCGGCGCGTGCGCTTCTTCAAGTCGAACGGCGAGATGGTGAACGCCTAGAGAAGGGGGAAGGGAGAAGGGGGAAGGGAAAAAGCCTTCCCGCTGCGCTTCTCTCCTCGGATGGGATAGAGGGAACACGATGGCTCGGATGCAGGAGCAGTATCGGGAAAAGGTGGTGCCGGAGCTGATGGAGAAGTTCGGCTACCGGTCGGTGATGGAGGTGCCGCGCATCACGAAGATCACGCTGAACATGGGCGTGGGCGAGGCCGTGGCCGACCGCAAGGTGCTCGAGAACGCCAGCGCCGACCTCACGAAGATTTCCGGGCAGAAGGTCGTCGTGACCAAGGCGCGCAAGGCGATCGCCGGCTTCAAGATCCGCGCCGGCTATCCGATCGGCTGCATGGTCACGCTGCGCGGCCGGAGGATGTACGAGTTCCTCGACCGGCTGATCACGATCGCGCTGCCGCGCGTGCGCGACTTTCGCGGCGTCTCGGCGAAGGCCTTCGACGGCCGCGGCAACTACAGCCTCGGCGTGAAGGAGCAGATCATCTTCCCCGAGATCGAGTACGACAAGGTCGACGCGCTGCGTGGGCTCGACATCTCGATCACCACCAACGCGAAGACCGACGACGAGGCGAAGGCGCTTCTCGCGGCGTTCCGCTTCCCGTTCCGCGCCTGAAGCGCGCGACGGCAGGCAACGCAGAACCGGCCATCGCGCCGAGCAACGGAACCGAGCAGGAAAACGACACAGTGGCAAAACTCGCTCTGATCAACCGTGACCTGAAGCGTCAGGAAACCGTCCGCAAGTACGCCGCCAAGCGCAAGGCGCTGCAGGCGATCATCGCAGACCAGTCGCTCAGCGAAGAGGAGCGCTACCAGGCGCGCCTGAAGCTGCAGGCGCTGCCGCGCGACTCCAGCCCGACGCGGCTGCGCAATCGCTGCGCGATCACGGGTCGCCCGCGCGGCACCTTCCGCAAGTTCGGCCTGGGCCGCAACAAGCTTCGCGAGGTCGCGATGCGCGGCGAGGTGCCGGGCCTGGTGAAGGCGAGCTGGTAGGCCGGCGCGTCCGGCAGGCCAGAACCGAGCGGGCAACGAGCGAGCAACGAGGGAATTCATCATGAGCATGAGCGATCCGGTCGCCGACATGTTCACGCGCATCCGCAACGCGCAGCGCGTCGAGAAGCAGACGGTATCGATGCCGTCGTCCAAGCTGAAAGTGGCGATCGCGAAGGTGCTGAAGGACGAGGGCTACATCGAAGACTTCGCCGTCACCGGCGAAAGCCCGAAGAACCAGCTCGAGGTGCGCCTGAAGTACTACGCCGGCCGCCCGGTCATCGAGCGGCTCGAGCGCGTCTCGCGCCCGGGCCTGCGCGTGTATCGCGGCCGCGATGCGCTGCCGCAGGTGATGAACGGCCTCGGCGTGGCGATCGTCACCACGTCACGCGGCGTCATGACCGACCGGCATGCCCGGGCGAACGGCGTCGGTGGCGAAGTCATCGGCTACGTGGCCTGAGGCGGGAGGAACGCAGAAAATGTCCCGAGTAGGCAAGAGCCCGATTCCGGTTCCGGCCGGCGTCGAGGTCACCATCGAGCCGGAGCGCGTGGCGGTCCGGGGACCGCTCGGCACGCTCGAGCAGCGCATCCGCCCGCTCGTGCGCGTCGCGCGCGACGGCGAGAACCTGGTCTTCGAGCCCGCCGACGAGAGCACGGACGCCAAGGCGCTGAGCGGAACGTACCGCTCGCTGGTGGCGAACATGGTGGAGGGCGTCTCGAAGGGCTTCGAGAAGCGGCTGCAGCTGGTCGGCACGGGCTTTCGCGCGCAGGTGCAGGGCAACGCGGTGAATCTCTCGCTGGGATTCTCGCACCCGGTCGTGCACGCGCTGCCCACCGGGGTGAAGGCCGAGACGCCCACGCCCACCGAGCTGGTGATCAAGGGCGCCGACAAGCAGGTCGTCGGCCAGGTCGCCGCCGACATCCGCGGCTACCGCGAGCCCGAGCCGTACAAGGGCAAGGGCGTGCGCTATGCCGACGAGCGCGTGGTGCTGAAGGAAGTCAAGAAGAAGTAACGGTCGAGCTGACGGCAACGGACGGAATCCGAGCGATGGACAAGAAACAACCGCGCCTGCGTCGGGCGCGCCAGACCCGGCTGAAGATCCGCGAGCTGCGCGCTCGCCGACTGACGGTGCACCGCACGAACTCGCACATTTACGCGAGCATCGTCGACGAGACGGGCAACAAGGTGCTGGTGAGCGCGTCGACGCTCGAGCAGGACCTGCGCAACCAGCTCGCCGGGCAGTCGGGCCGCGGCGGCAACGTCGGCGCGGCCGCGCTGGTGGGCAAGCGCATCGCGGAGAAGGCGCTCGCCGCCGGCATCGACCGGGTCGCGTTCGATCGCGCCGGCTACCGCTTCCACGGCCGCGTGAAGGCGCTCGCCGAGGCGGCGCGCGAAGCCGGCCTGCAGTTCTGAGGATTCGAAGATGGCAAAGATCCAGGCCAAGATCGGCGGTAAGTTGGGCGAGGAGCGCGACGACGGGTTGCGGGAGAAGATGATCGCCGTGAACCGGGTGACCAAGGTCGTCAAGGGCGGTCGCATCCTCGGTTTCGCCGCGCTCACCGTCGTCGGCGACGGCGATGGACGCATCGGCATGGGCAAGGGCAAGGCGCGCGAGGTTCCCGTCGCCGTCCAGAAGGCGATGGACGAGGCGCGGCGCAAGCTGGTGAAGATCCCGCTGCGCAGCGGCACGCTGCACCACCAGGTCGAGGGCCGGCACGGTGCGGCGAAGGTCATGCTCAAGCCCGCGCCCGAAGGCACCGGCATCATCGCCGGCGGCCCGATGCGCGCGATCTTCGAGGTGATGGGCGTCGCGAACGTCGTGGCCAAGAGCCATGGTTCGTCGAACCCATACAACATGGTTCGCGCCACGCTCGATGCGCTGCGCAACCTGAACACGCCGGCCGAGATCGCCGCCAAGCGCGGCAAGTCGGTCGAGGAAATCCTCGGCTGAGCGAGCGCGGGGGCAGGGAAGAGGCAATGGCCAAGAAAACGGTGAAGGTCACCCTGGTACGCAGCCCGATCGGCACGCGCGGATCGCACAAGGCCACGGTGCTCGGGCTCGGCCTGAAGAAGCTGAACCAGACGCGCGAGCTCGAGGACACGCCGGCGGTGCGCGGCATGATCGACAGGGTCTCGTACCTGGTGAAGGTGCAGGGATGAAACTGAATGAACTGAAGCCGGCGCCGGGCAGCCGGCCCGCGGGCAAGCGCGTCGGACGCGGCATCGGCTCGGGGCTGGGCAAGACCGGCGGCCGTGGACACAAGGGACAGAAGTCGCGTTCGGGCGGCTTCCACAAGCTCGGCTTCGAGGGCGGGCAGATGCCGCTGCAGCGGCGGCTGCCGAAGCGCGGCTTCACCTCGAGGACGCGCGACGACGTCGCCCAGGTGCGGCTGTCCGACCTCGAGAAGCTCGACGCCGCCGAGGTCGACCTGCTCACGCTGAAGGCGGCGGGCGTCGTCCCGCAGCTCGCACGCGGCGCGAAGGTGTTCCGCTCGGGCGCGCTCACCCGCAAGGTGACGCTCACCGGAGTCGCGGCGACGAAGGGCGCGAAGGAAGCGATCGAAGCCGCCGGCGGCTCGGTCGCCTGAGCGCGCGACGGCTTTCGCAACGCAGGCAGGAAAAGGGTTCGGGCAGCACGGTGGCAACCAATCCGGCAACGCTGATCAAGTCGGGCAAGTTCGGCGACCTGAAGCGCAGGCTCTGGTTCCTGCTGCTCGCGCTCGTCGTCTACCGGGTCGGCGCGCACATCCCGGTGCCCGGCATCGACCCCGATCAGCTTGCGCAGCTGTTCCAGGGCCAGCAGGGCGGCATCCTCGGGATGTTCAACCTGTTCTCGGGCGGCGCGCTGTCGCGCTTCACCGTGTTCGCGCTCGGGATCATGCCGTACATCTCGGCATCGATCATCATGCAGCTGCTCGCGGTCGTCGTGCCCACGCTCGAGGCGAAGAAGAAGGAAGGCGAGGCGGGCCGGCGCGAGATCACGAAGTACACGCGCTGGTTCACGCTGGGGCTGGCGACCTTCCAGGCGATCGGCATCGCGATCGCGATCGAGGCGCAGCCCGGGCTCGTCATCGATCCGGGTCCGGCGTTCCGCTTCACGGCGGTCGTCTCGCTGGTCACCGGAACGATGTTCCTGATGTGGCTCGGCGAGCAGATCACGGAGCGGGGCCTGGGCAACGGCATCTCGATCATCATCTTCGCCGGGATCGTCGCCGGGCTGCCGAGCGCGATCGGCGGCATGGGCGAGCTGATCCGCACCGGAGCGATGAGCGCATTCATCGCGCTGATCATCGTCGTGCTGGTCGTCGCCGTCACCGCCTTCTGCGTGTTCGTCGAGCGCGGGCAGCGCAAGATCACGGTGAACTACGCCAAGCGTCAGGTCGGCAACCGCGTTTACGGCGGGCAGAGCTCGCACCTGCCGCTGAAGCTGAACATGTCGGGCGTGATCCCGCCGATCTTCGCGTCGTCGATCATCCTGTTCCCGGCGACGATCGCGCAGTGGTTCACGTCGGGAGATCCGTCGAACACGGC
>DATGRE010000315.1:0-7351 GCA_035303885.1 Zeimonas sp. | reverse complement strand
GGCGTCTCGACGACGAACGCGTCGCCCGCGTCGAGCTGCGCCGAATCGGCGTGCCGCAGCCGCTCGGCGCGGCCGTCGGCACGCTCGACGTAGTCGGCGCCCGGCGCACCCGAGGCGCCGCCGGCCATGCCGAAGGCCGGATGCACGCGGCCGTTGGCGAGGATCGACGCGGTCATCGGCTCGAGGAAGCGCACGCGCCGCACCGCTCCGTCGCCGCCGCGCCAGCGCCCCGCTCCGCCCGATCCGGCGCGGATCTCGAAGCTCTCGAGCCGCACCGGGTAGCGCGTCTCGAGGATCTCCGGATCGGTGAGACGCGAGTTCGTCATGTGCGTCTGCACGACCGACGTGCCGTCGAAGCCGCCGACGAGGCGCCCTTCCTCGTCGAAGCGGCCGCCCGCGCCCGATCCGCCGGAGATCGTCTCGTAGTACTGGTAGCGCTCGTTGCCGAACGTGAAGTTGTTCATCGTCGGCGGCCCCGACGCCATCACGCCGAGCGCGCCGTACAGGCAGTTCGTGATGCACTGCGAGGTCTCGACGTTGCCGGCGACCACCGCCGACGGATAGCGCGGATTGAGCATCGAGCCCTCCGGAACGCGCACCTCGATCGGCTTCAGGCAGCCGTCGTTCATCGGGATGTCGTCGTCGACGAGCGTGCGGAACACGTAGAGCACCGCGGCCATCGTCACCGCGAGCGGCGCGTTGAAGTTGTTCGGCTGCTCGGCGGAGGTCCCGGCGAAATCGACGACCGCCGAGCGGGTCTCGCGGTCCACCGCGATTCGCACGCGGATGACCGCGCCGTTGTCCAGCGGCACCTCGAAGGCGCCGTCGCGCAGCGCGCCGATCACGCGCCGCACCGATTCCTCGGCGTTGTCCTGCACGTGCCGCATGTACGCGTGCACGACGTCGAGGCCGAACTGCGCCACCATCTTCGTCAGTTCCTCGCGCCCCTTCTCGTTGGCCGCGATCTGCGCGCGCAGGTCCGCGAGGTTCTGCTCCGGATTGCGCGCCGGGAAACGCGCCGAGCGCAGCGCCTCGCGCAGCTCGTCCTCGCGCATCCGCCCGCCGCGCACCAACTGGAAATCGGTGAGCAGCACGCCCTCCTCGTCGATGTGCACGCTGTCCGGCGGCATCGAGCCCGGCGTCTTGCCGCCGACATCGGCGTGATGCCCGCGCGAACCGACGAAGAAGAGGATCTCGCGGCCGCCGGCATCGAACACCGGGGTGATCACCGTGATGTCCGGCAGGTGCGTGCCGCCGGCGTAGGGGTCGTTGAGCACGTAGACGTCACCCGGGGCGAGCGGACTCTGCGCGCGATGCGCTTCGATCACCGCGCGCACGCTCGCGCCCATCGAGCCGAGATGCACGGGCATGTGCGGCGCGTTGGCGACGAGATGCCCCTGCGGATCGAAGATCGCGCACGAGAAGTCGAGCCGCTCCTTGATGTTCACCGATTGCGCGGTGTTCTGCAGCCGGTAGCCCATCTGATCGGCGATCGACATAAACAGGTTGTTGAAGATATCCAGCAGGACCGGGTCGGCATAGGTACCGACGGCGACGCGGCGCGGCCGCGGCATGTGGCGCTCGAGCACGAGATCGCCGAGCGGCGTCATCCGGGCACGCCAGCCCGGCTCGACGACCGTGGTCGCGTTCGCCTCGACGACGACGGCGGTTCCGTCGATCGTGTCGCCGGCGACCAGGCGCTCCCGGTCGTAGAGCGGCGCATCGCGCCACTCGCCGTCGACGAAGACGCGCACCTGCTTGCGCGCCTCGAGCGGTTCCGTGCGGGTCTTCGACGGTGCGACCGATGCGCCGCCTCCGGCGACGCCCGCCGCCTCGACCACCGCCGATTCGAGGACGAGCGCGCGCCCGGGCAGCAGGAACGCGAAGCGCTGCCGGTACGCGTTCTCGAAGGCCGTGCGCATCGCGTCCGCGTCGCCCCACGGCACCGGCAGCGCCGTATCGGTGCCCTCGTAGCGCAGCATCACGCGCCGCGCCACGCGCAGCGTCGCGTCGCCCTCGCCCTGCGCGCGCAGCTCCTCGCGCGCGGCACGCTCGAGCGCGTCGAGACGCTCGCGCGCGGCCGCGAGGCCCTCGTCGTCGAGCCGCCGCTCGATCGACTGCTCGCGCATCGCCACCGGCTCGGCCAGGCCCATTCCGTACGCCGACAGCACGCCGGCGAGCGGGTGCACCAGGACGCTCGGCATCGCGAGCGCGTCGGCGACGCGGCACGCATGCTGGCCGCCGGCGCCGCCGAAGGTGGTCAGCGTGTAACGCGTGATGTCGTAGCCGCGCTGCACCGAGATCTTCTTGATCGCGTTCGCCATGTTCGCGACCGCGATGTCGAGGAAGCCCTGCGCGAGCGCTTCCGCGCCGATCGGGCGCCCGGTCTCGCGCGACACGCGCTCGGCGAGCTCGGCGAACTTCTCGCGCACGACGTCGGCGTCGAGCGGCTCGTCGGCGCGCGGGCCGAAGACGCGCGGAAAGAACGCCGGCTGGATGCGCCCGAGCATCACGTTCGCGTCGGTGACGGTGAGCGGCCCGCCCTTGCGATAGCAGGCCGGACCCGGGTCCGCCCCGGCCGAGTCGGGCCCGACGCGCATGCGC
This sequence comes from Zeimonas sp., assembly GCA_035303885.1. Classification (GTDB taxonomy): domain Bacteria; phylum Pseudomonadota; class Gammaproteobacteria; order Burkholderiales; family Burkholderiaceae_E; genus Zeimonas. The sequence continues at coordinate 4,747 of DATGRE010000315.1, read as the reverse complement.
GCGCCGTCGAAATGCAGGATCGAGCCGCCGCCGGCGGCGACCGTGTGGATGCTCATCATCGGCGCACGCATGCGCACGCCGGCCACCAGCGTGTCGAACTCGCGCTCGAACTCGCCGGCGAAATGCGAGACGTCGGTCGACGTGCCGCCCATGTCGAAGCCGATGACGCGCTCGAAGCCGGCCGTCGTGCTCACGCGCGCCATGCCGACGATGCCGCCGGCCGGGCCCGAGAGGATCGAGTCCTTGCCCTGGAACGCGTGCGCGTCGGTCAGGCCGCCGTTGGACTGCATGAACTGCAGGCGCACCCCGGGCATCGCGCGGGCGACGCGGTCGACGTAGCGGCGCAGCACCGGCGACAGGTACGCGTCGACGACGGTGGTGTCGCCGCGGCCGACGAACTTGATCAGCGGAGAGACGCGGTGCGACACCGAGATCTGCGTGAATCCGATCTCGCGCGCGATCGCGGCGAGCCGCTCCTCGTGCGCGGAATGACGATAGCCGTGCATCAGCACGATCGCGATCGCCCGCAGCCCGCGCGCGAAGGCCGCCGAGAACGCGGCGCGCGCCCCCGTCTCGTCGAGCGCGCGCACGACGCGGCCGTCGGCGCCTATGCGCTCGTCGATCTCGACCACCTCGCGATAGAGCATCTCGGGCAGCACGATCTGCCGCTCGAAGAGCTTCGGCCGGTTCTGGTAGGCGATGCGCAGCGCGTCGCGGAACCCGCGGGTGACCGCGAGCAGCAGCGGCTCTCCGGTCCGCTCGAGCAGCGCGTTGGTCGCCACGGTCGTGCCCATCTTCACCACCTCGACGCGATCGGGGCCGATCGGCTCGTCGCGGCCGAGACCGAGCATCCGGCGGATGCCCTCGACCGCGGCGTCCTCGTACTGCCCCGGGTTCTCCGAGAGCAGCTTCGCGGTGGCGAGCGTGCCGTCGGGACGGCGGCCGACGACGTCGGTGAAGGTGCCTCCGCGGTCGATCCAGAACTGCCAGCGGCTCATGGCGTCCTCACAGCGAAGCGGCCGCACGCGCGGCCTGGTCGTACAGCCCCGAGAGCGTGCGCAACACGCGTGCCAGATGCGCCAGCTCCTCGCGCCCGTCGGTCGCCGCGGAAGCCGTCGAACGCTGTCCGGCGGCTCCGCCCAGCCGTTCCGGGACCGAGGCGACCAGGCAGCGCTCGCGCACCTCGCGGTAGTGTTCGACAAGGGCCGCGCCCTCGGGCGTCGTCGAGTGGAATACCTCCTTGCCGACCTTCTCGCCGCGCACCAGGCCCAGGCCGGCGAGCTTGCGCAGCGCGTAGGCGACCACGTGCGCGTCCTCGTAGTTGAGCGTGAAGCAGATGTCGGCGAGCTTCTTGCCCTTGTTGCGGTGATGCACATGGTGCAGCACGAGCACGTCGGTGATCGTCAGGTCGGGCATGCCGGCCGCGGCCATGCAGCGCACGGCCCAGCGATCGAAGGCGTGCGCGGCGACGATCAGCCCGAACTCGAACTCGGACAGCTCCCCCCAGTCGCCCTCGGCCAGGTGCGCGGACGACAGGATGCGCAGCGGCTCGCGGCTGCGCGATTCGGCGGGCTTGGGGCGTGCTGCCATGCAACATCTCCGAAACGTGCACGTTACGTTGACAATTTATCGCACAACTTCCTAAGCTCCGCATGCCGTGCGCGCAATCGAGCGAAGGCGGCCGGCGCATGCGAAGATCGTCACAAGAACGAACCAGAACGAACCGGAAACGAACCGGACCGAACCAGAACCGGAGGCAACATGAAACTCGTACCCGTCCTGTCCGCCGCCGCGGTGCTGGGCATCGCATCGCCGGCCGCCGTCGCGCAGGTGAAGTGGGATCTGCCGGCCGCGTATCCGGCGAGCAATTTCCACACCGAGAACCTGATGCAGTTCGCCGCGGACGTCGACCAGGCGACCGGCGGCAAGCTGAAGATCACCGTGCACGCGAACGCGTCCCTGTTCAAGGCGCCCGAGATCAAGCGTGCAGTGCAGACGAACCAGGCGCAGATCGGCGAGATCCTGCTGTCGAACTACTCGAACGAGAACCCGCTGTACGGCGTCGACGTGCTTCCGTTCGTGGCCACGAGCTACGACGCGGCGCGCGAGCTCGACCGCGCCTCGCGTCCCGCGCTCGAGAAGCTGCTCGCCGCGCAGGGCATGAAGCTGCTCTACACGGTCGCCTGGCCGCCGCAGGGGCTGTACTCGAGCAAGCCGCTCGAGGCGGCGAGCGACCTAAAGGGCGTGAAGTTCCGCTCGTACAACGCCGCCACCGCGAAGATCGCCGAGATGTTCGGCGCGCAGCCGGTGACGATCCAGGCCGCCGAGCTGTCGCAGGCGATGGCCAGCGGCGCCGTCGAGTCGTTCATCACGTCGAGCTCCACCGGCTACGACTCGAAGGCCTACGAGCACATCAAGTATTTCTACGACACGCAGGCGTGGCTGCCGAAGAACGCCGTGATCGTCAACCAGTCGGCCTTCGACAAGCTCGACAAGCCGGTGCAGGACGCGCTGCTGAAGGCCGCGGCCGAGGCCGAGGATCGCGGCTGGAGGATCTCGCAGGAGAAGACCGCCTGGTACCTCGAGCAGCTCGCGAAGCACGGGATGAACGTGCTCAAGCCGAGCGAGAAGATGGTCGCCGAGTTCGAGAAGGTCGGCGACGCGCTGGTCGAAGACTGGCTCAAGAAGACCGGCGCCGACGGCAAGGCGATCCTCGACGCCTATCGCAAGTAGCGAGGCGCGCCGGCGCGGAAGCACGCGATGCGCGCTGCGCTCGACCGGCTGTACGACGCCGCCGCCTGGCTCGCGGCGGCGTCGATGATCGGCCTGCTCGTCATGGTGCTGCTGGCGATCGCCGGACGGCAGTTCGGCTTCTACGTGCCGGGCACCGATGCGTACGCGGGCTATCTGATGGCCGCCGCCGGCTTCCTCGCACTCGCGCACACGCTGCGCCGCAACGAGCACATCCGCGTCACGCTGGTCCTCACGCTGGTCGGCGCGCGCACCCGGCGCGTGCTCGAGCTGTTCTCGGTCGTGCTCGCCGTGCTGCTGGCGGCACTGTTCGCCTGGTACAGCGTTCGCCTCGCCTGGCAGTCATACGCCTTCAACGACATCTCCACGGCGAGCGACGCGATGCCGCTGTGGATTCCGCAGCTGCCGATGGCGGTCGGCGCCCTGATCTTCGCCGTCGCCTTCGTCGACCGGCTCGTCCACGAGCTGCGCGGACAGTCGTCCGTGGCGCCGGCCGAGGCCGAGCCGCTGCGCAACGAATGAGCGACTCCGACGTACGCACCTCGCGCGCGCGTGCCGGATCGCCCGCCGGCCGGAGGACGCGATGAGCGACCTCGCGATCGCGTCGCTGCTGATCCTCGCGCTGTTCCTGCTGCTCGGCTCGGGCCTGTGGATCGGGCTCGCACTGTTCGGGATCGCCTGGATCGGGATGGAGATCTTCTCGTCGCGCCCGGCCGGCGACGCGATGGCGATCACGATCTGGGGAACGGCTTCGAGCTGGACGCTCACCGCGCTGCCGCTGTTCATCTGGATGGGCGAGATCCTGTTTCGCACGCGGCTGTCGGCCGACATGTTCCAGGGACTGGCGCCGTGGATGAACCGGCTGCCCGGGCGCCTGCTGCACACGAACATCGCCGGCTGCGCGATCTTCGCCGCCGTCTCGGGGTCGTCGGCGGCCACCTGCGCGACGATCGGCAAGATGACGCTGCCCGAGCTCGGCCAGCGCGGCTACCCCGACGGCATGGTCGTCGGGACGCTCGCCGGTGCCGGCACGCTCGGGCTGCTCATTCCGCCGTCGATCATCATGATCGTCTACGGGGTGGCGGCCGACGTCTCGATCGCACGGCTCTTCGTCGCCGGCATCCTCCCCGGCGTCCTGCTCGCGATCCTGTTCATGGGCTACATCGTCGTCTGGGCGCTGCTGAACCCTCAGCGCGTGCCGCAGGCCGACACCCATCTGCCGCTGCGCGAGAAGCTGTGGCGGTCGCGCCACCTGATCCCGGTGGCGCTGCTGATCCTCGCCGTGCTCGGCGCGATCTACTCCGGCATCGCCACCGCCACCGAGGCGGCGGCGCTCGGGGTGGTCGGTGCGCTGCTGCTGTCGTTCGCGCAGGGCGCGCTCGATGCGCGCACCTTCGTCCAGTCGCTGCTCGGCGCCACGCGCCTGTACTGCATGATCGCGCTGATCCTCGCCGGCGCGGCCTTCCTCACGCTGGCGATGGGCTACATGGGGCTGCCGCGCAATCTCGCCGAATGGATCGCGTCGCTCGGCCTGACGCGCTTCCAGCTGATCGTGGCGCTCGCCGTGTTCTACCTCGTGCTCGGCTGCTTCCTCGACGGCATCTCGATGGTCGTGCTGACGATGGGCGTGATCCTGCCGACGGTCACCGCCGCCGGCATCGACCTGCTGTGGTTCGGCATCTTCGTCGTGCTCGTCGTCGAGATGGCGCAGATCACTCCGCCCGTGGGCTTCAACCTGTTCGTGCTGCAGGGCATGACCGGACGGCAACTCACGTGGATCGCGTGGCAGACCGCACCGATGTTCGCACTGATGGTGATCGCGGTGCTGCTGATCTACGCGTTCCCGCAGATCGTCTTCTGGCTTCCCGCGCAGATGAAGGGCGTGGGCTGACGCGCCCGACGGCGAAGACGAAGGACGACGGCCGAAACATGAGCGAACTGCTGCGCAGCGCCGCGATCCGCCGCATCGAGGCGGCGGCGATGGCTTCGCTGCCCG
>DATGRE010000314.1:0-7116 GCA_035303885.1 Zeimonas sp. | reverse complement strand
GAGCGCCTGTCCGCGCGGCTCGGCGTCTCGCGCACGCCGATTCGCACCGCGCTGCAGGCGCTCGCCGCCGACGGGCTGCTCGACCACGCGCCGCGCCGCGGCTACTCGGTGCGCGCCTTCGACACCGCCGAGACGCTGCAGGCCTACGAGATCCGGGCGGTGCTCGAGGGACTGGCCGCGCGGCGCGCCGCGCAACTCGGCCTGGACGTGGATGCGCAGCGCACGATCGAGCAGGCGCTGCGCGACGGCGACCGGCTGCTCGCGCGCGGGTGGCTCGAGCCCGACGACCGCATCGCCTACGGGGCGATCAACTTCCGCATCCACCATGCGGTGTACCTGGCGGGGCGCTCGCGCATGCTCGGCGACATGCTGCGGATGTCGCAGCAGGTCGCGCCCTCGTCGTACCGGAACGTGATCGCGTTCGAGTACCACGACGTGCGGCGGCGGCACGACGACCATCACCGGATCTACGAAGCGATCCTGTGCCGCGAAGCGGGACGCGCGGAACTGCTGATGCGCGACCACGTCGAGAGCGTGCGCCGGGCGCTGATCCGCTCGGCGCAGCGCGAGGATCCCGAACACCGGATGCAGCGGTAGCGGGCACCGGAATTTCTCCCGCGTTCAGCCCGGGATGCAGCGCTGGCGCTGCTCGCCCAGGCCCTCGATGCCCAGCGTCATCACGTCGCCGGGCTTCAGGAACACCGGCGGCTTCTGTCCCATGCCCACGCCGGGCGGCGTGCCGGTGGCGATGATGTCGCCCGGCTCGAGCGTCATGAAGCGCGAGATGTACGAGACCAGCGTGCGCACGCCGAAGACCATCGTCTTCGTGCTGCCGTTCTGGTAGCGGTGCCCGTTGACCTCGAGCCACATCGCGAGTGCGTTCGGATCGGGGATCTCGTCGCGCGTGACCAGCCAGGGGCCGACCGGCGCGAAGGTGTCGTGTCCCTTGCCCTTGTCCCACTGGCCCTGGCGCTCGAGCTGGAACTCGCGCTCGGAGACGTCGTTCACGATGCAGTAGCCCGCAACATGCTCGAGCGCGGCGCTCTCGCTCACGTACTTCGCGCGCCGCCCGATGACCACGCCGAGCTCGACCTCCCAGTCGGTCTTCTTCGAGTCGCGCGGGATCTCGACGTTGTCGTACGGCCCGCAGACCGCGCTCGACGGCTTCAGGAACAGGATCGGCTCGGTGGGCACCGGCATGTTGCTCTCGGCGGCGTGATCCGAGTAGTTCAGGCCCACGCAGACGATCTTGCCGATCGGCGCCACGCACGGTCCGATGCGCACGGCGTGCGACGCCTCGGGCAGCGTCGACGGATCGATGCGCCGCAGCTCGTCCAGGCGCGCATCGTCGAGTACGCGCAGATCGATGTCGGCCACGTGCGCGGAGAGGTCGCGCACGCGTCCCGAGGCATCGAGCAGTCCGGGCTTCTCCCTGCCCGGCGGGCCGAATCGAAGCAGCTTCATCGCGTTCTCCCTTCTCAGACGACGAGCACGCGCTCGACGGACACGCCGCGGCAGTCCATCTCGTACTCGAGGCCGACGACCGGCGGACGGTTGTAGTGCCAGGTGACCCCCGCGCGCATCGCGCCGCGGCGCACCAGCTCCTCGCCGAGGAACGGATGGATGTCGTGCACCGTGTACACCTGCGTCGCGGTCGTCGCGCTCCAGTCGAAGCCCAGCGCCCGCATGCGGTTCTCCATCTCGCCGAGCACCCAGCGCGCCTTCGTGCGGATGCCCTCGGGCGAGACGTCGTCGCGCGCGATCGCATTCTCCCGATAGTCGCCCTTGCCCTCCGGCGCCTCGGCGCTGCCGGCGACGACGAAGGTCGGCGCCGCGTCGGCTTCGGGCACCGTGTAGCTGAACGCGAAGAAGCCGGGCTCGGACGGCGGGTCGAGCTCGGGACAGACGTTGCTGCGCGCCACCGGATTGTCCTCGCCGATGATCTCCCAGCGCTTCAGCGTGCCGGTGTAGATCTCGTTGAACTCGCGGAATCCCGCCTCGGTGAACGGCGCCGGCGAGCGCAGCTCGCATGCGCAGAACGCGGTGTTCGGACGCCCCAGCGACGCGAGATGCCGCTCGATGCGCTCGAAGCCTTCACGCAGCGGGACCACGCGCGAGAAGCGAACGCGCTCGATTCGGAATCCGGGCTCCGCGGCCACCCCCGCCGAGTACTGCGAGACGGCGGAGATGTAACGGTAGCCGCCGGCGGCGAGGATCTTCGTGCTCATGCATGCACCTCCAGGAATGTGAGAGCCATCCGTTGAAACAAGGCCGGCCCGGCGACGGCGGCCGGACCGGGAGAGAGCGAACCGGAAAAACGAACCCGAGCGGCCGACCGATCGCGCCTCAGTCGGCGAGTGCGCCGAGATAGGCGCGACGCACCGCCGGGTCGGCGAGCAGGGCGTCGCTCGCGCCGTGCTGCGTGACGCGGCCGGTGTCCATCACGTAGGCGTTCGACGAGACCTCGAGTGCGGCGACGACGTCCTGCTCGACGACGAGAATCGTCAACCCTTCGCGATTCAGCGACTGCAGCGCCTCGACGAGCTGCTCGACGAGCAGCGGCGACAGCCCCAGCGAGAGCTCGTCGATCATCAGCAGGCGCGGCGCGCTCATCAGGCCGCGCCCGATCGCGCACATCTGCTGCTCGCCGCCCGACAGCGTGCCCGCCGCCTGCCGGCGGCGCTCCTTCAGCTTCGGGAAGATCGAGTAGACGCGCTCGAGATCGCGATCGACGTCGCCGGCGCCGGGGCGGCGCAGATACGCGCCCATCAGCAGGTTCTCCTCGACGCTCATCGCGCTGAACAGGCGTCGCCCTTCCGGCACGTGCGCGATGCCGAGCCGCAGCACGGCGGCGGGGTCGCCGCCGGTCACGTCGGCGCCCTGCCACAGCATGCGCCCGGCGCGCACGGGGACGAGCCCGGAGATCGTGCGCATCAGCGTCGACTTGCCCGCGCCGTTCGAGCCGATCAGCGCGGTGATCTCGCCCTCGCGCACGGAAAGATCGATGTCCCACAGGACGGTGACCGGGCCGTAGCCCGACTGCAGCCCTTCGATGCGCAGCAGCTCGCGCCCCCGCTGCCCGGGCGTGCGCCCGTCCTCGCCGGGCGTGCGCAGCACCTCGTCGATCGCGTTCATTGCGCCGCCTCCATCGCGCGCTGCGCGTACTTCTTGCCGAGATAGGCTTCGACGACGTGGGGATCCGAGACGACCTGTGCCGGTGGGCCGTCGGCGATCAGCGCACCGTTGTGCAAAACGACGACGCGCGAGGACACCGACAGCACGACCTTCATCAGGTGCTCGATCAGGACGATCGTCACGCCGGAGTCGGCAATGCGGCGGATCAGCGCCATCGCCTGCTCGATCTCGGCCGAGTTCAGGCCGGCGTTCACCTCGTCCAGGAACAGCAGCTTCGGGCGCATCGCGAGCGCCTTGGCCAGCTCGAGCCGCTTGCGCATCGCCAGCGTGAGGTTGGCCGCGGGCATCGACGCGAACTCGCCGAGCCCGACGAAGGCGAGCTGCTCCTCGGCGACGCGCTGCGCTTCGCGCATCGCGCTGTTGGCCGAGAACAGCGCCGCCGCGCGCACGTTGTCGAGCACCGAGAGCTCGGGGAACGGCTGCACGACCTGGAAAGTGCGCGCCAGCCCGGCGCGCGCGGTCTGGTACGGACGCAGGCGGGTGATGTCGCGACCCTCGAAGACGACGCGTCCGCTGCTCGCGCGGTGCACGCCGGTGATCACGTTCACCAGCGTCGTCTTGCCGGCGCCGTTCGGACCGATCAGTCCGAGCACCTCGCCGGCGCCGATCGACAGCGTGACGTCGTCGAGCGCGTGCAGGCCGCCGAAGCGCCGCGACACGGATTCGAGACGCAGAAGCTCAGCCATGGCTCGCCTCGCGGATCATCCCGGCCGGCGCGGCGTCGGGCGCGCGGCGCAGCCGGTGGCGGATCGAGATCAGCCCGTGCGGCAGGAACAGCAGCAGCGCGACAATCAGGAACCCGAGCACGCCGCTGTGCACCTGCAGCCAGTTGCTCCAGACGAATTCCTCGATGCCGAGGAACACGAAGGCGCCGATGACCGCGCCGACGGTCGAGCCGAGTCCGCCGAGCAGCACCATCACGATCGGCTTGACCGAGAACAGCACGTCGTAGACGTCGGGCGGTTCGATGTAGTGCACCCAGCCGGCGTACAGCGTTCCGGCCATCGCGACGAACAGCCCCGACAGCGCGAAAGCGAGCGCCTTGTACAGCGTGGCGTTCACGCCGATCATGTCGGCCGCGGCCTCGTTCTGCCGGATGCAGGCCAGGCCGAAGCCGAGCCGCGAACGCTCCACGGCAAACACGACGAGCACGGCGACGAGCAGCAGCGCCCACATCGCCAGGAAGAAGAACGTGGCCTCGTCGGCGACGTTGCCGCTACCGAGGTCCAGCGGGATGTTCAGTCCCATTCCGCCGCCCGTGAGATCGGTGGCCGAATTGGTCAGCTCGCGCAGCACTTCCGCCACCGCCAGACTCGCGATCGCGAAATAGTGTCCGCGCAGCCGGAGCAGCACCCAGCCGAGCAGCATCGCTACGGCGAACGCGACGCTGCCGGCGGCGCCGATCGCGAGCGCGAGCGGCGTGCCCTTCGACAGCAGGACGCCGCCGGTGTAGGCGCCCAGGCCGAAGAAGGCTGCGGTGGCGAAGGACGGATAGCCGGCCATGCCGCCGATGACGTTCCACGACACGGCGAGCACCGCGTACATGCAGGCGACCGTGCCGAGGCGCAGCGCATAGGCCTCGCCGATCCACGGCAGGGCCGCGAGCGCGACGAGAGCGACGACGAGGGCGAGTTTCGCGTGACGGCTCATTCGAAACCCCGCTTGCCGAGCAGGCCCTGGGGCCGGAAGATCAGGAAGGCGATCAGCAGCGCGAACGACAGCGTCACCGCGTGCTCGGGGCCGAACGCCATGGCGCCGAAGCTCTCGACGAGGCCGAGCACGAGGCCGCCGAGCACCGCGCCGGGCACGCTGCCCAGGCCGCCGAGCACGCAGACGACGAAGGCCTTGCCGAGATAGGGGAGCGACGACAGCGGCGAGATCGGAAAGATCATCGCGAGCAGCACGCCGGCGCAGCCCGCCATCGCCGCGCCGAGCCCGAAGGCGGCGGCGTAGGTCGACGGCACGTCGACCCCCATCAGCCGTGCCGCGTCGCGGTCGAGCCGCACCGCGATGATCGCGCGCCCCATCCGCGACTTGCGCAGCAGCACGTAGAGCGCGCCGGTGAGCACGAGCGCGAACGCCGTGGCCACCAGCCGGTCGACGGGCACGACCACCGATCCGAACGCCAGCGTGCCCAGCGGCGGGTCGAGCATCAGCTTGCGGTAGTCGGCCTTGAACGCGAGGATCATCGCGTTGTTCAGGATCAGGTCCATGCCGAACGTGAGCGTCAGCGTGACGAGCACCGGCGCGGCCATCACGCGGTTGAGCACGCCGCGCTGCACCGCGTAGCCCACCGCGTAGAACAGCGGCGCGGCGATCGCCAGCGTCACCCACGGACTGAAGCCGATCGAGTGGTACGCGCCCCACGCGAGATACGAACCGAGCACGATGAACGATCCGTGCATCAGGTTGATCACGTTGAGCACGCCCCAGACGAGCGAGAAGCCGGCCGCGATGCACGCGTACAGGCAGCCGAGCACGACACCGTTGACGAGAATCTGCAGGAACATCGGATGCGCCGGGTAGGGCGAAGGGCGGGGTGCGGCCGCACCGAACGGAGCGCAGCGAAGCGGCGGGGCGGGCGAGGCGCGTCGAGCCGCGGGCACGGGCGGGCGCCCGTGCCGCGTGTCGCCGCTCGCCGGTCGCGCCGCCGGCCGCCGGCTCCGTCTTTACCGATGCGCGGCCACGCGGCTCACTGCTGCTGGCCGACGCCGAGCTTCAGCTCGCCCTGCTTGATCTCGGGCGGATGCACGACGATCGCCTGGCCGCCCTGGATCTGGAACACGGGCGGCTCGAGCGAGTTGATCTGCCCGGTGGGGCCGAAGCGCACCGGTCCCCAGAAAGTCATCACGTCCATCTCCGCGAGCGCGTCGCGGACCTTGTCGCGGTCGAGCGAGCCGACCTTCTCGATCGCCATCTGGAACAGCGCGCCGGAAACCGACGACGACGCCTGTGCGTAGTCGGGCGTGGCGTTGTACTTCTCGCGGAACAGCTTCACGTAGTTCTCGGCGGTGCCGAAGATGTCCGTGCCCTGGTAGCGCACGGCGGGGTGCCACCACGCGGCGCTGCTGATGTTCTCGGCGCCGGCGCCGGTCGCGTCGATGAACTCCTGGTAGGCGGGCCCGGCGATCATCGTGACCACTGCAGCGGAGACGCGCTGGTCGGTCATCTGCTTGCGGATCAGCACCAGGTCGTTGATGTAGCCGGTGGCGAAGATCCAGTCGGCCTTGGTCGCCTTGACCTGCGCGAGCGCCGACGAGTGGTCCATCGTGTTGATCGCGTATTTCTCGAACATCACGACCTCGAGGCCGTTCGCCTTCGCCGACTTCTCCATCTCCTGGGCGATCGCCAGCGGGAAGAGGTCGTTGCGCGCGATGATCGCCACGCGCTTCACCTCGGGCGCCTTCTGCTTGACGATCTGCGTCAGCGGCGTCGTCAGCGTGTCGTTCGGCGTGAAGGTGCCGAACAGGTACTTGTAGCCCTGGTCGTACACCTGCGACGACGACGCGGTCGACGCGATCGTCGGCACCTTGTATTTCTCGCTGACCGTGCTCGCCGCCTTCGCGGCGCCCGAGCCGAAGGGCGAGAACAGGAAATGCACCTTCTCCTGCGTGATCAGACGCTCGGCGGCCTGCACCGCGCGCGGCGTGTTCGACTGGTAGTCGGTGTAGACGATCTCCACCTTCATCTTCTTGCCGCCGACGTCGATGCCGCCGGCCTTGTTGACCTGCTCGGCCCAGAGGTCGTAGCCCTGCTGCTGTTTCAGGGCCTCGGGCGCGAGGGCACCGGTGAGCGGCAACGGTGCGCCGAAGCGGATCGTCTCCTGGGCGGCGGCCTGCACCGGAACGACCAGCGGAGCGGTCGCGAGAGCGGCGCAGGCCAACGCGCGTTGCAGCGATCGACGGGTCATCGTGTCTCCTT
>DATGRE010000313.1:0-13348 GCA_035303885.1 Zeimonas sp. | reverse complement strand
AGAATTGCGCTCATGCCGGTCTCCTTGCGCGGTTCACTGCGCGAGCGGCGTGACCGGGATGCCCGCGATCTCCATCACACCCCAGAGGATGTAGAGGACGGTCGGCATCACCACGCCGAGGAAGAGCAGCAGGAACGGATTGTCGAGGACCTGCTGTAACACCGGGACGCGCTCTTCCGGTTCTTGTGGAGGCGCAACTTGGGAGACGTCTTGGTCGGCCATGGTCGTCTTCGTCCTCGAGGTTTGACGCGGGCATCATGGTTGCTCCCCCGGGCTCCCCGCATTGACCGGGATCAAGCGTTCGACAGCCTCCGGCGCAACTTGCCACGAACGCCACGCATTCGAATAGGCCCAGGACGCGACGGACCCGCGGCTGCGGCGTCCGGGCGACAATAAACGGAATGCAAGCGAGGACGGCGCCGCGATCATTGCAACACGGCGCCGTTGTCGTTTACGTTGCGATCCGCCGCCGCCCCCGACGGCCGCTCACGGAGGGTCCCTTGCTCAAACGCATCCAGTCGCTGCTGCAGCGCCTCTTCCTCGCTGCCGAAGCGGTCGCCAACCGGGTCTTCGGCGACCGGCTCAACCCGTTCTACTACCTCGGCGCCATCAGCTTCTGGATGTTCTGGCTCGTGGTCGCGAGCGGTCTGTACCTGTATGCGTTCTACGAGACCGGCATCGAGAAGACCTACGCGTCGATGGAGTCGATCACCCACGGCCAGTGGTTCGCCGGCGGGATCCTACGCAGCGTGCACCGCTACGCGTCCGACGCGATGGTGCTCACGATGATGCTGCACATGCTGCGGCACTTCTCGTTCGACCGGTACCGCAGCTTCCGCGCGTTCTCATGGGTGAGCGGCGTCTTCGTGATGTGGCTCGTCTACGCCTCGGGCGTGAACGGATTCATGCTGCCGTGGGACCAGCTTTCGCAGTTCGTCATCATCGCCACCACCGAATGGCTCGACGCGCTGCCGGTGTTCAACGGCATCCTCACGCGCAACTTCATCACGCCCGAGGCGGTCACCGACCGGCTGTTCTCGCTGCTGTCGTTCCTGCACATCGGCATCCCGCTGGTCGTGCTGCTCGCACTGTGGGTGCACACACAGCGCGTGCCGCGCGCCTCGCAGGTGCCGCCGCGGCCGCTGGCGATCGCCACCGTGGCGATGCTGCTCGTGATGTCGCTCGTCGTGCCGGTGGTCAGCCAGGCGCCTGCCGACCTCGGCACGGTGCCGCTCACGCTCTCGTTCGACTGGTTCTACCTCGTCGCATACCCGCTGATCTACTCGTGGGACCCAATCAAGCTGTGGGTCCTGGTGGGCGGCGTCACGCTGCTGCTGCTCGCCCTTCCGTGGCTGCCGCCGGTCCGCGCCGGGCAGGCGAAGGTCTTCGAGCTCATCGCGCATCCCGGTCGCCAGCGCGCGCCGGTGCGCGCCGGCGAGACGCTGCTCGATGCCGGCCTGCGCGCCGAGATCCCGCTGCCCTACGAATGCCGCTCGGGCGGCTGTGGGGTCTGCAAGGCGACGCTGATCGGTGGCGAGATCGAGATGTCGGGATACCAGCCGACCGCCTTGTCCGAGGACGAGCGGCGCGCCGGACGGATCCTGCTGTGCTGCGCGCGCGCGCGCTCGGACGTCGAGTTCGAGTACGAGGAAAGCGAGGCGGCCGCGGCGGCGCTTCGCATCCGCGAGTACCAGGCGGTCGTCGAGCGACTCGAGCGGCTTGCGCACGACGTGATGCTGGTCGCCCTGCGGCTGCAACGCGGGCAGAAGATCGAATACGAGGCAGGCCAGTACCTGAACATCCTCCTCGAGGACGGCGCGCGGCGCAGCTACTCGTTCACCAGCCCTTCGGGCGCCACCGATCTCGTCGAACTCCACGTGCGCCGAATGCCCGGCGGCCGGTTCACCACGTACGTGTTCGAATCGATGAAGCCGGGTGACGAACTGACGATCGAAGGTCCGGTCGGCTCGTTCGTGCTGCACGAGCCGAGCGACAAGCCGCTGATCTTCGTGGCGGGCTCCACCGGCTTCGCCCCGGTGAAGAGCCTGCTCGAGCAGGCCTTCCGGCTGGGGATCGAACGGCCGATGTACTTCTACTGGGGCGTGCGCCGCCCACACGACCTGTACCTGGTCGATCTGCCGCGCACCTGGGAGCGCGAGCACCCGAATTTCCGCTTCGTGCCGGTCACTTCCGAACCGCTGCCCGAGGACGAGTGGACGGGGCGCACCGGCTTCGTGCACGAGGCGATCCTCGCCGACTTCCCCGACCTGCGCGGGTTCTCCGTCTATGCGTGCGGGTCGGTTCGCATGGTGCAGGCCGCGCGGCCGGCCTTCGTCGCGCAGGGACTGCACGAGGACGCCTGCTACTCGGACGCGTTCACGCCGGCATCGTCGATCACGCCGGCGGGCTGAGGAGCGGGACGGCGACCCTACGACTCGTCGTCGTCGGCGTCCGCCGCTTCGGCGCGGCGTCGCTCGTCGTCGATCTCCTCCTCGCTCGCCTCGCGCACCTCGAGCACCTGCACGTCGAAGCGCAGCGCCATTCCCGCCAGCGGATGGTTCGCGTCCAGCACGACGGTGTCGTCGGTGAAATCAGTGACGATGTGGATACGGCCGTCCGAACCTTCGCCGGGAACGCCCTCGAAGGACATCCCGCGCTCGAGCGCCTCGGGGAAACGATCGCGCGGCGCGAGCTGGACCAGCGAGGCGTCGTACTCCCCGAACGCATCGTCGGGCTCGAGCCGCACGCTTCTCGATTCACCGGCGCATGCGCCCTCGAGCGCCTGCTCGATGCCGGGAAACACCGATCCGTAGCCGCCGTGCAGGTACGTCCATTCGCGTTCGCCGGTCTCGATCGCGTCGCCCTGCGCGTCGTACAGCCGGTAGCGCACCCGCACCCAGCGGTCGCGCGCGACGACGGTTTCCATCTCCCTCTCCCGAAGACCTGGACTGCGTTGCCTGCAGTGTAGTGCAGCGCCTCGGACGGCCCCGGGGGAGGCGCGACGCACGGCCCAGGCATGTGAAATGCCCCTCGACGGAACGGGCGCAACGCGCCGATCGAAGCCTTGCGGAAACGAAGACATGCAGTACAAGCCCCTCCTCCTGTCCGCCCTCGTCGGTGCCGCCATTGCCGGATGTGACGCCGGCGACCGGACCGCCGAGCCGCCCGTAACACCGCCGGCCGCCAGCGGCGAAGCATCCGGCCCGTTCACGAACACGACGCCGCCCCCGGGACCGGCCTCGACCGGCAGCTCGGACGCGGCCTCGGCCGCCGCCGGCGACGAGGGACGCCCGGGCAGCGCCGGCCCGGACCCGTCGGCAGCCTCGAGCCTGAGCGTCCTCGGCCCTCCCGGCCCCGACGCGGAGGACGGCACGCAACCGGGAACGGCAGCCGAAGCGGCCCGCCAGGCCGCGGACGCCGCGAAGGAAGCCGGGCTGATGGCCGAGGAAGCCGCGCAGGCCGCGCGCCAGGCGGCCCGATCGGAACGCGCGGAGCAGGCCGAACGCAGCGGCGGGCCGACGCAGGACGCCGGGGCGCAGCAGGAAGCCGTACGCCGCGCGGCGGACGAGACGGACACGGCCGCCGAGCGCGCAGCCGCTCTGGCCGACGAAGCGGCGGATCGCGAGACGCCGATGGCCGCGGAGCGCGCGGCCGACGCGGCATCGGCGGCGGCACACGACGCCGAGGAGGCGGCAGTGGCGGCGCGCGAGACGGCGACGCCGGGCGATGCCGACCGCAGCCAAGAGCCGGCCTCGAATGCGGTCGACACCACGGTGCAGGCGAGCGGCAACGCGGCCGACGAAGCGAAGGCGGCCGCGAAGCGGGCGCTGGCGGCGGCGAACGAAGCCCAGTCGAGAGCGGACCCGCCGCGGCCGTGACGATCGGACGCCGGCGTTGCGGCGCACGAGCGCCGTACGCCGCGCGACGACCCTTCAGAGCGTGATCCAGTCGATGCCGCTGTCCTGATCGGCGACGTGCAGCCGCGTCGGATCGTCGTCGAAGACCGACGCCAGCGCGGCGCGTGCGAGATCGGGCCGGTTGTTGTGCCGGCTCAGGTGGGCCGCGACGACCGTGCGCAGCCGCGAGCGGTCGATCGAGGCGAGGATGCGCGCCGCTTCGGCATTATCGAGGTGGCCCCACGGTCCCGCGATGCGCCGCTTCAGCGCGGCCGGGTAGCGCCGGTTGGCCGCCAGCAGCGCGGGGTCGTGGTTGCACTCGAGCACCAGCGCGTCGAGCCGCGCGAGCGCGCGCACGACATGGGCGCTTCCGTGACCGAGATCGGTCAGCACGCCGAGCCGCACCTGCCCGTCGTCGACGACGTACTGGACGGGCTCGCGCGCGTCGTGGGGAACCGGTACCGGCTCGATGCGCAGGCCCGCGCATTCGAAGCCGGCATACGAATCGAAGACGCGCAGCAGCGCGGCGCGGTCGAAGCCTGCGGGAAGGACGCCGGCGACCGCGCGCAGCGTGCCGTGCGTCAGGTGTACCGGGATGCGGTGGCGCTGCGCGAGACGAAAGACGCCGCCGATGTGATCGCCGTGCTCGTGCGTGACGAGGATCGCGTCGATCGCAGCCGGCTCGCGGCCGAGGCTGCGCAGGCGCCGCTCGACTTCGCGCACGCCGAACCCGCAGTCGACCAGCACGCAACCGGCGGCGTCGCCGCCCTCGACGAGCAGCGCGTTGCCCTCGCTGCCGCTGCCCAGGCTGGCGAAGCGCACCGCGCTACTTCATCTGCTCCTGCAGCAGCGACAGGATGCGTGCGACGGTCTTGCGGTCGACCTCGCCGACGGGCTGGCCCTGCGGGTCGCGCACCTGGACGACGCTGCGATCGCCCTCGCCGCGCACCTCGATCCGGAAGCGCGGGCTGGCTTCGGCGCGCGCTTCGCTGCCGAACAGGCGCGACAGGAAGCCGGGTTTTTTGCCGGCGCGACCGCCTTCGATCTCCGGATCGATGTAGCGGACGAAATACACGCCCTGCGAACGGTCGCGATCCTCGACGGTGAAGCCGCCGCGATCGAGCGCCAGGCCGACACGCCGCCAGGCGCGGTCGAAGCCCTCGGGCAATTCGAGGTGCTGCGTCTCGCCGCTGTTCACCAGCGAGATGCGTTGCGCGGCGTCGCCGCCGCCGTTCTGCGCGAGCTGCGTCGAATCCGCGTCGGGCACGAAGCGCAGCATCAGGCGGCGTAGGAACTCCGCCTCGAGCTCGGGATCGCTCGGCCGGGGCTGCCAGACGGTGCGCTCCTCCGCGGTCGACGTGTAGACCTCGATCATCCCGCGATGCGTGACGTAGACCGCCGTGCTTCCATCCGGTTCGCGCTCGAGGCGGGTTCGGAACTTGTCGCGCTCGCCGGTGGAGTACAGCGCGTCGAAGGTGCGGCCGATGGTGCGGCGAATGAAGTCGAGCGGGAGCTTCGCGTGGTTCTCCGCCCAGTCGGTTTCGAGCACGCCGGTCTGCGGCGATTCGGTCTGCACGACGAAGCCCGATTCGCGCCAGAAATCGCGTACGACCGGCCACACCTTGTCGGGAGGCTGATCGACGACGAGCCAGCGCTGGTCGCCGTCGCGCACGATGCGCGCGCCGGCGACCTGCGGCAGCACCTGCGTCGTATCCCTCGTGGCCGGGCTCGCCCGGTTGCGCTCGAACGAGGACCACGTGCGGTCGTTGCTCGCCCGGTCGGGAATCGTGAAGCGGCCGTCCGTGCGCGGTTTCGTCAGATCGGGGGGCACCTCGAGCGACGGCAGCTTGGTCGACGACCGGTAGTCGATCCGGTTCGCTTCGTCGATCTTCTGGGTGAGGCCGCAGGCGCCGAGCAGCGCGCAGAACGAAGCGACCGCCGCGCGGCGCGCGACGGTCGGCATTCTCGTCATCGTCAAGTGATCACTCCAGAGCGCTCGAGAGCCGCGCGCACGACGGCGCGGCGTTCGGGAGACAGGGGCGTCAGCGGCAGGCGGATGCCCGGGGGCATGCGCCCGATCTCGGCCAGTGCCCATTTCACGGGAATCGGGTTGGCCTCGACGAACAGGTCGAGGTGCAGCGGCAGCAGCTGCCGGTTCAGCGCGAGCGCCTCGGACCAGCGCCCCTCGAGGGCGAGGTCGCACATGCGCGCCACCTGGGCGGGCGCGACGTTGGCGGTGACCGAGATCACGCCGTGCGCGCCCATCGCCATCAGCGCGAGCGCGGAGTCGTCGTTGCCGCTGTAGACGGCGAAATCGGCCGGCGCCTGCGCGAGCAGCGCCGAGCCGCGCGGAATGTCACCGGTGGCGTCCTTCAGGCCGACCACGCCCGGCACCTCGGCGAGCCGCAGCACGGTCTCGTTGCTCATGTCGGCAACGGTGCGGCCGGGCACGTTGTACAGGATCATCGGCAGGTCGACGGCTTCGGCCACCGTTCGGAAATGCCGATAGAGCCCGTCCTGCGTCGGCTTGTTGTAGTACGGCACGACCTGTAGCGACGCGGTCGCCCCGGCCTTGCGCGCGTACTCGCTGAGCTCGATAGCCTCGCGCGTGGAGTTGCCACCGGCACCGGCGATGATCGGCACGCGTCCGGCGGCATGCTCGACCGCGACGCGGATCAGCGTCGCGTGCTCCTGCATGTCGACCGTCGGCGATTCGCCGGTGGTGCCGACGACCGCGATCGCCTTCGTGCCCTGCTCGACGTGCCAGTCGATGAGACGCCGATAGCTGTCGAAATCGAGGCTGCCGTCCTCGTGCATCGGGCTGACGATCGCGACTATGCTGCCCCGGATCATGATGGTCGGTCGCTGGGAAAACGAGACATTCTAGCCGAGCGACGACAGCGCCTCGACGCCGCGTGCGCGGACCGCGCACAGTCGCTGGATCGCCGCCGGCGAGGGCCGCTCGACAATCCCGGTCTGATACTCGAGAACCCTCAGGCCGGCACGCTGCGCCCGCACGATCAGCTCGCCGGGCGCGAGCAGGAAGGCCGGATTCGACGGCCGGCCGAAGCGCTCGTTGCCCTGCGCGAAGGTTTCGTAGACGAGCAGCCCATCACGGGCCACCAGCGACGCGAGCAGCGCGAAACGCGGCCGGAACAGGTAGTTCGCGACGATCACCGCATCGAAGCGCTCGTGCGCGGCGAAGGGCCACGGCCCGCTCTCCAGGTCGGCGACGCGCCGCTCGATGCGGTCGCCGACCGCGTCCGCCGAAGCCCCGTCGCATTCGACGATGCGCGCGAGCGCCGCCTCGTCGCGATCGACGGCGAGCACGCGCAGCCCGCGCGCGGCCGCGGCCCGCGCATGGCGCCCGGAGCCGGCGGCGAAATCGAGCACGCAGGCGCCGCGGGGGATCCGGTCGAGCCAGCGGAGGATCCACGGCGATCCGTCGGAAAGCGTGCGGTGCGCTGGTTCGGACTGGGACACGACAAATTCCTCGTTGCGCCGGCGCGCTTCGGATACAGTGGCGCCGACCTCGAGCACGCAGGCCAGGAGAGCGACATTCGCGACGCCCCCGCAGCACGGACCGCGCAGACGCGCCGCGAGACGATCGCACTCGCCGCGGCATCGATCGCCGTGCTGGCCGCCGCGCTCGCCGCGAGCGTAGCGTATTTCGGCGCGGCTCGATCGACCATCGCCGCCGCGTGCGGCCTCGCGGCGCTCGCGGCCGCCGGAAGCGCCCTCGTGCTGGCCCTGGTGCGGCGAAGGTCCTCCGCACCGCCGTCGAACGGCGCCGACGCGTGGCTTCGTTCCGCCAAGCGACAGAACGACGTCGAGCGCCTCGCGGGCCTCGGCTCGTGGATCCACGACCTGCAGGCGAACACGCTGCACTGGAGCGAAGGGGCGTTCCGCCTGTTCGGCATCGACCCCGCGTCGGGCGTGCCCGCGCCGAAGACGTTGCTCGCGCACATCCACCCGGCCGACCAGGAGCGCTGGCGCGAAGCGCATCGCCGGGCGATCAAGGCCGGACGCGAGGTGCGCGTCGAGTTCCGCTGGATGCGGCCGAACCGCGAAGTGATCTGGGTGCGCAGCCTCGGCCACCCCGAATACGACGCACGCGGCGAACTCGTACGAATGACGGGCATCGTCCAGGACATCACCGGGATGCGCGCGATGCAGCAGCAGCTCGCGGCGAGCGAAGCGAAGTTCCGCGACCTGACGCACCTGAGCTCGGACTGGATCTGGGAAACCGACGCGCAGCACCGCGTTTCGTTCCTGTCCGATTCGATCGACGCCGTCCTCGGCAGCTGGGCGCGCACGATGCTCGGCCGGCGCCGCTGGGAGATCCCGGAGAACGACTTCCTGTCGCCCGACTGGGAGACGCATCGTGCGATCTGCGAGGCGCACAAGCCCTTCGAGAATTTCGAGTTCAGCCAGATCGACGCGCAGGGCAACGTGCGCCATCTGTCGCTCAGCGGCCACCCGGTCTACGACGATTCCGGGCAGTTCATCGGCTACCGCGGCGTAGGACGCGACATCACGCGCGAGAAGCAGCAGCGCATGCTGCTCGAGCTCGAGGGCGACGTCGCCGCGATCATGCGCGAGCAGACCGAGCCGCAGCGCGTCATCACCGCGATCCTGATCACGGTCTGCGGAAAGCTCGGCTGGATCGGCGGCGTGCACCTGGCGCGCGCCGGGCGCGGCCTGCACGCACGCGAGCGCTGGGGCTACCCGGCGTTCACCCGGGCGATCGCCGCGCTGCCCGACGAGATCCCGCTCGACGAGGGCGGCATCGAGGAGCAATGCTGGCGCCAGGGACGCGACGGGTGGGTCACCGATCTCGCCTCGTATCCGTCGTTCGTCGCGCGCTATCACACGCGGGCGATCGGCGCGAACGCCGCCTTCGTCGCCGTCCTGCGCGACGAGCACGGACGGCCGTCGAGCCTGCTGCTGTTCCTCGCGCCGGTGGCGTTCCGCGGCGAGTCCTTCCTGCGCGAAGTGGCCGACATGCTGTCGCGAACGCTGTCGCTGTACCTGCAGCGGCAGGCCGCCGAGCGCCGGCTCACCTACGCCTCGCTGCACGATGCGCTCACCGGGCTGCCGAATCGCGCGCACCTGCTGCAGCAGCTCGACGCGCGGCTGCGCGCCGGTCAGCGTGCCGCACTGCTCTACGTCGACCTCGACCGCTACAAGCTGATCAACGACACGCTCGGCCACAGCGCAGGCGACCAGGCGCTGATCGAGGTGGCGCGCCGCCTGAACGAGGCGGTGGGCGCCCGCAACGTCGTCGGCCGCATGGGCGGCGACGAGTTCGTCGCACTGCTCTCGCCGCCCGGCACGCGCGACGAGGTCGAGCGACTCGCCCGGACGATCCTCGCATCGATCGAGCGCCCGCTCGTGCTTTCGAACCGCGCCTACTTCCTGTCCGCGAGCATCGGCGTCGCGTTCGCGCCCGAGGATGCGGCCGACGCGCAATCGCTGATCCGCTGCGCCGACGCAGCGATGTACCAGGTGAAGTCCGCCGGGCGAAACGACGTGCAGTTCTTCGCCGGCGGCGTCTCCGACCTGCGCGCCGAGCAGCTGCAACTGGTCGCCGAGCTGCCGCAGGCGATCCTGCGCGGCGAGATCGACCTGCACTACCAGCCGATCATGAACATCGGCGAGCGGCGCGTCGTCGGCTTCGAAGGCCTGATGCGCTGGCGCCATCCCACGCGCGGCCTGCTGATGCCCGACCAGTTCCTGCCCGCGGCCGAGCAGAGCCACGCGATCCGCGAGATCGGACTGTGGACGATTCGTCGCGCGCTCGACGACCGCGTGCGGCTCGGCATCGACGCGTATCCGGAGGTCGCCGTCTCGGTCAACGTGTCGGCGCGCCAGCTTTCCGAGGACGGCTTCCTGGCGGCGCTGAACGAGTCGATGCTCGAGCGCCGCTTCCCGCCGCGGCTGCTGCGCCTGGAGCTGACCGAGAGCGCGTTCATCGAGAACCCCGAGCGCACCGTGATGCTGATCGGCGAGCTGCGGCGGCTCGGCGTACGGGTGATCATCGACAACTTCGGCACCGGCTACGCCTCGCTGTCGTACCTGAAGAACCTGCCGGTCGACGGCCTGAAGATCGATCGCGCCTTCGTCGAGAACCTGCCCGAGGACCGCGGCAACGCGGCGATCGTGCAGGCGATCACCGCCATGGCGGCCAAGCTCGGCATGCAGGCGATGGCCGAGGGCGTCGAGACGGCGGCCGAGCTGCGCGAGCTGCGGACGCTCGACTGCGACCAGGTGCAGGGAACGCTGATCAGCGAACCGCTTCCCTTCGCCGAGCTCGCCGAGTTCCTCGAGGCCCTGCCCACGCTGCGCCGCATGCACCTCGTGCACGACGCCGACTCGGTCGCACCGCGCGAAGCGTGAAGGCCATGGCGCGCCCGCGCCAGGCGGCCGCGCGCCGAAGCGGGTGTGCGTTCGTGCGTGCGCGCGCGTGGCGCGCAAGCGGACGCGAGGGGCAGCGGGCGGGCGCCGGCGCGATAGCTGCGGCGGTCGGCGCTGCGCGCCGACTGCCCTGCGCTGCTCGCCTCGGGGTAGCGCGGCGTAACTCGCTGCGTGCGCTTCGCGCACTCCGCTCGAACAGACGCCGCGAGAATGAGGACGATGCGCGCTTCGCGCGCCGACCCCGAGGCTGCGCTGCTCGGCGCCGCAGAAATCGCGCCGCCGCCCGCCCGCTGCCCCTCGCGCCCGCTTGCGCACCACGCGCCCGCACGCACGAATGCACGAACGCACAACACGCGACCACCAGACGCACCGCTTTTCCTTTTTTCTGTAATGCAGAACGACAACCACGCACGCACGCAACTGGATCGTCGAACACAACCGACGTCTCGCGCAAAGGCGTGGGCCGTCGGTCGCGGGCGCTTGAGTGCGCAGCCCCCCGCTTCGCGGGGGGTGCCCTGTGATGCTCACAGCGCCGGCTGGCGCCGCGTAACTCGCTGCGCGCGCTGCGCGCGCTTCGCTCGAACAGACGCGGCGAGAGTGATTGCGACGCGCGTTTCGCGCTCGCGCCGGCGCTGCTGCGCTTCTCGGCTGCGCACAGGCGCGCCCGCGACCGACGGCCCACGCCTTTGCGCGCACCGCCGCGGTGCGCGCAGGTGGAACGACGATCAGGCGTCGAGCGCCAGCACCGCCGACACGAGCTCGACCCCGTAGTCGATCAGCGGAACGAGCAACCCCCCGAGCGCGCCGGTGGCGAGCAGCACGAGCAGCAGGAAGATGCCCCACGGCTCGATCCGCGAATACGTGTTGGCGAGCGCATCGGGCAGCAGGCTCGCGACGATGCGTCCGCCGTCCAGCGGCGGGATCGGCACGAGGTTGAGCACCGCAAGCGCGAGGTTCACGAGCACGCCGGCCACCGCCATGCGAACGAGGAACGCGCTGTCGATGCCGCCGACGAGCAGCACCTTGAGCAGCAGTCCCCAGGCGAGCGCCATCAGGATGTTCGCGCCCGGACCGGCCGCCGCGACGATGCCCATGTCGCGGCGGGGCGAACGAAGATTCGACTGGATGATCGGCACCGGCTTGGCCCAGCCGAAGAGCAGCGTGCCGCCGAAGGCCTTGCTCGCGAGCAGGATCAGCGCCGGAACGAGCAGCGTACCGACCGGATCGATGTGGCGCAGCGGATTGATCGTCATGCGCCCGAGCTGCTGCGCGGTTCGGTCGCCCAGGCGAGCGGCGACGAACGCATGAGCCGCCTCGTGCAGCGTGATGGCGAGGATCACCGGGATCGCATACACCGCCACCAGCTGGGGCAGGCTCGGTTCCATGGCGACGATTGTAGCAGCGGGTCCGCAGCGATCCGGTCGACCGGTCAGAAGCGCACGCGCAACGTCGAGGTCTCGGGTGGCGCCATTCCGGCGACGATGTCGCCGCGGCCGACGCGCACGACGACCGGCTCGCTTCCGGTGAGATCGACGACCGTCGTCGGCTCGAATCCCTGCGCTCCGCCGTCGATGACGAGATCGACGCGACTCGACAGTCGCGCAAGCACCTCGTCGGATTCGTTCAACGGATCGTCCTCTCCCGGCAGGATCAGGCTCGAGCACAACACCGGCTCACCATGCGCCTCGAGCACCCCCTGCGCGATCGGCGAGTCGGGCACGCGCAGGCCGATCGTCTTGCGCGACGGGTGCCACAGGCGCCGCGGCACCTCGCGCGTGGCATCGAGCACGAAGGTGTACGGACCGGGCGTCCACTCGCGCAGAAAGCGGTACTGCGAGTTGTCGACGCGCGCGTAGGTGGAGAGCTCCGAGAGGTCGCGACACATCAGCGTGAGCAGGTGTCGTGCGTCGAGCCCGCGGATCGCACGCAGGCGCTCGACCGCTTCCCGGTCGCCGAGGCGGCAAGCGAGCACGTAGCAGGCGTCGGTCGGCATCGCGACGAGGCCGCCGTCGCGCAGCGCTTCCGCGGCACGAAAGAGCAGCCGCCGCTGCGGATTCGTCGGGTGGATCTCGAGACGCTGCGTCATGCCCGCAGCGCAGTATGCCGCAACGCCTCGGCCTGCCATGCTTCGGGCCAGTCGCGCCATACGGGGACGAGCCCGTCGGGCAGCGGCGGCAGGCGCCCGAACTCGACCCGGTTCTCGCCCGGTCCGTGAAAGTCGGCGCCGCGCGAGGCGAGCAGGCCGTGCCGGGCGGCGATCGTCGCGAAGCGACGCTGGTCCTCGGGTGCGTGCGAAGCGCAGACGACCTCGATGCCCCGGCCGCCCAGGGCGCGGAACTCGCCGATCAGCGCATCGAGCGCCGTTGCACCGAGCCGATAGCGCGCCGGATGCGCGAGCACCGCGACGCCGCCGGCATCGACGATCCAGCCGACCGCGTCGCGCAGCGACGCCCAGCGGTGCGGAACGAAGCCGGGCTTGCCTTCGACCAGGTAGCGGCGGAACACCTCGCGCAGGTCGCCGCAAACACCCTGCTCGACGAGGAAGCGCGCGAAGTGCGTGCGGCCGACCATCGCCGGATTCGACACATGGCGAAGCGCGCCTTCGTAGGCGCCCTCGATGCCGGCGGCCGCGAGCTTCTCGCCCATTTCGCGCGCACGCGCATCGCGCCCGCTGCGGGTGGCCGCAAGACCCGCGACGAGCGCAGGATGGTCGACGTCGATGCGCAGCCCGACGACGTGCACGGTTTCCGCGCCCCAGCTCACCGAAATCTCCACGCCGGCGACGAAAGCCATCTCGAGTCGCTGCGCTTCGCGGCGCGCCTCGGCGATTCCGCCCACGTGATCGTGATCGGTCAGCGCGAACAGGTCGACGCCCCGCTCGTGGGCGAGGCGCGCGAGATCGGCGGGAGCGAGCGTTCCGTCGGAAACGCGGGAATGGCTGTGCAGGTCGGCGTCGAGGATGGGCGGCGCGGATCGGGCGTGCGCGCTACGGCCGTGCGTCAAAGAAGGAACTCCTGGATCAATCGGGCGATCTC
>DATGRE010000312.1:0-7643 GCA_035303885.1 Zeimonas sp. | reverse complement strand
GACCCCGATCTCGCCGTCCTCGAGCGCTTGGGCGAAGTGGCGATCGAGGAGCGGCAAGAGGACACGCCCGTCCATGCTCGCCCGCTGCGGGTGCCACTCGATGTCGAACCACTCGGCGTAGATCGACGCCATCCCGTCCTCGAGCACCTCCTCCCAGCGCGAATTCTCGCCGCCGGCGATCCCCATGTGGTGGGGGACCATGTCGAAGACGTGGCCCATGCCGAGCTCGCGCAGGCGATCGGTGAAGGCGCGGTAGTCCGCGAGATCGCCGAGGGCGGGGTCGAGGGCGCCGTAGTCGACGATGTCGTAGCCGTGGGTGCTGCCGGAGCGCGCGGTGAGGATCGGCGAGCAGTAGAGGTCGCCCACGCCGAGACGCTCGAGGTAGGGCAGGGCGCGCAGCGCGTCGGCGAATCCGAACGTGCGCTGCAGTTGCAGGCGATACGTCGAGCGCGGAATGCGCGCCCCCGAGCCCGGCGCGCGCGGGCCGGCGGGGCGGGGCGATTCGCGCAGCGCGCCGATCACCTTCGCCAGTCGTGCGGTGGCAGGGTCGCGTCCGAGCGTGTCGAGATCGACCGGCAGGCGGCGGCGCCAATTCGGATGCGCATCGGTGGTGCCGGGCAGGTTGGCCTGGTCGACGACGCCGAGCCAGTCCTCGGGCTGGACCATCATCAGGCGCGACGGAGTCGCCGCGAGGTATCGGTGTGCCGCGTCGACGAGCTCGGGCGTCAACGGTGCGGCGGCGACCGTTTCGGGGTCGTGGCGATCGGACAGCGCGCCCGCCCGGATCAGCGCGGCGGCCAGGCGCGAGCGGTCCTGCGCGCGCGACTGCGTCTGCGCGCGCAGCGTCTCGTCGTCGGGGAACAGCCCAGCCGCCGCGCGCACGCGCAGATCGTGTCCGCTCCACCATCCGGCGAGCGTCGGCAGGTCGTGCGTGCCGATCGACACCAATGCGTCCCGCGGATACGCGGCCGGCGGGAGGAAGTCGCCCGATGCGGTGCGCTCGAAGTACAGCGGCCGGTACGACAGCACGCGAGCGCGGGCGAGCGCGTCGCGCACCTCCGGCGGCACGGTGCCGAGGTCCTCGCCGATGACGAGGCAGCGATTCCGGTGGCTCTCCAGCGCGACGATCGCGAGCAGTTCGTCCAGCGGGTAGCGCACGTAGCCGCCGCGGCGCGCGTCGGCACCCGGAGGCACCCAGTACAGCCGCATCAGCGCCATCACGTGGTCTATCCGCAGCGCGCCCGCGTGGCGCATGTTCGCGCGCAGCGCCCGCACGAAGGGTTCGTGCCCATGCTCGCGCAGCGCCTCGGGTACGAAGGGCGGCAGTCCCCAGTCCTGTCCGAGCAAGTTGAATTCGTCGGGCGGCGCGCCGACGCTCGCCCGCGGTGCGTAGCACGGCTGGAAGGACCACGCATCGGAGCCGGCGCGATCGACCGAAACGGCGAGATCCAGATACAGGCCGATCGGCAGGCCGCGCTCGCTGCAGCGGGCCGCCGCGCGGGCCAGTTGCCGGTCGGCCTGCCACTGCAGGTACTCGTGGTACTCGACGGCTTCGACGTGCGCCGACTCGAAGCGACGCACCGATTCGGAATCGGCATCGCGAAAGTCCGCCGGCCACGCCTGCCACCCGCCGATCGACGGGTTCTGCGCATGGAAGCGCGCCTGCAGCGCCTCGAACAGCGCATGGCGTCGCAGCGCGCGCCCCTCGCGCGCCTGGAACGCGCGAAACGCGTGCGCGAGCGGGGTGTCGCGCGCCAGCTCGGTGCGGCGGAAATGCGCGTAGAGCGCGCGAAGCGCTTCGTGCTTCAAGGCCGCGACGGCGGGGAAGTCGACGAGCGCCGCCTCGCGCAGCGCGGCGAGTCGCGCGCGGAACGGCTCGGCGCGCACGATCGCCCGGACGTCCTGCGCGTCGTCGAATCCGTCGACCGCCTCGACGTCGATCGCCAGCGCATCGAGCCACAACCGCGACGACGGCGCATAGGGGCTCGCGTGCGCCGGATCGTGCGCGAAGCGCGCGTGCAGCGGGTTCAGGCCGATCGCGCTCGCGCCGTGGGCGCACGCGATGTCGACCAGTCCGAGCAGGTCGGTGAAGTCGCCGACGCCCCAGTTGCGTGCGGACCGCAGCGCGTACAGCTGCACGGCCCAGCCCCAGACGCGCGTTTGGCCGTGCAGCGCGGGCGGCAGGCAGCAGCGCGGCGGAGCGGCGACGATCCGTACCCGGGCCTGTGTCGCGCCGACCCGCAGGTCGAGCCGGTGATAGCCGGGCGGCGGAGCGACCTCGATTTCGAGCCGGCGCGCCTCGTGGCGTACGCCGTCGACCTCGGTGCTCTCGTGCAGCGCGAGTGCATCGACGTCGATCGACCCTTCGAGGACCGGGCCGGTCTCCGGCGAGAGCCGCCATTCGACGCTCGGTGTCGACGCCGCCGTACGCGGTACGCGCAGCAGCAGGCCGATTCGCGAGACGGGAAGGGTGACCGCGACGACCGGCTCGGCCAGCCGCTTCCAGTAGCGGGGGTGCGTCGCGGCGAGGCTGCGGCCCACCTGCGCATCGCCGTCGGCCGCGACGCCGAGCTGGGCGAGCAGCGCGCGCAACGCGTCGTCGGAGAGGTCGTGGCGCCGCCCCCAGATGTCCTCGTAGAACGGATCGACGTCGTAGGCCCGCGCCAGCCATTCCAGGCGCTGCCGCGCAGTGGCCTCACCCACCGCCGCGGTCCTTCCCGTACAGCACGCCGCCGGGCGACAGCTTCCAAAGGCCGCCGTCGGCGCCGCGCCGCGCTTCGTGCGCGAACCATGGGTCGAAGGACGCTCCGGCGTCGAGGATCGAGTCGGCGTCGCCGAAATTCAGATGCAATGCGAGCGCAGCGGCATCGGAGGCGGCCGGGCCGCAGGCATCGATCGGCCAACGCACGCTCAGTCGGCGGCCTTCGCTCGCCCATCGTCCGGCGTGCGCGAGGGCGCCGATGGTTCGCAGGTTCGCACGGCGTACGGCGAGCATCTGCCCGACGAGCGCGAGCCGCTCGCGGTGCGGCGACATCGCACGCTCGTCGGGGTCGAGCTTCGAGGCGGCGAAGGTCTGCGGCGCGTTCGGATCGGGGATCGCCCGGCGTGCCGCCGGATCGCGAAAGGCCGCGAAGCGGCCGAACTCCTCGCGCCGCCCGTTGCGCACGGCTTCGGCGAGCTCCGGACCGAAATCGCAGAAGTACAGGAACGGCGTCGAGGCGGCGTACTCGTCGCCCATGAAGAGCATCGGCACCTGTGCGCCGAGCAGCACGCACGCGAACGCCACAGGCATGAACCGGGGATCGGCGAGCGCATCGAGGCGTTCGCCGAAGGCGCGGTTGCCGACCTGGTCGTGCGTGTGCACGAACGCGACGAAGGCGGCCGGCGGCAGGTGCGTGCTCGGCATGCCGCGTGCCGCCCCGCCGCGGAACGGCGACGGCTCGCCCTGATAGACGAAGCCTTCGGCCATCGCGCGGCCCAGGCGCTCGACGGGCGCATCGGCATAGTCGGCGTAATAGCCGTCGGTCTCGCCGGTGAGCACGACGTGCAGCGCGTGATGCAGGTCGTCGTTCCACTGTGCGTCCGCGACTTCCGGTCCGCCGTCCGGTGCGCGGCGCAGGCGGCGGGCGTCGTTGCGGTCGTTCTCGAGCACGAGGTGCACGTGGCGGCTTCGGCCCGGCCCGTCGCGCAGCGCCCTCGCGATCTCCTCGACGAGGTCGGGCGAGGAACGATCCTCGATCGCGTGCACCGCGTCGAGCCGCAGCCCGTCCAGTCCGTACTCGACGACCCAGTACAGCGCGTTGTGCACGAAGAACGCCCGCACCGGAGCGCTCGCCGCGCCGTCGAGGTCGATCGCGCTGCCCCAGGGCGTGCGGCGCGACGCATCGAAGAACTGCGGCGCATAGGCGTGCAGATAGTTTCCCTCGGGCCCGAAGTGGTTGTAGACGACGTCGAGCAGCACCATCAGCCCCAGTGCGTGCGCGCGCTCGACGAAGCGCTTGAGCGCCTCGGGACGCCCATAGGCCGCGTCGGGTGCGAACGGCAGCACGCCGTCGTAGCCCCATCCGCGCGCGCCCCGGAAATCGGCCACCGGCATCAGCTCGATCGCGGTGACGCCGAGTGCGGCCAGGTCGTCCAGGCGCGCGCGCGCGGCGTCGAAGCTTCCTTCCGCGGTGAAGGTCCCGACGTGCATCTCGTAGATCACCGCCTCGTGCCAGGGACGCCCGCGCCACGCGCCGTCGCTCCAGTCCTGCGCGAGCGGATCGACGAGCTCGCTCGGTCCGTGCACGTCGAAGGGATTGAAGCGCGAAGCCGGATCGGGGACCGCGAGCGCGTCGTCGAGGCGAAACCGGTAGAGCAGGCCCGGGCGCGCATCGCGCAGCTCGGCCGCGTGCCATCCGCCGTCGTCGCGGCGCATCGGAACCGCGGCGACCGGCGCCGCGTCGCACCCTCGGGCGGGTGCGGCCCCGTGCGCATCGAGCAGCTCGAGCGTGACCCGTTCGCGCGCCGGCGCCCACAGCCGGAAACGGGCGCCGCCCGTGTCGGTCGGTACCGCACCGAACGGCATCGCGTGCGCGCGCTTCATGCAAGCGCCGCCGGCCGGGTGAGCAGCGCGAGCGCGCGTCCCTGCAGCTCGTAGCGCTCGCCGGCATTCGTGCGCAGCGCCTCGAAGGTCTCGCGCGATGCGTCGGCTGCGAAGCCGGTCTCGGCGTCGAGAACCGGTTCGCGGGCGTCGAAGCTCGCCGTGTCGAACACGCATCGCCAGGCACCGCCGCCGAGCTTCGGCAGGGCAAACGGAATGCGTTCGTGATGGGCATTGAACAGCATCAGGAAATCGTCGTCGTGCAGCGGGCGGCCCCAGTCGTCGACGTCGTGCAGGCCTGCGCCCGACAGGTATACGGCGAGGCTGCGCGCATGCGAGTGCGTCCATTCGTCCTCGCTCATCTCCTGTCCGTCGGGGCGCAACCAGAGCAGGTCCTTCAGGTCGCCGCCGTACAGCGGACGTCCCTGGAAGAAATCGCGCCGGCGGAACACCGGGTGCCTGCGGCGAAGCGTGATCAGCCGGCGGGTGAACGCGAACAGTCGCTCGCCGTCCTCGCCGACGTCCCAGTCGAGCCAGGACAGATCGTTGTCCTGGCAATAGGCGTTGTTGTTCCCGCGCTGCGTTCGGCCGAGCTCGTCGCCCGCCAGGATCATCGGCACGCCGTGCGACAGCAGCAGCGTGGCGAGGAAATTGCGCTGCTGGCGGGCGCGCAGCGCCAGTACCGCCGGGTCGTCGGTCGGGCCCTCCACGCCGCAGTTCCACGACAGGTTGTGGTCGTGCCCGTCGGTGCCGTCCTGTCCGTTCGCCTCGTTGTGCCGTTCGTTGTACGAGACGAGGTCGGCCAGCGTGAAGCCGTCGTGCGAGGTCACGTAGTTGATGCTCGCGTGCGGTCGCCGCCCCGTGCGGCCGTACAGGTCGCTCGAGCCGGTGAGGCGGCGCGCGAACTCGCCGATCAGTCCGCCGTCGCCCTTCCAGTAGGCGCGCATGCCGTCGCGGTAGCGGTCGTTCCACTCGGCCCAGCCGGCCGGGAAGTTCCCGACCTGGTAGCCGCCGAGGCCGATGTCCCACGGCTCGGCGATCAGGTGCACGCGGTTCAGCACCGGATCCTGGCGGATGACGTCGAAGAAGCTGCTCCAGCTCTCGACGCCGCCCGCCTCCCGGGCGAGCGCGGGGGCGAGGTCGAAGCGGAAGCCGTCGACGTGCATTTCCTCGACCCAGTAGCGCAGCGAGTCCATGACGAGCTGCAGCGCGTGCGGGTTGGGCAGGTTGACGGTGTTCCCGCACCCCGTGTAGTCGACGTAGTGGCGCGGCGTCGCCGGATCGAGCCGGTAGTACGTCCCGTTGTCGATGCCGCGCAGGCTGACCGTGGGTCCGAGGTGGTTCCCCTCGCAGGTGTGGTTGTAGACGACGTCGATGACGACCTCGATGCCGGCCGAGTGCAGCGCCTTCACCATCGTCTTGAATTCCTGGATGCGGCCCGATGCGCTGTAGCGCACCTCGGGCGCGAAATAGCTCAACGTGTTGTAGCCCCAGTAGTTGCGCAGCCCCATGTTCACCAGGCGGCGGTCGTCGACGAACGCGTGCACGGGCATCAGCTCGACGGTGGTCACGCCCAGGCGCTTCAGGTACTCGAGGGCCGACAGGTGCGACAGCCCGGCATAGGTGCCGCGCAGCGGCTCGGGCACCAGGCGGTTGAGCATCGTGAAGCCGCGCACGTTCAGCTCGTAGATCACGGTCTCGTTCCACGCGACGCGCGGGCGGCGGTCGGCGCCCCACGAGAACGCCGTCTCCATCACGCGCGCCCGGGGCGCAAACGGTGCGCTGTCGCGCCCGTCGAACGAGAGGTCTTCGCGCGGATCGCCGACCGTGTAGCCGAACAGCGCGTCGTGCCAGCGGACCGTGCCGGCGATCGACTTCGCATAGGGGTCGAGCAGCAGCTTGTTCCGGTTGAAGCGCAATCCTTCCTCGGGCCGGTACGGCCCGTGCACCCGGTAGCCGTAGAGCAGGCCCGGGCGCGCCTGCGGCAGGTAGCAGTGCCAGACGTTGTCGGTCCGCTCGCGCAGCTCGATGCGGTGCGTCTCGCGGCGGCCGACGCCGTCGAACAGGCACAGTTCGACGCGCTCGGCACCTTCGGAGAAGATCGAGAAGTTGACGCCCTCGCCGTCCCAGGTCGCTCCGCGCGGGTACGGACGGCCGGGCCAGACGGCGGGGGTGCGACGCGAATCCTTCACTCGCGCTCTCCGGTTCGGTGGCGGTCGAGGAGATCGACGAGGCCACGCAGCGGAACGGCGACCCACGCGGGCCGGTTCTGCAGCTCGTAGCGCAACTCGTACAGGGCCTTCTCGAGCTCGAGCAGTCGCAGCAGGCCCGGGGCCCGGTCGGGCGGCGGGAACAGGCCCGCTCCGCCGGCCGCGCGCGCATGGCCGGCCAGGAATGCGTTGCGCGTCTGCAGCAGCCATTCGGCGGCCGCCTCGCTCGCCGCCTGTGCGTCTTCCGGCCCCTGCAGCACGTCCCGCATGGCGCGCAGAACGGTCTGTCGCGCGTAGTCGAAGGAGCGCAGCATGCCGGCGACGTCGCGCAAGGGCGTATGCCGCTCGCGGCGCTCCTCGATCGGGCGCGACGGCTCGCCTTCGAAATCGATGATCAGGAAATCGTCGTTCGACAGCAGCACCTGGCCGAGGTGCAGGTCGCCGTGGTGGCGCGTGACGAGCAGCCCCTCGGGCAGCGCGGGAAGGTCGGCGGCGGCGAGCTCGGCGCGACGCTCGAGCAGCTGGTCGGCGAGCGCACGCGCGTCGTCGGGCAGCTCGGAGAGCCGCGCCTCGAGCATCGCCAGCGAGCGCCGCGCTTCGTCGCGCACCCGCTCGACCCAGCGCGCGACGGCGGCGGCATCGGCGGGTTGCGGATCGAAGGCCGGATCGCCGGTGCGCAGCGCGAAGGCGCGATGCAGCTCGCCGACGCGTGCGCCGAGCGTGGCGACGAGGTCGAGGAACGCGGCGTGCGCACCGCCCGGTTCGTCGACGACCAGGCGCCCTTCCTCGAGAAATCGTTCGAGATAGTCGACCGTCCAGCTCCAGGCGTCGCCCTGGTGCGGCACGTACCG
>DATGRE010000311.1:0-8781 GCA_035303885.1 Zeimonas sp. | reverse complement strand
CGGCATCACCGAGCCGCCCGACGAGATGTTCGGCAAGGTGATGTCGATCTCCGACGAGCTGATGTGGCGCTGGTTCGAGCTGCTGTCGTTCCGCCCGATGAGCGAGATCCAGGCGCTGCGCGAGCAGTGCGCGCAGGGACGTAATCCGCGCGACGTCAAGGTGCTGCTCGCGCAGGAGATCGTCGAGCGCTTCCATTCGCGCGTCGATGCGGAACGCGCCGCCGCCGCCTTCGACGCGCGCTTCCGGCTCGGTGCGGCGCCGGCCGACATGCCCGAGGTCGTGCTGCACGAGTCGCCGGTTTCCATCGTCCAGGTGCTCAAGCGTGCCGGGCTCGTGCCGTCGACGAGCGAGGCGAACCGCAGCATCGAGCAGGGGGGCGTGCGCGTCGACGGCGAGCGCGTCTCCGACCGAACGCTCGCGCTGTCTCCCGGAACCTATGTCGTGCAGATCGGCAAGCGCCGCTTCGCCCGCGTGCGGGTCGAGGCGCCCCGCTGAGGTGATCGCGCTGCTGCAGCGGGTCGCGCAGGCGCGGGTCGACGTCGCCGGCGACACGATCGCGGCGATCGGCCGCGGGCTGCTCGTCTTCTACTGCGCCGAGCGCGGCGACGAGCCGGAACGATGCGACCGGCTGCTCGCGAGGGTGCTGCGCATGCGCTGCTTTCCCGACGAATCCGGTCGGATGAATCGCAGTGTGCAGGACGTCGGCGGCGAGCTGCTCGTCGTTCCGCAGTTCACGCTCGCGGCCGACACGTCGAGCGGCCATCGTCCCGGGTTCTCGGCCGCCGCGGCGCCGGACGAAGGCGAGCGCCTGTTCGAGCGTTTCGTCGCGCTGGCACGCGCCGAGCACGGACGCGTGCAGGCCGGGCGCTTCGGTGCGGACATGCAGGTCGCGCTCGTGAACGACGGGCCCGTCACGCTGTGGCTGCGCGCTTGACTGCGCGCGAGTGCGCAACCTACGCTGGCATCAGACACTCGAGGCAGGAGGTTCTTCCGAATGAAACTTTCCAGCGAATCGTTCGCGGACGGCCAGCCGATCCCCCCGGAATTCGCGTTCTGCCGGATCGATCCGAAGTCGCACGTGACGCTGTCGTCGAACCGGAATCCGCAGCTGTCGTGGTCCGACGCGCCGATCGGCACCCGCTCGTTCGCGATCATCTGTCACGACATCGACGTGCCGAGCAAGCCCGACGACGTCAACCAGGAAGGTCGTGAGATCCCGGCGACGCTGCCCCGCGTGCACTTCTACCACTGGACGCTGATCGACCTGCCGATCGGGCTGCACGCGATCCAGGCCGGGGAGTTCTCGGACCGGGTCACGCCGCGCGGCAAGCCCGGCCCGAACGCCAAGTACGGCGCGCGCCAGGGCATCAACGACTACACGAGCTGGTTCGCCGACGACCACGACATGAGCGGCGACTACTATGGCTACGACGGGCCGTGCCCGCCGTGGAACGACTCGATCGTGCACCGCTACGTCTTCACGGTGTATGCGCTCGACGTCGAGCGGCTGCCGCTGATGGGCCGCTTCGGCGGGCCCGATGCGCTGAAGGTCATCGCGCACCACAAGCTCGGTCACGCGTCGATCACCGGAACCTACACGTTGAATCCGAGGCTCGCCTGAAGACCGAACTCGTTCTCGTGCGGCACGGCGTCACCGCGTGGAATCGCGAGCGGCGCTTCCAGGGGCAACTCGACACGCCACTCGACGAGCAGGGGCTCGAGCAGGCGCGCCGCACCGGCCGGCGGCTCGCCGCCTGGCCGCTGGCCGCGGTCTACACGAGCGACCTGCTGCGCGCGCGGCAGACCGCCGAGGCGATCGCCGCGCCGCACGGCCTCGCGCTGCGGATCGAGCCGCGCCTGCGCGAGCGTCACTACGGGCGCTTCGAGGGCCGCACCTACGCGGAGATCGAGCGCATCGACGCCGATGCCTATCGTCGGTGGCGCGCGCGGGAGCCCGATTTCGAGCTGCCCGGCGGCGGCGAGACGCTGCGCGGACTGTACGGGCGCGTCGAGGCGGCGCTGCTCGAGCTGTCGCGGCGGCATCGCGGCGAGACGATCGCCGTCGTCACGCACGGCGGCGTGCTCGACTGCGCGTTCCGGGTCGCCACGGGACTGGCGATCGACGCGCCGCGAACGCACGAGCTGCTGAACGCGAGCTTGAACCGCATCGTCTGGCACGGGGAGGCGTTCACGCTGCTCGAGTGGGCCGACGCCGCACACCTGCACGACGCGATCGACGACGCCGCGCAGGCGCGCGGTCATCCCTGAACCGGCGGCGTCTACCCGTTCCCCGCCCGCCGCGATCGAATGGCGGCATCCTTTAGAATGCGCCCGCCGGGCACGGCGTTCGCCGTCCCGCCTCCTCGGCGCGTCGTCCGCGCCGTCTGCCGTCCTTCCGAGGTGACCGCCATGTTCGACCGCAGCATCACCCTTTCCCAGGTGGATCCCGAGCTCTGGAACGCCATCCGGCTCGAGAACCGGCGGCAGGAAGAGCACATCGAGCTGATCGCCTCGGAGAACTACGCGAGTCCCGCGGTGATGGCGGCGCAGGGCAGCCAGCTGACGAACAAGTACGCCGAGGGCTATCCGGGCCGGCGCTACTACGGCGGCTGCGAGTACGTGGACATCGCCGAGCAGCTGGCGATCGACCGGGTGAAGGCGCTGTTCGGCGCGGAGTGCGCGAACGTGCAGGCGCACTCGGGCGCCCAGGCGAACGAGGCGGTGTTCCTCGCCTTCCTGAAGCCCGGCGACACGATCATGGGGATGAACCTCGCCGAAGGCGGGCATCTGACGCACGGCATGGCGCTGAACATGTCGGGCAAGTGGTTCAACGTCGTCTCCTACGGCATGAACGAGGCCGAGGAGATCGACTACGACGCGATGGAACGCAAGGCCCACGAGCACAAGCCGAAGCTCATCATCGCCGGCGCCTCCGCGTACAGCCTGCGCATCGACTGGGCGCGCTTCGCGCAGGTCGCGCGCGACGTCGGCGCGCTGCTGATGGCCGACATGGCGCACTACTCGGGGCTGATCGCCGGCGGCGTCTACCCGAACCCGGTCGGCCACGCCGACATCGTCACGTCGACCACGCACAAGAGCCTGCGCGGACCGCGCGGCGGCTTCATCCTGATGCCGACCGTACACGAGAAGCCGATCAATTCGGCGATCTTCCCGGGGCTTCAGGGCGGGCCGCTGATGCACGTGATCGCCGCGAAGGCGGTCGCCTTCCACGAGGCGCAGCAGCCGGCGTTCCGCGAGTACGCGAAGCAGGTCGCGGCGAACGCGCAGGTGTTGGCGCAGACGCTGATCGAGCGCGGGCTGCGCATCGTGTCGGGGCGCACCGAGTCGCATCTGATGCTGGTCGATCTGCGCGCCAAGCGCATCACCGGCAAGGACGCGGAGCGCGTGCTGCAGGAGGCGCACATCACCTGCAACAAGAACGCGATCCCGAACGACCCGGAGAAGCCGATGGTGACGAGCGGCATCCGCCTGGGCACGCCGGCGATGACCACGCGCGGCTTCCGCGAGGAGCAGGTCGAGCAGGTCGGGCACCTGATCGCCGACGTGCTCGATGCGCCGCACGACGCGGGCCGGATCGCCACCGTGCGCGAGAAGGTCGCGCAGCTGACGGCGGAGTTCCCGGTCTACGGGTAAGGCGTCTTCGGCGGCCGCTTCACGCGCCGCCGCCGATCGCCGCGAGCGTGGCGTTCGGCGTGATCGCCTGCGGATCGACCTCGAGCGCGACGATCGCCGGGCGGCGCTTCGCGCGCGCATGCGCGAGCGCCGCGCGCATCGCCGGCTCGAACTCCGCGGTGGTGCGCACGCGCGCACCGAAGCCGCCGTAGGCTTCGCCGAGCTTCACGAAATCGGGATTGGCGAGCGCGGTGCCGAACACGCGCCCCGGATACTCCCGCTCCTGGTGCATCCGGATCGTTCCGTACATCCCGTTGTCGAAGACGACGACGACCGGCCCGGCTTCGTACTGGGCGGCCGTCGCGAGCTCCTGCCCGGTCATCAGGAAGTCGCCGTCGCCGGCGAAGCAGACGACGGTGCGCTGCGGCTCGGCGATCGCCGCCGCGACGGCGGCCGGTACGCCGTAGCCCATCGAACCGGCCGTCGTCGACAGCAGCGTGCGCAGTCCCGCGTAGGGCCAGAAGCGGTTGGCCCAGGTGGCGAAATTGCCCGCGCCGTTCGTCACGATCGCATCGGGCGGAAGCAGCCGCCGCAGCGTCTGCACGACCTGCCAGAGGTTCAGCGTCGGCGGCTGCTTCGCCTTCGCATAGATCGGCGGCTCGCCCTGCCAGGCCTCGTATTCGGCGCGCGCCTGCGCGACCGATCCCGTCCATGCGTCGGCGTCCACGGCGAGCGTGCGCAGCGCCGCCGCGATCTCCGGCATGCCGGAGGCGATCATCAGCTCGGCCTGGTAGACGCGGCCGAGCTCCTCGATGCCGGCATGCACGTGCACGAGCCGCTGCCGCGGACGCGGCGCGACGAGCAGCGTGTAGCCCGAGGTGGTCATCTCGCCCAGGCGAGGCCCGATCGCCAGCAGCACGTCGGCCTCGCGCACGCGCACCGCGAGCTTCGGGTTGACGCCGATGCCGACGTCACCGACGTAGTTCGGGTGCCGGTTGTCGAACAGGTCCTGGTAGCGGAAGGCGCACGCGACCGGCAGCCGATTGCGCTCGGCAAAGACGCGCAGGTCTTCGCAGGCCTGGTGCGTCCAGCCGCTGCCGCCGAGCAGCACGAGCGGTCGCCGGGCGGCGGCCAGCAGCTCGCGCAGGCGCTCGATCTGCGCCGCGCCGGGGCTCGCGCGCACGGGCGAGTGCCGCGCGGCGTCCTCCACCCGGGCGCGCGCCGAAAGAACGTCCTCGGGCAACGCGAGCACGACCGGCCCCATGCGGCCGCTGGTCGCCGTCTGGAAGGCGCGCGCGACGAGCTCCGGGATGCGCTCGACCCGATCGACCTGCGCGACCCATTTCGTCATCGGCCCGAACATGCGCCGGTAGTCGATCTCCTGGAACGCCTCGCGCTCGGCGAAATCGGCGCCGACCTGGCCGACGAGCACGACCATCGGGATCGAGTCCTGGAAAGCCGCGTGCACGCCGACCGACGCGTTCGTCGCCCCGGGGCCGCGCGTGACCATCACGACGCCCGCGCGGCCGGTCAGCTTCGCCCATGCGTCGGCCATGTAGGCCGCACCGCCTTCCTGCCGGCAGACGACGAAGCGCAGCCGATCGCGATGGCGGTACAGCCCGTCGAGCACGGCGAGATAGCTCTCGCCCGGAACGCCGAACACCGTGTCGACGCCCTGACCGATCAGCGCGTCGGCGACGATGTGACCGCCGAGGCGCTCGCGCACCGAGGATGTGTCGTTCAAGTCGCTTCTCCGTGACGCCCGATTGTAGGGGCGTGGCGCTGCCGGAAGCGGCCCGGCGCGCCGGGGGATAATGCGTGCCATGTTCACCGCGGCCGACCACGAATTCATGCTGCAGGCGCTGCGCCTGGCGGCGCGGGGCATGAACACCTGCACGCCGAACCCGAGGGTCGGCTGCGTGATCGTGCACGACGGAGCGGTGGTCGGCGAAGGCTGGCACCGGCGGCGCGGCGAGGCGCACGCCGAGGTGCTCGCGCTGGCCGAGGCCGGCGCGCGCGCGCACGGCGGCACCGCCTACGTCACGCTCGAGCCGTGCAACCATCACGGCAACACGCCGCCGTGCGTCGACGCGCTGATCGCGGCGCGCCTGGCGCGCGTGATCGCGGCGATGGAGGACCCGAACCCGGCGGTCAACGGCCGGGGCCTCGAGCGGCTGCGCGCCGCCGGCATCGACGTGCGCTGCGGGCTGCTCGCGCAGGAAGCGCGCGAGCTGAACATCGGCTTCGTCTCGCGGATGACGCGCGGCCGTCCGTGGGTGCGGATGAAGATCGCCGCCAGCCTCGACGGCCGCAGCGCGCTGCACGACGGGCGCAGCCAGTGGATCACCGGCGAGGCGGCGCGGATCGACGGGCACGTCTGGCGCGCCCGGGCCTGCGCCATACTCGCCGGCATCGGCACCGTGCGCGACGACGACCCGCAGATGAACGTGCGCCATGCGAACACGTCGCGCCAGCCGCTGCGCGTGCTCGTCGACTCGCGCCTCGACGTGAATCCGGCGGCGCGCATCGTCGAGGGCGGCGGCACGCTCGTCGTCTGTGCGCTCGAGCCGCAGCGGCGCGCGGAGAAGACCGAGGCGCTGGTCGAGCGCGGCTGCGAGGTGATCACGCTCGCCGGCCCCGACGGCAAGGTCGACCTGCCTGCGCTGCTGACCGAGCTCGGGCGACGCGGCATCAACGAGCTGCACGTGGAGGCCGGATCGAAGCTCAACGGCTCGCTGCTGCGCGCGGACTGCGTCGACGAGCTGCTGCTGTACGTCGCGCCCCGGTTGCTGGGCGATGCGGTGCCGCTCGCGGCGCTGCCCGCGCCCCGCACGCTCGACGGCGGCGTCGCATGGCGATACGAATCGGTCGAGCGGGTGGGCGACGACCTGCGCGTGATCGCGCGCAGGCCCGACAGGTAATCCGGAAAGGATCATGTTCACAGGAATCGTCGCGGCCGTCGGCCGCATCCTCGAAGTGCAGCCGCTCGGCGAGGAGGCCGGCGTCCGCATCGTCGTCGACCCCGGCTCGCTCGATCTGGGCGACGTGCGGATCGGCGATTCGATCGCCGTCCAGGGTGCCTGCATGACCGTCGTGCACCTGGACGAAGGCCGTTTCGCCGTCGACGTCTCGGCCGAGAGCCTGTCGAAGACGGTCGGGCTCGACGCGCCCGGCGAGGTCAATCTCGAGAAGGCGCTCACGCTCGCCGACCGCCTCGGCGGTCATCTCGTCTCGGGGCACGTCGACGGAATCGGCGAAGTGGTGTCCTTCGAGCCGATCGGGGAGTCGTGGCGGCTCGTCGTGCGCGCCGACGAATCGCTGGGTCGCTATCTCGCGTACAAGGGATCGATCACGGTGGACGGCGTCAGCCTCACCGTGAATCGCGTGAGCGACACGCCGGCCGGCGTCGAGTTCGAGATCAACCTCGTGCCGCACACGATCCGCGTGACGACGCTGCGATCGCTGCACGCCGGGCGACGCGTGAACCTCGAGGTCGACCTGATCGCACGCTACGTCGAGCGCATGCTCGCCGCCGGTAGAATGACTCGATGACCCTGTCCAGCACGCCCGAAATCATCGCCGAGCTCGCCGCCGGTCGCATGGTGATCCTCGTCGACGAGGAAGACCGCGAGAACGAAGGCGACCTCGTTCTCGCCGCCGACTTCGTCACGCCCGAGGCGATCAACTTCATGGCCCGCTACGGCCGTGGCCTGATCTGCCTGACGCTCACCGAGGAGCGCTGCCGGCAGCTGCGCCTGCCGCGCATGGTCGACAACAACCTGGCGCGCCACGGCACGAACTTCACCGTGTCGATCGAGGCGGCCGAGGGCGTCTCCACCGGGATCTCCGCGGCCGACCGCGCGCGCACGGTGCAGGCCGCGGTGGCGCCCGACGCGAAGCCCGAGGACGTCGTGCAGCCGGGGCACATCTTTCCGCTGATGGCGCAGCCCGGCGGCGTGCTGATGCGAGCCGGCCACACCGAAGCCGGCTGCGATCTCGCGCGGCTCGCCGGGTGCACGCCGGCCGCCGTCATCTGCGAGATCCTGCGCGACGACGGCTCGATGGCACGCCTACCCGATCTCATCGAGTTCGCCGCCCGGCACGGGCTGAAGATCGGTGCGATCGCCGACCTGATCCAGTACCGCAGCGCGCACGACAGCCTGATCGAGCGGGTCGCCGAACGCGCGATCGATTCGCGCTGGGGTCCCCTGACGCTCGTCGCCTATCGCGACCTCGTCGCGGGTTCGCCGCACCTCGCGCTGGTGCACGGCGAGGTCGACCGCGAGAGCGAGACGCTCGTGCGCGTGCACGAGCCGCTGTCGCTGATCGACCTGCTCGACCGTGGCGCACGCCTGCATTCCTGGCCGCTCGATCGTGCGATGGCGCGCATCGTCGAGCAGCGTGCGGGCGTCGCGGTGCTGCTCAACTGCGCCCAGCCGCCGGCGGCGCTGTTCGACGAGCTGCGTGCGCTCGACGAGGAATCGGCGAGCGCGAGAGCGCGGCGGCGCAGCGGAAAGCTCGATCTGCGCACCTACGGAATCGGTGCGCAGATCCTGAAGGACCTCGGCGTCGGGCGCATGCGGCTGCTGTCGCAACCGCGCAAGATGCCGAGCATGACCGGGTACGAGCTCGAAGTCGTCGGCTTCGAGTCGATCGAAGAGGGGTTGTGATGGAGATCGAGGTGTTTCAGTCGGATCTCGACGGCAGCGGGCTGCGCATCGGAATCGTGCAATCGCGATTCAACGAATCGGTGGCCGAGACGCTGCGCGATGCGTGCCTGGAGGAGCTCGTCGCGCTCGGCGTGGCCGGCGAGGACATCTTCGTCTGCACGGTTCCCGGCGCGCTCGAAGTGCCGATCGCCCTGCAGCAGCTCGCGGCATCGGGCGAGTTCGACGCGCTGATCGCCGTCGGCGCGGTCATCCGCGGTGAAACCTACCACTTCGAGGTCGTCTCGAACGAGAGCGCCGCCGGCATCGCGCGCGTGGCGCTCGACTTCAACCTGCCCGTGGCGAATGCCGTGCTCACCACCGACACCGACGAGCAGGCCGAGGCGCGCGCCGCGGAGAAGGGAGCCGAAGCGGCACGCGTCGCGGTCGAAATGGCGAATCTCGCTTCGTCGCTGTCCGCGCTGAGCGACGACGGCGGGA
>DATGRE010000310.1:0-8854 GCA_035303885.1 Zeimonas sp. | reverse complement strand
GCGACGTCGCCGAGGTCTTCCTCGATGCGCAGCAACTGGTTGTATTTCGCGACGCGGTCGGTGCGGCTCATCGACCCGGTCTTGATCTGCAACGCGTTGGTCGCCACCGCGATGTCGGCGATCGTGGTGTCCTCGGTCTCGCCGGAACGGTGCGAGATCACCGCCGTGTAGTTGTAGCGCTTGGCCAGCTCGATCGCCGCGAAGGTCTCGGTGAGGGTGCCGATCTGGTTGATCTTCACGAGAATCGAGTTGGCGATTCCTTCGTCGATGCCGCGCTGCAGGATCTTCGTGTTCGTGACGAACAGATCGTCGCCGACCAGCTGCACCCGGTCGCCCAGCACGTCGGTGAGCAGCTTCCAGCCTTCCCAGTCGTTCTCGGCCATGCCGTCCTCGATCGAGACGATCGGGTAGCGATCGCACCAGGTGGACAGCAGGTTGGCGAAATCGTTGGCGCTCAGCGTGAGGCCCTCGCCGGCCAGGTGGTAGCGGCCATCGCGGAAGAACTCCGAGCTCGCGCAATCGAGCGCGAGCGCGATCTGGCGCCCGGGCTCGTAGCCGGCGGCCTCGATCGCCTCGAGCACGAGCTGGATCGCCGCCTCGTGGTTCTTCACGCTCGGCGCGAAACCGCCTTCGTCGCCCACCGCGGTGGACATGCCGCGGTCGTGGATGAGCTTCTTCAGCGCGTGGAAGACCTCGGCTCCGTATCGCAGCGCCTCGCGCAGCGACGGTGCGCCGACCGGGACGATCATGAATTCCTGCAGATCGAGGTTGTTGTTCGCGTGCGCGCCGCCGTTGAGGACGTTCATCATCGGCACCGGCAGCGACATCGCGCCCGAGCCGCCGAAATAGCGGTACAGCGGCAGCCCGGAGTCGTCGGCGGCGGCCTTCGCCACCGCCATCGACACCGCCAGCATCGCGTTCGCGCC
Organism: Zeimonas sp.; assembly: GCA_035303885.1. Taxonomy (GTDB): domain Bacteria; phylum Pseudomonadota; class Gammaproteobacteria; order Burkholderiales; family Burkholderiaceae_E; genus Zeimonas. The sequence goes on along the minus strand of DATGRE010000310.1, from coordinate 7,928 downwards.
CAGGCGTGACTTGTTCTCGGTGCCGTCGAGCTGGATCAGCGTGCGGTCGATGTAGGCCTGCTCGGTGGCGTCGAGGCCCATGATCGACTCGGAGATCTCGGTGTTGATGTGCTCGACGGCCTTCAGCACCCCCTTGCCGAGATAGCGCGCGCCGTCGCCGTCGCGCAGCTCGATCGCCTCGCGCGAACCGGTAGAGGCGCCCGACGGAACCGCCGCCCGCCCCATCACGCCGGTTTCGAGCAGCACGTCGCATTCGACGGTGGGATTGCCGCGCGAATCGAGGATCTCGCGGCCAATGATGTCGACGATCGCGCTCATTTCGCCTCGACTCCCTGCACCACGATCATCCGGAAATACTCGGTGGCGCCGGCGCGCTTCGCGCGCGCCTCGCGATAGCGGGCCGAATCGTAGAACGCCCGCGCCGCAGCCATGTCGGGGAACTCCGCCATGACCATGCGCGTCGGCCGCCAGTCGCCTTCGAGCACCTCGTGCGCGCCGCCGCGTACGAGGAAACGGCCACCGGCCGCCTCGATTGCGGCCGGCGAGAGTGCCATGTACTCCTTGTATCGCTCGGGGTCGCTGACCTTCACGTCGGCGATCACGTAGGCGGGCATCGAAAACTCCTCCTGATCGGTGCGCTCAGCCGGTAGCCTGGAGCGTCTGTTCGGGGAAACCGTCGCGCTTCACCAGCGCGTCGAGCGACTGCAGCGTGGCGAGCAGCTCGGCCATCCGCTGCAGCGGCCATGCGTTCGGGCCGTCGGACAGCGCCCTGGCCGGATCCGGATGCGTCTCCATGAAGACGCCGGCCACGCCGGCCGCCACCGCCGCCCGGGCCAGCACGGGGACGAATTCGCGCTGCCCGCCCGAGGACGTGCCCTGCCCGCCGGGCAGCTGCACCGAGTGGGTGGCGTCGAAGACGACCGGGCAGCCGGTCTCGCGCAGGATGGCGAGCGAGCGCATGTCGGAGACGAGGTTGTTGTAGCCGAAGCAGGCGCCGCGCTCGCAGACGAGGATGTTCTCGCCGTCGCCGCCTGCCTCGATCGCCGCGGCACGCGCCTTCTCGACGACGTTCTTCATGTCGTGCGGCGCGAGGAACTGCCCTTTCTTGATGTTCACCGGGCGCCCTGCCGACGCGACCGCGCGGATGAAATCGGTCTGCCGCACGAGGAAGGCGGGCGTCTGCAGCACGTCGACGACCGCAGCGACCGGCGCGATCTGGCCGATCTCGTGCACGTCGGTGAGCACGGGCACGCCGATGACGCGGCGAACCTCATCGAGGATCTTCAGTCCCTCGTCGATGCCGGGCCCGCGAAACGACGTACCCGAGCTGCGGTTGGCCTTGTCGAACGACGACTTGTAGATGAACGGCACGCCGAGTCGGCCGGTGATCTCCTTCAGCTGCCCCGCGGTGTCGAGTGCGAGCTGGCGCGACTCGATCGCGCACGGACCGGCGATCAGGAACATCGGGCGGTCGAGTCCGACTTCGAAGCCGCACAGCCGCATCGGGCGATTCCCGGTCATGCCAGCCGCATCATCGCCGGCTCGCGCACGCGTCGCTTGCGCGCGCCTTCGAGCGCGGCCTCGACGTACGCACGGAACAGCGGATGCCCGTCGCGCGGCGTGGACGTGAACTCCGGGTGGAACTGCACGCCGACGAACCACGGATGCGCCAGCGATCCGTCGCGCGGCATCTCGACGATCTCGGTGAGCGACTCCGTCGGGGTGCGCGCCGAGATGACGAGGCCGGCGTCCTGCAGGCGGTCGACGTAGCCGTTGTTGACCTCGTAGCGGTGGCGATGGCGCTCGTTGACCGATTCGCCGTAGACCGATGCCGCGATGGTTCCGGGAACGACCGGACAGCGCTGCGCGCCCAGGCGCATCGTGCCGCCGAGGTCGGAGCGCAGGTCGCGCTTCTCGATGCGGCCCTCGCGATCGTGCCACTCGGTGATCAGTCCGACGACCGGGTGCGGCGTGTCGGGATCGAACTCGGTGCTGTTCGCGCCGGTGAGCCCGCACACGTGGCGCGCGAACTCGATCACCGCCAGCTGCATGCCCAGGCAGATGCCGAGATAGGGCACGGCGTTCTCGCGCGCGTAGCGGATCGCCTGGATCTTGCCCTCGACGCCGCGGCGGCCGAAGCCGCCGGGAACGAGAATGGCGTCGAAACCGTCGAGCATCGACGGCCCTTCGGTCTCGATGCGCTCGGAATCGATGTAGTCGATCGCGATGCGGCTCTCGGTGTGGATACCCGCGTGCACGAGCGCTTCGCTCAGCGACTTGTACGACTCGGTGAGATCGACGTACTTGCCGACCATCGCGATGCGCACTTCGTGCTTCGGATGCTCGAGGCGATGCACGAGGCGATCCCAGACCGCGAGATCGGCGGGCGGCGCGTCGATCCGCAGGATCTCGCAGATCGTGCGGTCGACACCCTGCTCGTGCAGCATGCGCGGGATCTTGTAGATCGAATCGGCGTCCTGCACCGACACGACCGAGTCGAGCGGCACGTTCGAGAACAGCGAGATCTTCGCGCGCTCGTCGTCGGGGATGCGGCGGTCGGCCCGGCACATCAGCAGGTCGGCCTGGATCCCGATCTCGCGCAGCTTCTGCACCGAGTGCTGCGTGGGCTTGGTCTTCAGCTCGCCCGCCGACGGAATGAACGGAACCAGCGTGAGATGCACGAAGCACGAGTTGCCGCGCCCGAGCTTCAGGCTCATCTGGCGCACCGCCTCGAGGAAGGGCAGCGACTCGATGTCGCCCACCGTGCCGCCGATCTCGACGATCGCCACCTGCGGCGAATCGGGCGCGCCGACCTGCGCGCCGCGCTCGATGAAGGCCTGGATCTCGTTCGTGATGTGCGGGATGACCTGCACCGTACGGCCCAGGTACTCGCCGCGGCGCTCCTTGCGGATCACCGAGTCGTAGATCTGCCCGGTGGTGAAATTGTTCGTGCGCCGCATGCGCGCCGACACGAAGCGCTCGTAGTGCCCGAGATCGAGGTCGGTCTCGGCGCCGTCCTCGGTGACGAACACCTCCCCGTGCTGGAACGGGCTCATCGTCCCGGGGTCGACGTTGATGTAGGGATCGAGCTTGAGCAGCGTGACGCGCAGTCCGCGCGATTCGAGCAGGGCGCCGATCGAGGCCGCGGCGATGCCCTTCCCGAGCGATGAGACGACGCCGCCGGTGACGAATACGAATTTGGTCATGAGGCTCGGCCGGAAAGCGCGATTATACAAGTGGGGACGCGGGCGGACCGCGGCGTCAGGCGCGTCGGCGGCACTGCGCCTCCTGCAGACGCAGCAGCTCTTCGAGGTTCTCGGTTTCGGGTTGCAGCGTGAGGTGGCGGATGCCGTGGCGCTCCTCCATCGTGACGCGAATCTGCGCGAGGATCGCAGGCCATTCGGCCATCTCCCCGATGGCCACGTGCGCCGACATCGCCGGGCTGCCGTCGCCGAGCGACCACAGGTGCAGGTCGCGCACCCAGTGCACGCCGGGCGTGGCGCGCAGCGACGCCTCGACCTCGTGGGCGTCGACGCCCTCGGGCACCGCGTTCATCAGCACCCGGACGCTGTCGCGCAGCAGGCGCACGGTGGCCACGAGCAGCAGCGCGCAGATCGCCAGCGTGAGGAGCGGATCGATCAACGTCCACCCGGTGAGCCACACGGTGCCGAGCGCGACGATCGCGATGACCGATCCGGCGAAATCGCCGATCACGTGCAGCAGCGCCGCACGCGTGTTCAGCTCGTGGCGCTCGCCGTGCAGCAACCGCCAGACCCCGGCGTTCACCAGCAGGCCGGCCACGGCGACCGGCAATGCGAACCGGACGTCGATCGGCGGCGTGTCGCGCAACCGCCCGATCGCCTCGAGCACGAGGAAGGCGAGCACGCCGACGTAGAACACGCCGTTCAGCAGCGCCGCGAGCGTCTCGGCGCGTCCGTAGCCGAAGCTCATTTGCGGGCCCGCCTCGCGGCGCGCGAAGCGCTGCGCGCCGAGCGCGATGCCGAGCGCGGCCGCGTCGGTGAGCATGTGCACGCCGTCGGAAGCGAGCGCCAGCGAGCCGCTGACGATTCCGACGCCGATCTCGAGCGCGGCGAAGGCGAGCACGATCACGAGCGACACGCCCAGCGCGCGCGACGGGCGGCGGGCATGCTCGTGCCGGTGATCGTGCGAATGCGAGTGGCGGTCCGGATGCCGCGGCGAGAAAGGCGCGCCGGCATCGGGCGCGACGGGGCGATGCGTCATCGTGTACAGGGACGTGCCGTCTTCGATTGTAGCCGCCGCATATAATCCGTGCCGACTCCGGACGTCTCCAAAGCGAGGAAATCGATGAGCAAGGTCTACCCGAGTGCGGCCGAAGCCCTGAAGGGCGTGGTCGCGGACGGACAGATGATCGCGGTCGGCGGCTTCGGGCTGTGCGGCATACCGGAAGCGCTGATCGCGGCATTGCGAGACTCGGGCGTGCGCAACCTCACCTGCGTCTCCAACAATGCCGGAGTCGACGGCTTCGGGCTGGGCCTGCTGCTCGAGACGCGCCAGATCCGCAAGATGATCGCGTCGTACGTCGGCGAGAACAAGGAGTTCGAGAGCCAGTACCTGGCGGGCGAGCTCGAGCTCGAGTTCACGTCGCAGGGCACGCTCGCCGAGAAGCTGCGTGCGGGCGGTGCCGGCATCCCGGCCTTCTTCACGCCCACCGGCGTCGGCACGATCGTCGCCGAGGGCAAGGAAACGCGCGAGTTCGACGGCCAGACCTACGTGATGGAGCGCTCGCTGGTGCCCGACGTGTCGCTGGTGAAGGCCTGGATGGCCGACCGGGCGGGCAATCTCGTGTTCCGCCGCACCGCGCGCAACTTCAACCCGAATGTCGCGACGGCCGGCCGCGTGACGATCGCCGAGGTGGAGGTCATCGTGCCCACCGGCGAGATCGATCCCGATCACGTGCACCTGCCCGGGATCTACGTGCACCGCATCGTCCACAACCCGACGCCCGAAAAGCGCATCGAGCAGCGCACCACGCGCCCGCGCTGAAGCTAGGAGAACCGAACATGGCCTGGACCCGCGACCAGATGGCGGCGCGCGCCGCGCAGGAACTGCGCGACGGCTTCTACGTGAACCTGGGGATCGGACTGCCCACGCTCGTCGCGAACCACGTTCCCGACGACATGGAGGTCTGGCTGCAGTCCGAGAACGGACTGCTCGGTATCGGCCCCTTTCCCACCGAAGACGAGGTCGACCCCGACCTGATCAACGCCGGCAAGCAGACCGTGACGACGCTGCCCGGTTCCTCGATCTTCTCGTCGGCCGACTCGTTCGCGATGATCCGCGGCGGCAAGATCGATCTGGCGATCCTCGGCGCGATGCAGGTCAGCGAGCGCGGCGACCTCGCGAACTGGATGATCCCCGGCAAGATGGTCAAGGGGATGGGCGGTGCGATGGATCTCGTGGCCGGCGTCGGACGCGTCCTCGTGCTGATGGAGCACACCGCGAAGAAGAAGGACGGCACCGAGGAGCACAAGATCCTGCGGGAATGCACGCTGCCGCTCACCGGCGTCGGCGTCGTCGACCTGATCATCACCGACCTGGGCGTGATCGAGGTCGGCGAGAACGGCCTGAAGCTCGTCGAGCTGGCGCCCGGCGTCGACGTCGACGAGGTCGTCGCGAAGACCGGCTGCCCCCTCGACGTCTCCGCGGTGCGCTGAGCCGGCGGCGCGCGCACGGGACGGCGCGGCCGCGGCCGCGCCGGCTCCCGATCTCCTCGCCGCCAGCGAAGCGGCGAACCGCCGACGCAGGCCGCGCTAGGCGGCCCGTACGAACGGACGCGCCATCGCCACGCGCGCCGCCTCGGGCAGCGGCGCGGATTTCTTCCTCTCGTAGTCGACCCAGACGACCTTCGCGGCACCGCTCGCGTACACCACGTCGGGATCGTCCGCGCGCAGCATGTCGATGTAGGTCTGCACGCTCGAGCGGCCGAACTCGCCGACGTACTGTCGGCAGATGACGGTGCCCGGGTAGCGCAGCTCGCGAATGAAGGTGCAGCTCGCGTTGACGATCAGCGGCCCTTCGCCCCGCGGCTCCGGCTTGAAGCCGAGCGAATCGAACCAGTCGATCCGCACCTGCTCCATGTACCGGAAGTAGACCGTATTATTGACGTGTCCCATCGCGTCCATGTCGCCCCATCGGATCGGAATCTCGAGCTCGTAGACGAGAATGCGTTCGCTCACCGGTTCTCCCTCGTTGGAATCGCCGCGCCTCGGGCCTGGGGCGCATCCGCCCGGGCGACGCGGCGCATGATCGATCATCCGGAACGCGAAGCGCTCCACAACGAGATCCACGCCCGCCCGCGACAGGCGATCGCGGCACCGCACCGAGTGTCGCACATCGCGTTGTTGCGTCCGCGCCCGGCGAGGTCCGGAAACGCCCCGGAAAACGCCGCATCCGTCGGCGACGACGACCCGCTCGCCGCGCTGTGCGCCGCGCACCGACTGCCCGCCCCCTCGCCCGCCGACACGCATTTCCTCGCCGACTTCGGCACGTTCCGGCTGAAACGCGAGCGGCACGGCGAGTTCGACGGCTACACGATCGACGCACGCGGCTGCGACGAATCGGACCCCTTCGGCAGCCCCGCGCTGGATGCCCTGCCGGCCGGCTGGCTCGCATCGCTGCCCGGCGAACGCATCGCGGCCGTGCACCTGGCCGTGCTGCCCGGAGCCGCGAACGCGGACGCGGCACGCGAATCCGCCGCGCTCGCGCGCGTGTTCGACGGCCACGAGCTGTGCGGAGCGACGATCGCCGACGGCGCGGCGCGCGTGTACACCGATTTCCGCCTGGCCCGCGACGGCTTCGTCCGCATGCTGCTGCTCGACGCGTCGATGGGCCCGAAGCGCACGGGTCGAGAAGTGCAGCGGCTGATCGAGATCGAGGTCTACCGGATGATGGCGATGCTCGCGTTCCCGCTCGCGCGCGCCACCGCCGCGGAGCTCGACGCGACCGAGCGGTCGCTGGGCGCGCTCGTCGCGCGGCTCGAGGGCGCGCCGCCCGACGAGGAGCCGGCGCTGCTGCAGGAGCTCACGCGCCTGGCGGCCACCGTCGAGCGGCTGGCCGCGACGGTGGGCTTTCGCTTCGGCGCCGCGCGCGCCTATCACGCGATCCTGCGACAGCGCGGCGAGGACCTGCGCATGGGCCGAATCGCTTCGCTGCAGACGCCGATCGCCTTCCTCGAGCGCCGCTTCGACCCGGCCATGGCGTTCTGCGAAAGCGTCGGGCGACGCATCGAATCGGCCTCCGAGCGCGTCGCGCGCGCGAGCGCGCTGCTGCGCACCCGCGTCGACATCGAGCGCGAGCGACACAACCAGGCGCTGCTGCAGGCGATGAACCGGCGTGCCGAGCTGCAGCTGAAGCTGCAGCAGACCGTCGAGGGACTGTCGGTGGCGGCGATCACCTACTATGCGGTCGGCCTGGTGCATCACCTCCTCGAGGCCGCGCATGCGGCAGGCGCGCCCTTCGACGTCGACATCGCGACCGGCGTCGCCGTCCTCCCCGTCGCGATCGTCGTCGCGCTCGGCGTGCGGCACATTCGGGAGACCGTGGGCCGGCGGCTGCGCGAAACGCCGGCCGATCCCCGCTACGACTGAAGAACGACGCTGCGCGTCGGGCGCTCAGCGGCGGACCCGTGCCGGAAGATGACGCAGTCCGCGGAAGCGGATCCGGCGGTCGCGCTCGGGCTCGCCGTCGCGCTCGATGTGCGGAAAGCGGGCGAGCAGCCGTGTGATCGCGATCCGGCCCTCGAGGCGCGCCACGCTCATCCCGGCGCACGCGTGATCGCCGTGGCCGAAGGCGAAATGACGATTCGGCTTGCGCGCGACGTCGAAGCGGTCGGGTGCGGGGAACCGTGCCGGATCGCGATTGGCCGCACCGATGCACAGCGTGACGAA
>DATGRE010000309.1:0-29969 GCA_035303885.1 Zeimonas sp. | reverse complement strand
ACACGGAATTACCCCAGCGCATATCGTGGCCTTCGGATTGTTGCGTTTTCCCCGTTTTCGGGCCGACGAACGGCGCTTGCGCAACCCTCCCCCTTCGTCCGCGCGCCGACGAAAAACGCGTACGACATCGGTACGGTTTCTTCGTCGTCGTTCCTGACGATGGGAAGCGCTTCCCGCAGTGCATTCGTCGTGCCCGGCGAAGGGCGTCGCGGGCGCGCGTCGGGGCGGGAGGAGCGTCAGCGCTCGAGGTACTGCAGCTTTCCGGGGACGTCCTTCCATTCGTCGGCGTCGGGCAGCGGCTCCTTCTTGCGCGTGATCGCGGGCCACTGCTTCGCGAGCTCGGCGTTCAATCCGATGTACGCCTCCATGCCGGGAGGAACGTCCTCCTCGGCGACGATCGCCTCGACCGGGCACTCGGGGATGCAGACCGCGCAATCGATGCATTCGTCCGGATCGATGACGAGCATGTTGGGGCCCTCGCGGAAGCAGTCCACCGGACACACGTCGACGCAGTCGGTGTAGCGGCAGCGGATGCAGGATTCGAGGACGACGTGGGTCATGGGGCGTTCCGCCGGCGGCGCTTTCGGTGCAAGCAGTTGCGTATTGACGCCCAATGGTACCGTGGGTTAATTTCGACGCGCAACGCAATGAATGAAGCGGTGGCTTCACGCCGCTTCGCGTGCCTCCGGGGGATTCGCGATGACGGGCGTAGCCGCCCCCGCGCGCGACGCGCTGCCGCGCTTTCGCCGCGTGATCGATCTCGACGAAGCGCTCGGGCTGCTCGCGCAGGGAGGCTGGACGCCCCTCGCCGGCGGCACCGATTTCTATCCGACCCGCGTGGGTCGCCCGGTTCGCGAATCGCTGCTCGACCTCGGCGGCATCGAGGCCTTGCGCCGCTTCGAACGCACGCTCGACGGCGAAGGCCGGCCGGTGCTGCGCATCGGCGCCGCGACGACCTGGTCGCAGATCGTGCGCGGCGCGCTCGATCCGCAGCTCGTCGCGCTGCAGCAGGCGGCGCGCGAGATCGGCGGCGTGCAGGTGCAGAACGCCGCCACCGTCGGCGGCAATCTATGCAATGCGTCGCCCGCCGCCGACGGCGTCCCGGCGCTGCTCGCGCTCGATGCCCGCGTCGAGCTGGCCAGCGTGCGCGGCCGCCGCCGTCTCGCGGTCGACGAATTCGTGCTCGGCAACCGGCACACCGCGCTCGCGCCCGACGAGCTGCTCGTGGCCGTCGAAATTCCCGTTCCTTCGCCGCGCGCACGCTCGGGCTTCCTGAAGCTCGGCCACCGCCGTTCGCTGGTGATCTCGATCGCGATGGTCGCCGTCGCCGTCGAGTTCGGCGCCGACGAGCGGCTCGAGCGATGCGCGATCGCCGTCGGCGCGTGCTCCGCTGCGGCCGTGCGGCTGCGCGCGCTCGAATCGCGCCTGATGCGCACGCCCCGCGAAGCGGTCGCGCGGCGCTTCGATGCGCTGCTCGACGACGAGACGCTCGCGCCGCTGCGCCCGATCGACGACGTGCGCGCGACGGCCGCGTACCGCCGGCACGCGGCGATCGAGCTCGCGCGCCGGCTCGTCGCCGAGTTGACGTCGCCCGGCGAAGCGCGCGGGCGGCGCATCGAAGATGGAGTGACCGGATGAATCGTCGCGACGAGCCGCTCGCAGCGCCTCCGGCCGCGCAGGTCGCGCAGGACATCGCCGAGGCGGTCCGTCCGGGGCGCGGCGTGCCCGGTGCGAAGCCGGGGCCGCGCGGGGCAACGCCGCAGCCGGACACGCAGGCGCTGCGCATCGTCGTCAACGGCCGCGAGCACGGCATCGCGTCGTCGCCGGCCACGCGGCTGTCCGACTACCTGCGCGACGAGCTTGGCCTGACGGGAACGAAAGTCGGATGCCATGCCGGCGATTGCGGCGCCTGCACGGTGCTGCTCGACGGCGAGGCGGTCTGTTCGTGCATCGTCGCGGTCGGCCAGTGTGCCGGACGCGAGGTCGTCACCGTGGAGGGTCTGGCCGAAGCGCCGCCCGACAGCGTCGAGGCCGCACTGCGGCGCGCCTTCGTCGATCGTGGCGCCGCCCAGTGCGGGATCTGCACGCCCGGCATGCTCGTCACCGCCGTCGACCTGCTGCGGCGTCATTCGCGTCCGAGCGTCGAACAGGTGCTCGACGGCCTGGGCGGCGTGCTGTGCCGCTGCACCGGCTACCGCAAGATCGTCGAGGCGGTGCTCGCGGTCGCGGGCACCGGCGGCGTCGACGAGGTCGACGACGCGCCGATCGCGCCGATCGAATCGACGCCACGCGGGGCGGCGGTCGGCGCGCGCGTGCCGAGGTTCGACGCGCGGCCGAAGGTCGACGGCACTGCGCACTACGGTGCCGACCGTGCGCCGCAGGACGCGCACTGGCTGAAGGTGCTGCGTTCGCCGCACGCGTCGGCGCGCTTCGAATACGGCGACCTCGACGCTTTCGTCGATGCGCATTCCGGGCTGGCCGGCGTGCTCACCGCGCGCGACATTCCGTTCAACCGCTTCGCGATCTTTCCCGATCTGCGCGACCAGCCGGCGATCGCCGAGGGCCGTGTCCGCATGCGCGGCGAAGCGGTGCTCGTGCTGGTCGGCGAGCGCGAGACGGTCGAGCGTCTCGAGCTCGCCGATGCGCCGGTGCGCTTCGTGGCGCAGCCGCCGCTCGAGTCGCCCGACGATGCGCTCGCCCCCGATGCCCCGGCGCTGCACGAGAGCCGGCCCGACAACGTGCTGTGCCGGGGCCGCGTCGCGCGCGGCGACGTCGACGCCGCGATCGCTGCCGCGGCGGTCGTGATCGACGGCACGATGCGCACGCGTCACGTCGAGCATGCGTACATCGAGCCGGAGGCGGGGTACGCCGAATGGTCGCGCGCCGACGACGGCACCGAGCGGCTGACCGTCTTCGCCTGCACGCAGACGCCGTACATGGATCGCGACGAGCTCGCGTCGATGTTCGCGATCGACCCGAAGCAGGTGCGCATCGTTCCGTCGGCGGTCGGCGGCGGTTTCGGCGGCAAGCTCGATCTGTCCGTGCAGCCGCTGCTCGCGGCCGCCGCGCGCAAGTTCGGCCGTCCGGCGCGCATCGTCTACACGCGGCCCGAATCGATGCTGGCCACGACGAAGCGCCACCCGGCGCGGATGCGCGCCACGATCGCCGCCGATGCCGACGGCCGGATGATCGCGTACCGCTTCGACGGGGATTTCGACACCGGCGCCTATGCGTCGTGGGGGCCGACGGTGGCCAATCGCGTTCCGATCCACGCGAGCGGGCCGTATCGCATCGAGCACGTGCGCGCGCTCACGCGCGCGGTGTACACGAACGGATCGATCGGCGGCGCCTTCCGCGGCTTCGGCGTGCCGCAGTCGACGCTGCTGAACGAGATGCTCGTCGACCGGCTCGCCGAACGTCTCGGCGCCGATCCGCTCGAGTACCGCTTCGAGCACGCGCTGCGCGCCGGCGATCGCACCGCCACCGGCCAGCTGCTGCGCGCGAGCGCCGGATTGCAGGCCTGCCTGGCCGCGTTGCGTCCCGCCTGGCGCGAGGCGCGCAGCCGCGCCGAGCGCTTCAACGCCGCCGCGATGCAGGGCGGCGCGCCGGACGCGGATCTGGCGTCGCACGCGCCTCTCGTTGCCGATCCGGGCACGACCGATCCGCATCGCCGCTACGGGCAAGCGAAGCGTCGCGGCGTCGGCCTCGCGTGCATGTGGTACGGGATCGGCAACACCGTGATCGCGAATCCGTCGTCGATGCAGGCCGGCTTGCGTGCCGACGGACGCGTCGTGCTCTACAACGGTGCGGTCGACATCGGCCAGGGCACCTACACGATCCTGCCGCAGATCCTCGCCGACGCGCTCGGCGTACCGCTCGCGTGCATCGACCAGGTGTGCGCCGATACCGACCTCACGCTCGACGCCGGCAAGAGCTCGGCTTCGCGCCAGACCTTCGTATCGGGCAACGCCGCGCGCCTGGCGGGCGAGGACCTGCGCGCGCGCCTGCTCGCGCGGCTCGGCGTCGCCGAGCCCGCGACGCTGCGCCTCGAAGGCCCGATCGTGTCGGCTCGCGACGGCACGCGCGAGGCGCGCATCGACCTGCGCACGCTGCAGCCGGATGCGCGCGGCGACGTGCTCGTCGGCAGCGGGCATTTCGATCCGCCGACCGTACCGCTCGATGCCGACGGGCAGGGCGTGCCCTACGCCACCTACGGATTCGCCGCGCAGTTCGCCGAAGTCGAGGTCGATCTCGATCTCGGCACCGTGCGGGTGCTCGCGATGCACGCCGCGCACGACGTCGGCCGGGCGATCAATCCCACGCAGGTCGAGGGCCAGGTGCACGGCGGCATCGCGCAGGGTCTCGGCCTGGCGCTGATGGAGGAATACGTCGCCGGGCGCACCGACAACCTGCACGACTATCTGATTCCCACTGCCGGCGACATTCCGCCGATTCGCGTGCACCTGATCGAGGATGCCGAGCCGCTCGGCCCGTGCGGCGCGAAGGGTGTCGGCGAGCCGGCGCTGATCGCCACCGCGCCGGCGATCCTCAACGCCATCCATCACGCGACCGGCGTGCGCATGACCGAGGTTCCGGTCACGCCCGATCGGCTTCGCACGGCGATCGCGGAGGCCCGCTCGTGAGGACGAAGATCGGTTCGAACGCGATCGGCGAGCAGTTCGATACCGCGCCCGAGCCGCAGGCGCCGCACGAAGTCGCGCCAGGGCCGTCGCCATCGCCCGAAGAGGACGTGGCCGCGCAGCCGAAGATCGTCGCGTCGCGCCCGCCCGAGCGGATGGCGAGCGGGAAGATCCAGTGCGACGCCTGCCCGGTGCTGTGCCAGATCAGCCCGGGGCGCCTCGGCGCCTGCGACCGCTACGGCAACGTCGACGGCGTGCTCACGCGCACCGACCCGGTCGTGCTGCTCGCGAAGCCCGGCGCCGAGGCGATCGCGTCGACGGTCTCCGGCTGGGACGGCGCGCTGCTGAACGATGCGCCGGTGTTCGTCTCGGGGGTGGCGAGCGGCACGACCTATCCCGACTACAAGCCCGCGCCGTTCATCGTCGCGAGCCGCGCCGACGGCGTCGATCTCGTCACCGTCGTCACCGAAGGGATCTTCAGCTACTGCAGCTTCAAGGTGAAGATCGACACCGACCGCTATCTCGGTGCCGAGCAGTCGACGGTGCGCCATCGCGGCGAGGCGGTCGGCCACGTGACGACGATCGAGTACGGCTCGCAGTTCCTCTCGATCGGCGGCGTGCATCACCTCACCGGCGGATCGAAGAAGGAAGGCCGCGTCACCTGCGAGCTGATGATGGCACTCGGCAACGGCGAGGCGGTCGACCTCGAGATCGAGGGCGGCGCGCAGCTCACCGTGCAGGCCGGGCGTGCGCCGCGCATCAACGGCGTCGAGGAGAGCCGCATGCGCGTGGGCTGCGGTTCGGCCACGATCGGCATCTTCGCCAGGCAGTGGTTCGGGCACGCCGACGAAGTGGTCGTCGTCGACGACCACATCACCGGCGTGCTCACCGAGCACCAGGCCGGGCGCTGCCTCGACATGCCGCCTTCGGGCATCCGCATCCGCGGGCGCAAGTCGACGCCGGGACGCTATTTCCAGGTCGCCAATCCGGGGACCGGCTGGGGCGGCACCGACATCGACGATCCGCTGACGATCGTCGAGGGCTTCGATCCCGCCGTCGCGCGGCCGGGCCTGCGGCTGCTGATGGTCTCGACCACCGGCGAGCACGCCGAATGGTACGAGCTGGACGAGGCGCTGCGACCGGTGCGTGCGCCGATGCCGGCGCCGGTGCGCAAGGTCGTCGAGCGCATCGGCGAGAACTGCGAGCCGGCGCTCGCGACCGTGCTTTTCGTCGGCGGTGCCGGCGGCAGCCTGCGTGCCGGCGTCACCGAGAACCCGGTGCTGCTCACGCGCTCGATCAAGGACCTGCTCACGCGCGTGACCTGCGGCGGCGCTCCCGTGTACGTCTGGCCCGGCGGCGGCATCACCGTGATGGTCGACGTCACCCGCATGCCCGCGGGCTCCTTCGGCAGCGTGCCGACGCCGGCGATCGTCGCGCCGATCGAGTTCACGATGCCGCGCGACGTCTACGCCGCGCTCGGCGGGCACGTCGAGCGGATCCGCGACCTGGCCGACGTCGTCGCGCGCGAGCGGCATCGCATCGAGCCGCTCGACGCGCGCAATCCGTGGCCGCTCGCCGCGGGCGATCCGCCCGCAGAGGCCGGCCGATGAGCGGTGCCTGCCGCGCACGGCTGCCCGACGGCCGCTGGCATTTCCAGCACGGCCCGATCGACCTGATCCTCGCCGCCGAGGGCGATCCGCGCGTCGTCGACGATGCGCGCGAGGCGGCGTGGCTGCGCTTCGAGGGCCTGCTCGCGGAGCTGGTCGGCGAGCTCGCGCTGCTGCGCACGCCGTGCCCGTTTTCCGGTCCGCCGCCGCGGGCGGTCGGCCCGGTCGCGCGGCGCATGATCGACGCCTGCGCCCCGTTCGCCAGACGCTACCGGTTGTTCATCACGCCGATGGCGGCGGTCGCCGGCAGCGTCGCGCAGGAGATCGTCGGCTTCTTCGCGCGCGACGGCGTGCGGCGCGCGTGGGTCAACAATGGCGGCGACGCCGCGTTCTGGCTGTCGGAGGGTGCATCGCTCGACGTCGGTGTCGTCGCCGACGTCTCGGCGCCGGCCATCGATGCGCGGCTGCACGTGTCGCATGCAGATGCCGCGCGCGGCGTCGCGACCTCCGGCTGGCGCGGGCGCAGCCTGTCGCTGGGGATCGCCGATGCGGTGACGGTCGTCGCCGCCGGTGCCGCGCAGGCCGACGCGGCAGCCACGCTGGTGGCCAACGCGGTGAACGTCGAGCACGCCGGCGTGCGGCGTGCGCCCGCCAGTCGCGTGCGCGACGACAGCGACCTCGGCGAGCGGCTCGTCACGGTCGACGTGTCGCCGCTTCCGGCGCACGCGGTCGAGGCCGCGCTCGACGCCGGCGAGCGATTCGCGCGCCGCTGCGTCGCCGCCGGCGAAATCGTCCAGGCGATGTTGTCGCTGCAGGGACGTTCACGTATCGTCGTCGGACGACGAATCGAGGCGCTGGCATGATCGAGGTACGCCGCATCCGGACGCAGGTCGAGGACATCTTCCACGAGTTCGGTCCGCGCGCGGCGGCGCCGCAGCGCCGCGGCGTGCTCGCGGTCGTGCTCGGCAATCCCTTCGCCCACCGCTACGAGCCCGACATCCAGCCGATGATGGACGCGATGAAGCCGCTCGGCGTCGAGCTCGCGCAGCGCCTGCTCGAGGCCATGCGCGTCGAGCCCCGACGCATCGAGTCGTACGGCAAGGGCGGCATCGTCGGCGCCGGCGGCGAGTCGGAGCACGGGCATCTGTGGCACGTGCCTGGCGGCTACGCGATGCGTACGCTGCTCGAGCGGCACGGCGTCTCCACGAAGGCGATCGTCCCGTCGAACACGAAGGTCGGTGTGCCGGGCGCGAGCATCGACCTGCCGCTCACGCACGTGAACGCGAGCTACGTGCGCAGCCATTTCGACACGATCGAGGTGTCGGTGCCCGGCGCGCCGGCCGCCGACGAGATCGTGTTCTTTCTCGCGATGAGCACCGGCGCGCGCGTGCACGAGCGCGTCGGCGGCCTGCGCGCCGACGAGATCCAGGGCGTCGACGGCCTGCGCTAGAAGAAGAGGAGGCAGGGCGCTCGCGCGTCAGCGGCGTTCCGCAAAGGAGAACGAGGAGAAACGAATGCCCGTCGAGATCCGCAAGCTGATCGTCACGGTCGACGAAACCCACCGCGAGATGGGACGCGAAGTGAAGCCGCCCACGCGGCGCGCGGCCGCGGTCGCCGTGATCGCCAATCCCTGCGCCGGCCGCTACGTCGAGCAGCTCGACGAGCTGATGGCGATCGGCGAGGCGCTCGGCGGCCTGCTCGGCACGCGCTGCGTGGAGGCGCTCGGCATCGCCCCCGACGCCGCCGAGAGCTACGGCAAGGCGGCGATCGTCGGCGAGCGCGGCGAGCTCGAGCACGCGGCGGCGATCCTGCACCCGAAGCTCGGTGCGCCGCTGCGCAAGGCGGTGGGCAAGGGGGCCGCGCTGGTGCCGTCGGCGAAGAAGATCGGCGGGCCGGGCACCGCGATCGACGTTCCGCTCGGGCACAAGGACGCCGCTTTCGTGCGCAGCCACTTCGATGCGATCGAGGTGCGCGTGCCCGATGCGCCGCGCGCCGACGAGATCGTCGTCGCGGTGGCCGTCACCGACAGCGGCCGCCCGCTCGCACGCGTCGGCGGGCTGCAGAAAAGCGAGATCGAAGGCAAGGACGGTCTGCGTTGACTTGCGTTGACTGACTCTCAACAGGAGACGACGATGAGAAGAACGATCACTGCGCTGCTGTTCGGCTTCGCGTTCGCCGCCGTAGCCGCAGGCGCACACGCGCAGCAGTCGCAGCCGCCGATCCGCATCGGCGAGCTGAACAGCTACAAGGCGCAGCCGGCCTTCCTCGAGCCGTACCGCAAGGGCTGGGAGCTCGCGCTCGAGGAGATCAACGCCGCCGGGGGGCTGCTCGGACGCAAGGTCGAGATCGTCTCCCGCGACGACAACGGCAACCCCGGCGATGCGGTGCGCGTGGCCGAGGAGCTCGTCTCGCGCGAGAAGGTCGATCTGCTCTTCGGCACCTTCCTGTCGCACATCGGACTGGCCGTCACCGATTTCGCCAAGCAGCGCAAGGTCTTCTTCCTCGCCGCCGAGCCGCTCACCGACAAGATCACCTGGGCCGACGGCAACCGCTACACCTATCGCCTGCGTCCGACCACGTACATGCAGACGGCGATGCTGGTCCCCGAGGCGGTGAAGCTCAACAAGAAGCGCTGGGCGGTCGTCTACCCGAACTACGAGTACGGCCAGTCGGCGGTCGACACCTTCAAGAAGCTGATGAAGGCGCAGCAGCCCGACGTCGAGTTCGTCGCCGAGCAGGCGCCGGGCCTCGGGCGAGTCGACGCCGGGGCGGTCGTGCAGGCGTTGAACGACGCCAAGCCCGACGCGATCTTCAACGTGCTGTTCGGCGCCGACCTCACCAAGTTCGTGCGCGAAGGCAACACGCGCGAGCTGTTCAAGAATCGCGCCGTGGTCAGCCTGCTCACCGGCGAGCCCGAGTACCTCGATCCGCTGAAGGACGAAGCGCCCGAGGGCTGGATCGTCACCGGCTACCCCTGGTACGGCATCGACACGCCCGAGCACAAGCAGTTCCTCGACGCCTACCGCAAGCGCTGGAACGACTATCCGCGCCTGGGCTCGATCGTCGGCTATTCGTCGGTCCACTCGATCGCCGCGGCGATCCGCAAGGCCGGCAGCACCGATACCGAGAAGCTGATCGAGGCCTTCGCCGGGCTCGAGCTCGTGTCGCCCTTCGGACCGATGACGTACCGGCCGGTCGATCACCAGGCGACGATGGGCGCGTACGTCGGCCGCACCGCGGTGCGCGACGGCAAGGGCGTGATGGTCGACTATCGCTACGTCGACGGCGCCTCGGTCTTGCCGAGCGTCGAGGAGACGCGCAAGCTGCGCCCGGCCTCCGACGACTGACGCGGCGACGCCGAAACGATGCTCTCCGGTCTCGCCGTGCAGGCCCTGAACGGGCTTGCCGGCGCCTCCACGCTGTTCCTGCTCGCCGTCGGCCTGTCGCTGATCTTCGGCGTCACGCGCATCGTCAATTTCGCGCACGGCTCGATGTTCATGGTCGGGCTGTACGTGGCGTACTCGCTCGCCGGATGGCTCGCCGACACGATCGGAGCGGGGCACCTGGCGTTCTGGTCGGCGATCGTGCTCGCCGCGCTCGCGGTCGGCGTGCTCGGCGCGATCGTCGAGATCACGATCCTGCGGCGCGTCTACGGCGCGCCGGAGCTCTTCCAGCTGCTCGCCACCTTCGCCGTCGTGCTGATGCTGCGCGACGCGGTACTCGCGATCTGGGGTCCCGACGACCTGCTCGGTCCGCGCGCACCGGGCCTGCGCGGCTCGATCCCGGTGCTCGGACGACATTTCCCGCAGTACGAGCTGTTCCTGATCTTCGTCGGCCCGGCGGTGCTCGGCGCACTGTGGTGGCTGCTGCGCCGGACCCGCTTCGGCGTGCTGGTGCGCGCCGCCACGCAGGACCGCGAGATGGTCGGTGCGCTCGGCGTGAACCAGCGGTGGCTGTTCACCGGGGTGTTCGCGCTCGGATCCGCGCTCGCCGCGCTCGGCGGCGCGCTGCAGCTGCCGCGCGAGCCGGCGAACCTGGCGCTCGACCTCACGACGATCGGCGACGCCTTCGTCGTGGTCGTGGTCGGCGGCATGGGGAGCATTCCGGGCGCCTACCTCGCGGCGCTGCTGATCGCCGAGATCAAGGCGATGTGCTACGGCATCGGCACGGTCGAGATCTTCGGCACCTCCTTCGCGTTCTCGAAGCTCACGCTCGTCGTCGAGTTCATCGTCATGGCGATCGTGCTCATCTGGCGTCCTTGGGGGCTGCTGGGCAGGCCGCAGGGCGTGCTGCGCAGCGCGTCGGCCGGCGAGGCGCCGATGCGGCCGATGCGTCGCAGCGCGTCGCTCGCGGTCGGCCTGCTCGCGCTGGCGCTGCTCGTGCCGCCGCTGCTGCAATCGCTGCCCTATGCCACCGTGCTGATGATCGACGTGTTGATCGCCGTGCTGTTCGCCACCAGCCTGCACTTCATCATGGGACCGGGCGGCATGCATTCGTTCGGTCACGCCGCCTACTTCGGGCTCGGCGCCTACGGCGCGGCGGCGCTGCTCTCCGGCTGGCGATGGCCGATGGAGGCGGCGCTGCTGCTCGGCCCGATCGCCGCGCTCGCCGGCGCGGCGCTGTTCGGCTGGTTCGCGGTGCGTCTGTCGGGCGTGTATCTCGCGATGCTCACGCTCGCCTTCGCGCAGATCGTCTGGTCGATCGTCTACCAGTGGGACGACGTCACCGGTGGCAGCAACGGCCTGGTCGGTATCTGGCCGTCGGAGCGCTTCGCGTCGAAGGGCGCGTATTACTACCTCGCGCTCGCGCTCGTCGCCGCGAGCGTGTACGCGCTGCGCCGGATGCTGTTCTCGCCGTTCGGCTACGCGATGCGCGCGGGCCGCGACTCGCCGCTGCGCGCCGAAAGCACCGGCATCGACGTCGTCGACGTGCACTGGAAGGCGTTCATCGTCTCGGGCGCGTTCTGCGGCCTGGCCGGGGCGCTGTTCGCCTTCGCCAAGGGATCGATCTCGCCGGAGTCGATCCACGTCGGCCGATCGATCGACGGGCTCGTCATGGTGCTGCTCGGCGGCGTGCATACCCTCGCCGGACCGATCGTGGGCAGCGCGGTCTTCACCTGGCTGCAGGATGCCGTCATCCGCGGCACCGAGTACTGGCGCGCGATGCTCGGCCTGGTGATCCTCGCACTGGTGCTCGCGTTCCCGCAGGGCATCGTCGGCGGGCTCGCCGTGCTGGCCGAGCGGCTGCGCTGGCGCGGCACGATGCCCGGGGAGGTGCGGGCATGACCGAGCTGCTGCGGGTCGCGGGACTGCGCAAGGCCTTCGGCGGCGTGCAGGCGGTCGACGACGTCGGCTTCTCGCTCGAGACCGGCGAGCTTCTCGCGATGATCGGGCCGAACGGCGCGGGTAAGTCGACGTGCTTCAACATGATCAACGGCCAGCTCGCCCCCGACGCGGGCAGCGTGCGCTTCCTCGGCCAGGAGATCGCCGGCCGGCGTCCGCGCGACATCTGGCGCCTCGGCGTCGGGCGCACCTTCCAGGTCGCCGCCACCTACGCGTCGATGACGGTGGTCGAGAACGTGCAGATGGCGCTGCTGTCGCACCATCGCGACCTGTATCGGCCGTGGGTGCGCGCGGCGAAGCTGCACCGCGACGAGGCGCTCGCGCTGCTCGATGCGGTCGGCCTGCGCGAGCGCGCCGACGAGCCGTGCAACACGCTGGCTTATGGCGACATCAAGACGGTGGAGCTCGCCATCGCGCTGGCGAACCGGCCGAAGCTGCTGCTGATGGACGAGCCCACCGCCGGCATGGCGCCGAAGGAGCGCAATGCGCTGATGCAGCTCACGCGCGCGCTCGTCAAGGAGCGTGGGATCGGCGTGCTGTTCACCGAACACAGCATGGACGTCGTCTTCGCCCATGCCGACCGCGTGATGGTGCTGGCGCGCGGACGACTGATCGCCAGCGGAACGCCGGCGCAGATCCGCGAGAACGAGCAGGTGCGCGAGGTCTATTTCGGCAGCGGACGGCTCGTGCAGGGCGTGCGCGGCACGGGCACGGCCGAGGCGCCGGGGACGCAGGCGTCGCGCGCGGCGCTCGGAGTGGCGACGCGATGAATGCCCCGCACCGGATCGCGGCGGCCGCGGCAGGCGCGGCGGCGGGCGCACCCCTGCTCTCGGTGCGCCGCCTGAACGCCTGGTACGGGCGCGCGCAGGTGCTGTTCGACGTCGACCTGGAGGTCGGCGACGGCGAGGTCGTCGCGCTGATGGGGCGCAACGGCGCGGGCAAGAGCACGACGATGAAGTCCATCATGGGCCTGATCGGTTCGCGCAGCGGCGAGATCGTCTTCGACGGCGCGCGCATCGAGCGGCTGGACGCCTTCCGCATCGCGCGCGCCGGCATCGGCTACGTGCCCGAGGATCGGCGCATCTTCACCGACCTCACCGTGCTCGAGAACCTCGACGTCGGCCGCCGCCCGGCGCGCCCGGGCGCGCCCTCGTGGACGATCGAGCGGCTGTTCGCACTGTTCCCGAACCTGGGCACGATGCCCGACCGGCTGGGCGGGCGCATGAGCGGCGGCGAGCAGCAGATGCTCAGCGTCGCGCGCACGCTGATGGGCAACCCGCGCCTGGTGCTGCTCGACGAGCCGTCCGAGGGCGTCGCACCGGTGATCGTCGAGCAGATGGCCGACATGATCGTCGAGCTGAAGAAGCAGGGGCTGTCGGTGCTGCTGTCCGAGCAGAACCTGCCTTTCGCCTCGGCCGTGTCCGATCGGGCGTACGTGCTCGAGAAGGGGCAGGTGCGCTTCAGCGGAACGATGGCCGCGCTCGACGCGGACGAGGAGGTGCGCCGGCAGTACCTGGCGGTCTGAGACGCCGCCGCTTTGGATCGGCGGCCGCGGGGTACCCGCCCCGCGCGCCGCGCATCGAGGAGGAGAGAGATGGCCGTGACCGCGAACGCGCAGAAATCGGGGAAGGTGGTGGTCAGGAACATCGGCCTGCTGTTGTCGGGCGACATCGACCGGCCGATCCTCGACGCCGACACCGTCGTCGTCGACGATGGGCGCATCGCCGCGATCGGCCGCGCGCACGACTGCGACACCTCGCACGCGAGGACGACGATCGACGCGCGCGGAACGGCGCTCGCACCGGGCCTGATCGATTCGCACGTGCATCCGGTCTTCGGCGACTGGACGCCGCGGCAGAACCAGCTCGGCTGGATCGACTCGTGCCTGCACGGCGGTGTCACGACGATGATCTCCGCCGGCGAGGTGCACCTGCCCGGGCGGCCCAAGGACGTCGTCGGGGTCAAGGCGCTGGCGATCACCGCGCAGCGCGCCTTCGACGGGATGCGTGCGGCGGGGCTGGCGGGCGGCGTCAAGGTGCTCGCCGGTGCGCCGGTGCTCGAGAAGGGCATGGAGGAGGCCGATTTCGCCGAGATGGCGGCCGCCGGCGTGCGCCTGCTCGGCGAGGTGGGGCTCGGCTCGGTCAAGGCTGGCGACGAGGCCGCGCGCATGGTCGCCTGGGCGCGCAAGCACGGCATCCAGAGCACGATCCACACCGGCGGACCGTCGATCCCCGGTTCCGGTCTGATCGACGAGAACGTCGTGCTCGAGGCCGATGCCGACGTCATCGGGCACATCAACGGCGGGCACACCGCGCTTTCGTACAAGGCGGTGTGCACGCTGTGCGAGCGCAGCTCGCGCGCGATGGAGATCGTGCACAACGGCAACGAGCGCATCGCGATCCTCACCGCGCGCCACGCGCTGGAGCTGCGCTGTCCGCACCGCATCATCCTGGGCACCGACGCGCCGGCCGGCTCCGGCGTGCAGCCGCTGGGCATCCTGCGCCTGATCGCGCTGCTCTCGAGCCTGGCCGAGATTCCCGCCGAGATCTGCTTCGGCTTCGCCACCGGCAACACGGCGCGCATGCGCGGACTCGAGCAGGGCCTGATCGAGGTCGGGCGCCCGGCCGACTTCGTCTTCCTCGACCGGGCGCAGCATTCGGCCGGCGCCGACCTGCTCGAGAGCGTTCGCCTGGGCGACATTCCCGGCGTCGGCATGGTGATGATCGACGGCATCGTGCGCTGCGGGCGCAGCCGCAACACGCCGCCGGCCACCGAGGTTCCGGTCGTCGAGGGCTGAAGGGGCCGCGCGGTGGCGACGAACGAGATCGGTTCGCCCGAGAGCAGGCCGCGGCGTCGCGACGCCGATGCGACGCGAGCGCGCATCCTGAAGGCGGCGAGCGCCGAGTTCGCCCGTCACGGCTTCGCGGGCGCGCGCGGCGAACGCATCGCCCAGCGCGCGCGCTCGAGCGAGCGCATGGTGTACTATTACTTCGGCAGCAAGGACGGGCTGTTTCGCGCGGTCCTCGAGCAGGCCTACGCGCAGCTGCGCGACGCCGAACGGAGCCTGCGCCTCGACGCCGACGATCCGTGGAAGGCGCTCGAGCAGTTCTGCCGCTTCGTCTGGCGCTACTACCTCGAGAATCCCGATTTCATCAGCCTGCTGAACACGGAGAATCTGTACCGCGCGCGCCACCTGCGCCGCTCGCCGCGCTTGCGCGAGCTCGTCTCGCCGGTCGCGCAGATGCTCTCGCGCATGCTCGCCGACGGCGCCGCCAAGGGCGTGTTCCGCGACGACATCGACGAAACCGAGCTGTACGTGGCGATCGCCAGCCTCGGCTACTTCTGCCTGTCGAACCGGTACACGCTGTCGGCCGTGCTCGGTCGCGACGTCGCCGCGCGCGGCGCCCTCGAGCGCTACTGGGACGGCGCGTTGCGCATGATCGCCGGCTACGTGAAGCGCGGGCCGGGTCCGCGCGCGCCGTTGCGCCCCGAACCGCTCGAGGCGACCGCCGCCGACGATCGCTTATGATCGCGCTTGAGCCGCCGATCGGGCGGCGCGTCCGGGCCCTGCGCTCGCGGTCGGCCTTCACACGATGATCATCGATTCGCTGCTCGACACCGACCTGTACAAGTTCACGATGATGCAGGTCGTGCTGCATCACTTCCCCGGAGCGCAGGTCGAATACCGCTTCAAGTGCCGCAACGAGGGCATCGATCTGCGACCCTACGTCGGGGCGATCCGCGAGGAGGTGCGCAACCTGTGCTCGCTGCGCTTTCGCGAGGAGGAGCTCGACTACCTGCGGGGGCTGCGCTTCATCAAGAGCGATTTCGTCGATTTCCTCGGCCTGTTCCACATGAACGAGAAGTACATCTCGATCGGGCCGTCGCCGAAGGACAACGGCGAGATCGACATCACGATCCGCGGGCCGTGGCTGCACACGATCCTGTTCGAGGTCCCGGTGCTGGCGATCGTCAACGAGCTGTATTTCCGCCACACGGTCCCGAAGCCCGACTACGCCGAAGGCCGGCGCCGCCTCGAGGCGAAGATCGGCTCCATCGTCGACGAGCCCGATCTCGCCGGCCTGCGCATCGCCGACTACGGCACGCGGCGCCGCTTCTCGCGGCGCTGGCACGAGGAGGTGATCGTCACCTGCCGCGAGCGGCTCGGCCCGATCTTCGCCGGCACCTCCAACGTGCTCCTGGCGATGAAGTACGGCCTGACGCCGCTCGGCACGATGGCGCACGAGTACCTGCAGGCGTGCCAGGCGCTCGGGCCGCGCCTGCGCGACACGCAGGTGTTCGGCTTCGAGACCTGGGCGCGCGAATATCGCGGCGACCTCGGCATCGCGCTGTCCGACGTCTACGGCATGTCGGCGTTCCTGCGCGACTTCGACATGTATTTCTGCAAGCTGTTCGACGGTGCGCGCCACGATTCGGGCGATCCGTTCCAGTGGGCCGAGCGGCTGATCGCGCACTACGAAGCCAACCGCGTCGACCCGAAGACGAAGACGCTCGTCTTCTCCGATGCACTCACCTTCCCGCTGATGGCCGAGCTGTACCGGCGCTTCCGCGGCCGCACGCGGATCGCGTTCGGGATCGGAACGAACCTCACCAACGACCTCGGCTATCCGCCGCTGCAGATCGTCATCAAGATGGTTCGCTGCAACGGCCAGCCGGTGGCGAAGATCTCCGATACGCCGGCGAAGAACATGTGCGAGGACGAGGCGTACGTCAAATACCTGCGCCAGGTCTTCCAGATCGAATAGCCGCGGCGACGCTCGAAGCCGCCGGGCTTCGACGTGGGGCTGCGCGCCCTGGGAGGCGCGCGCACGGGTGGCTATAATCGCGCCGGTCTTTCCCCGGTGCGTGGAGTGCTGTGGATGAATGATCGGCCGAAACTGCTCGTCACACGCAGGGTTTTCCCGGAAGTCATCGAGCGCCTGAAGCCGCATTTCGAGATCGAAGGCAACGCCGACGACTCGATCTGGCCGCGCGAGGCGTTCGTGCGTCGCGCGGCCGATCGCGACGCGCTGTTCGTCGTCGGCTCCGATCGCGTCGACCGGGCGCTGCTCGACGCGTGTCCGCGACTGAAGATCGTCGCCACCGGCACGGTCGGCTACAACCACATCGACGTCGCCGCCTGCGCCGAGCGCGGCATCGCCGTCACGAACACGCCCGACGTCCTCACCGAGGCCACCGCCGACCTCGGCTGGGCGCTGCTGATGGCTGCCGCCCGACGGCTTTCCGAAACCGAGCGCTGGCTGCGCGAAGGTCGCTGGAACAGCTGGGCCTTCGACCAGTTCCTCGGCGCCGACGTATACGGCACGACGCTCGGCATCGTCGGCATGGGCCGCATCGGCTCGGCGATCGCGCGCCGTGCGCGCGGCTTCTCGATGCAGATCCTCTATCACAACCGTTCGCGCGCGGCGAACGAGGCCGAGCTCGGCGCGCGCCGCGTCGAGCTCGACGAGCTGCTCGCGAGCGCCGACCACGTCGTGCTCGTCGTTCCCTACACGCCGCAGACGCATCACCTGATCGGCGCACGCGAACTCGCGCTCATGAAGCCGGGCGCGGTGCTGGTGAACATCGCGCGCGGCGGCATCGTCGACGACGCCGCGCTCGCGCAGGCGCTTCGTACCGGCCCGATCGGCGCCGCCGGCCTCGATGTCTACGAGAACGAACCGCAGGTCCATCCGGCGCTGCTCGACGTGCCCAACGTCGTGCTCACGCCGCACATCGGGAGCGCCACGCGCAGCTCGCGGCTCGGGATGGCGATGCTCGCCGCCGAGAACCTGATCGCGTGGGCCGCCGGCAAGCCGCTGTCCACGCCGGTGGCCGCCTGAGCGACGAGCGTGCCCGCGATCCACCTCGAACGAACGCACCGGCTCGGATTGAAGAAGGCACGCGCGGCTGCACAGCGCGTCGCCGACGACATGGCGCAGACCTTCGAGATGACGAGCGAGTGGGACGGCAACGCGCTGCGCTTCGAGCGCTCGGGCGTTTCCGGCAGCCTACGGGTCTCGCGCGACCGCGTCGTGCTCGACGCGCAGATCGGCGGACTGCTCACCGTGTTCCGCGGCCGCATCGAGGAGCGGCTGAACGCGGATTTCGACCGCTATTTCGGCTGAACGGAGAACGAGAACTGACCCCGACCCTGGCCCAGCTGGGCGCCGCGATCCTGTTCGCGACCGCCCTCGTGCACACGTTCTCCGCGAAGGCCTTCGAGCGATTCGCGCGCCGCTATCCGTCGCACGCCGGCATCTGGCACCTGCTCGGCGAGGTCGAAGTGGTGTTCGGCTTCTGGGCGATGGTGCTCGTCGTCTACCTCGCCGTCGTCGGCGGCTACGGCGAGGCGCTGCATTACGTCGAGTCGCGCAACTACACCGAACCGATGTTCGTGTTCGTGATCAT
Organism: Zeimonas sp.; assembly: GCA_035303885.1. Classification (GTDB taxonomy): domain Bacteria; phylum Pseudomonadota; class Gammaproteobacteria; order Burkholderiales; family Burkholderiaceae_E; genus Zeimonas. The sequence goes on along the minus strand of DATGRE010000309.1, from coordinate 11,969 downwards.
GGTCGTCGCGGCGAGCCGCCCGATTCTCAGGGTCGCACTCACTACCGTGGAGCGCGGCGCGGCACTGTTGCCGATGCCGCGCGCGATGGCGATCTATTTCCTTGCGCTGTTCCTGCTGCCGCTGCTCGGTTCGTTCATCACGGAGCCGGCGGCGATGACGCTCGCGGCGTTGCTGCTGCGCGATCGCTTCTACTCGACACCGATCTCGAGCCGCCTGAAATACGCGACGATCGGCGTGTTGTTCGTCAACATCTCGATCGGCGGGACGCTCACGCCCTTCGCGGCGCCGCCGGTGCTGATGGTCGCGGCGAAATGGGAGTGGACGCTGCCGTTCATGCTCGAGCATTTCGGCTGGCGTTCGGCGCTGGCGTGCCTGATCAACGCGGGCGCCGTCACGCTGCTCTTCGCCCCGGAGCTGCGCCATTTGTCGGCCACGCCGTCGTCCGGCGAACCGCTGCCGCCGGTGCCGTGGCCGCTCACGCTCGTGCACCTGCTCTTCCTGCTCGGCGTCGTCGTCTTCGCTCACCATGCGGTGGTTTTCATGGCGCTGTTCCTGTTCTTTCTCGGCGTCGCCACCGCGTACCAGCGCTACCAGGACCGGCTGATCCTGCGCGAAGCGCTGCTGGTGGCCTTCTTCCTGGGCGGGCTCGTCGTGCTCGGCGGCCAGCAGCAATGGTGGCTGCAGCCGCTGCTCGAGAGCATGAGCCCGACCGCGGTCTACTACGGCGCGACCGCGCTCACCGCGATCACCGACAACGCCGCGCTCACCTACCTGGGCTCGCTCGTCGATGGGCTGACCGACGAGTTCAAGTACTCGCTGGTGGCCGGCGCGGTCACCGGCGGCGGACTCACGGTGATCGCGAACGCGCCGAACCCGGCCGGATATTCGATCCTGAAGAGCCGCTTCGAGCACGAGGAGATCAGCGCGCTCGGCCTGCTCGCCGCGGCGTCGATCCCGACGCTCGTCGCGATCGCCGCGTTCCGGCTGATCTGAGCCGGTTCGTCGTGCCGGGCGCGCCTGGCGGCGCCCGGCCTGCGCTCAGCCCTTCAGGCGCTCGACGAGGTCGACGTAGCGCCGCATCGCCTCGTCGCGGCCGGTTCCGGCGAGCTCCTTCCACGCATCCCACTTGGCGCGGCCGACGAGGTCGGTGAAGCCCGGCCGATCGCCTTCGACGTCGCCGGTCGTCGCCTGCTTGTACAGCGCGTACAGCTTCAGCAGCGTCGTGTTGTCGGGTCGCTCCGACAAGGTCTTCGATTCCGCCACGGCGCGCTGGAAGCGCTCGCTCAGGTCGGTGTCCGGTTCGCCCGCCTCGGCCATGATCGATCCTCCTCGATAGTGCCCAAGTATCATATAAACAGACGCCGATTCGAGGGGGAAATGCGTCGCGAGCGGATGTCGGGCGTCGATCGGGCCTGGTTGCGGATGGATTCCCCGCGCAATCCGATGGTCATCGTCGGTCTGTTCGTCTTCGCCGAGCGACTCGCCTTCGACGATCTGTCCCGGCTGCTCGAGACCCGTCTGCTGCGCTTCGATCGCTTCCGCCAGCGCATCGAGGAAGACCTCTCCGGCCACTGGTGGGTCGACGACCCGGCGTTCCGGCTGTCGAGGCACCTGCGCAGGGTGCGCCTGAGCCGCGGCGACCCGGCGACGCTGCGCGACTACGTCGACCGCTTCGCCGCGCGCCCGCTCGATCTCGCGCATCCGCCGTGGGAGATGCATTTCGTGGAGCGGCCCCGCGAAGCGCCCGCGCTCGTCGTGCGCATCCATCACTGCGTCGCCGACGGCATTGCGCTTGTGCGCGTCATGCTCTCGCTCACCGACGACGGCCTCGACGTGCCGGCTTCGCACGACGACGAGCACGACCACTTTCCCTGGCAGCCGGTTCTCGACGTCGCCGTACGGGCCGCCCGGACGTCGCTGCGCCTCGGCCATCTCGTCTGGAGCGAGTCGATGCGCACGCTCGCCGAGCCGGCGCGCGCCTGGGCCCGGCTGGGCTCGGGGGTGCGCATCGCGAGCGACGCGTACTCGATCCTGGCGATGGACGACGACTCGACCACGAGCCTGAAGGGCGTTCCGGGCGGCACGAAGGCGGTCGCCTGGAACGAGCCGCTCGCGCTCGACGAGATCAAGCCCGTCTGCCGGGCGCTCGGCGCGTCGGTCAACGACGTCGTTCTCGCTTGCGTGACCGGCGCGCTTCGCCGCTACCTGATCGGGCGCGGCGACGCGCTCGGGGCGGACGCCGAGTTCCGTGCGATGGTCCCGGTGAACCTGCGCCCGCTCGACGAGCCGCCGTCGCTCGGCAACTGCTTCGGGCTGGCGCCCGTCGTGCTGCCGATCGGCATCGACAATCCGATCGCGCGCGTGCACGAGATCCGGGCGCGCATGCGGGAGATGCGCGAAGGTTGGCAGCCGTTTCTGTCGTACGCGCTGCTCGCCTCGGTCGGGCCCCTGCCCGAGTTCGTGCAGACGGCGATTCTCGAGTACCTTGCGTCGAAGGCGAGTGCGGTGATGACCAACGTGCCCGGGCCGCGCGAGCCGGTGTGCCTCGCCGGCGCGCGCGTCGCGCGCATCCTGTTCTGGGTTCCGCAGTCGGCCGACATCGGGCTGGGCGTGGCGGTGCTTTCGTACGCCGGCGGGGTGCAGTTCTCGGTGCGGGCCGACACGGCGCTGTGTCCGGATCCGCAGGCGATCGCCGACGGATTCGCGCCGGAATTCGAGCGCCTCGTGCTCGTGCTGGCGATGTTGCCGAACGGAGTGCTCGCCGGCACTCCGCCGCAGGAGGGTGAGGTGGAACGTATGATCGGGCTGCAGTGGTCGTGAGCGCGCCTCTGGACGATGCCGGCCGTGCGCTCGCGCGCGAGGTGCTGCGCTTCTGGTTCGACGGGGCCGAAGGCGGCGACGCGAAACGCGTGCGAGCGCAATGGTTCGCGAAGGACGACGCCTTCGACGAGGCGATCCGCCGTCGCTTCGGCGGGCTCGTCGACGAGGCGATCGTCGGCGCTCGCGACGCCTGGAGCCACGACCCGGAGACGGCCCCCGCGCTCGTCCTCGTGCTCGACCAGTTCACGCGCAACGTGCATCGCGACACGCCGCGCATGTACGCCGGCGACGAACGCGCGCTCGAGGTCGCGCGCCGCATCGTGCAACGGCGTTGGGACGAGCGATACGACCCATTGTTGCGCTGGTTCTGCTACATGCCTTTCCAGCATTCCGAGTCGCTCGAAGATCAGGAAGAGTCGCTGCGCCTGTTCGGCCGGCTGCGGGACGATCCGCTCGCGGGCGGCGCGTGGTACTGGGCGGTGCGCCATCACGAGATCGTCGAGCGCTTCGGCCGCTTTCCGCACCGGAACCCGATCCTCGGGCGCGAATCGACCCCCGAGGAGATCGAGTTCCTGAAGGAGCCGAACTCGTCGTTCTGAGCGCTCCTCTTCATCCTTCGTCCAGCGTCCGTCGCTTGCTCACGATCCGTTTCGACCACCGCCTCGAGCGTCTCGCCGACGCGCTGCTCGACGCTTTCGACGACGCGGGCCCGTTCGACGAACGCGTCGTCGTCGTGCCGAGCGCCGGCGTCGGCCGCTGGCTGCAGCAGCGCGATGCGCGGCGTCGCGGCGTGAGCGTCGGGCTGCGGCCCGAGTTCGCCGGCCGCTGGCTGTGGTCCGCGATGCGCGCCGTGCTCGACGGGCTGCCCGCGCAGTCGCCGTTCGAGCCCGAGCGGGTGCGCTGGCACGTGCTGGCCCTGCTCGATGCGCTGCCCGGCGGAGACGACTTCGCCTGGCTGGCGCAGCGGCTCGGCGAGCGCGGTTCGGCGGCGCGTTTCGCGGCGGCCGATTCGATCGCGCGCGTGTTCGCGCGCTATCTCGCCTACCGGCGCGACTGGCTCGACCGCTGGCAGCGCGGCCGCTGGGCCGAGGGCGATGCGCCGCTCGGCGCGCACGAAGCGTGGCAGCGCTGGATGTGGAACCGCCTGCTCGAGCGGCTTCCCGGCGTGCGCGAAGAGCATCCGTACGACGCTTTCGTTCGCGCGCTGCACGAAGGCGATCCTGCGCGGATCGCCGCGTCGCTCGGCGCGCGGCGCGTCGCGCTCTTCGGACGCATCGACCTGTCGCCCGAGCAGTTCGCGCTCTTCGGGCGGCTGTCGCAGGCGATCGACGTCTCGGTGTACGCGCCCGATCCGTGCCGCGAGCTGTGGACCGACCTGCTCGATCCGGTGTCGCTCGCACGCGTGCGCGCGCAGCGTCCCGACGCGGCATGGCTGTACGAAGGCGAGCCTTCGCTGCTGGGCCGCTGGGGGCGCTCGCATCGCGATTTCGTCGCGCAGGTGCTCGAGCTCGAGGAACGCTTCGGCGCGCAGGCGCACGCCCCGGGGCGCGACGAAGCCTTCCCCTTCGACGTCGACGCGCGGTCGGCCGCCCCGCGCAGCGCGCTGCAGGCGCTGCACGCCGCGGTCTTCCTGCGCAGCGATGCGCCCTGGCGCGGCGTGGAATCGATGGACGACTCGATCCTCGTCGTCGGGGCGCACGGCGCCGTGCGCGAGGCCGAGATCCTGCACGAGATCCTGCTCGACTGCTTCGCGTCGATTCCCGGCCTCGTGCCGGCCGACGTCGTCGTGCTGTGCGCGGACCTCGATCGCGCCGCTCCGGTGATCGAAGGCGTCTTCGAGAGCGCGCCGCCCGAGCGGCGCATTCCCGTCGCCGTGCGCGGCGGAGCGCGCGGCGTCGATCCGCTGCTCGCCGCCGTCGAGTCGATCGTCGCCGCCGGCGCGCACGGCGTCGACGCTCCCCGGCTGGAACGGCTGCTGCGCAATGCGGCGCTCGTCGAGGCGCTCTCGCTCGACGAGACCGAGGTCGATGCGCTGCTCTCGAGCTTCGGGCGTGCGGGTGCGCTGCGCGGGCTCGACGAGCGCGACGGGGCACGCAAGCACAACCTGCAGGCGGCGAGCGACCGGCTGCTGCTCGGCGCCGCGATCGGCGTCGAGCAGGCCTGCGGCGATCTGCTCGCGGTACCCGGCCTGCTGGGCAGCCGCGCGCGGCTGCTCGAAGGCTGGCTCGCGCTCGCCGACGCGCTCGCGCGCCTGCGCGCGCTCGCCGCGCGCCCCCGTGCTCCGCGCGAGTGGTGCGAGACGCTCGGCGAAGTCGTCGAGTCGCTGTTCGCACGTTCGCGCTCGCACGCCGCGTCGTTGCAGGCCGTGCGCGATGCGCTCGAGCGGCTTGCGACGGCGAGCGACGCGGCGCACGGATGCGTGCTCGATGCGGCGGCGTTCGCGAAGGCCTTCGGCGACGCGATCGCGCAGGGCGCCGCGGCGGCGGTGCCGAGCGGCGCGGTCACCGTCGTTCCGATCGGCAGCCTGCGCGGGGTGCCGTTTCGCGTCGTCTGCCTGTTCGGATTCGACGAGGGCGTCTTCCCCCGTCGCGGCGGACGCGACGAGATCGACCTGATGCGCCGCGCGCCGCGTTTCGGCGACCGGCTCGCCGGTAACGACGATCGCGCCGCGTTCCTCGACGCGGTGCTCTCCGCGCGCGACCGGCTCGTCGTCTCGTGCCGCAGCCGCGATGCGCGCGACGACCGTGCGTTGAATCCGTCGCCGCTCGTCGTCGAGCTGCTCTCGTATCTCGCGGAGCGGACGGGCGGGGCGGCGCGCGCGGCTCCGGCGTCGGTGCCGCGCGTGCGGCGCGGCGAGCCCGCACGCGGACCCGCGCTCGTCGAGCATCCGCTGCACCCGTTCTCGCGGCGCAATTTCGAAGGCGAAGCCGCCGATCGCGCGCCGGAGTGGCTCGCGGTCGCGCGGGCGGCGAGTGCGCCGCTGGCGGGGCGGCCGGCGACGGTCGGGGCGCTCTTCGATCTCGATGCCGACGCCGAGGCGAGCATCGACGCGGTGGCCGGTGCGGGCGCCGACGACGCTTCGCCGCCGGTGCCGAAGCCCGCGGACGCGATCGTGCCGATCGAACGGCTGCGCGCGGCGCTCGCCGATCCGGCGGGCACCTGGCTGCGCGAATCGCTCGGCATCGAGCTCGCCGCCGACGATGCCGAGCCGGCCGGGTGCGAGCCGCTGTGGCCGCAGGCGGCCGCCGACGCCGCGCTGGTGCAGCGCTGCATCGAGCGCCTGCTCGCCGGCGAGCCGGACGATCGCATCGCGCAGGAACTCGCCCGTGCGCCGGCGACGCCCGCCGGCGCCGCCGGTGCGCTCGACGCCTACGAAGCCGTCGCCCGTGCACGAGCGCTCGTCGCGCGGGCGCTCCCCGCACCGTCGGTGCCCGCGGCGCCGCTTCGCGACGATCCGGTGGTCGCGCGGATCGGCGAGACGCGCCTGCGCATGGCGCGCCCGGCGCTCGATGCGCAGGGGCGGCCGCTGTTCGTCTCCGCGTTCCCGCTGTCGCCCCACGTGCTGATCGACGCGTGGCTGCGCACCGCGATGTGGCGCTTCGCGGTCGACTCCTCGGCGCTCGGCTGCCTGGTCACGCCGGACGAGACGATCGAGCTGAGGTGCGCACGGCCGCTGCGCGCGCTCGAACATGCGATCACCTGGTCGCGGCGGATCCGTGCGCAGCCGCTCGCGCTCTTTCCGCGCAGCTGGCTGCGCTATGCGCGCGAGCTCGCCGCGCCGAGATCCGGCGGGTCGCGCGAACGCGTGGCACTGGAGCGCGCGCAGCTCACGCTCGACGGAGACGAGGCCGGCTACGTGCGCGCCGAACGCGACCGCCCGGCGATGCGCGCGCTGTACCGCGATGCCGAGATCGCTTTCGAGCGCGTGCGCCCGCTGTGCGAGCGCGTCTATCGTCCCGTGTTCGACGACACCTCGCTCGCCGCGAGCGCCGTCGATCCCAGGGGGACCGAGTGAACCGGCACCCGGTCTTCGACCCCGGCATCCTCGACGGCGTGCAGCTGCTCGAGGCCGACGCGGGCACCGGCAAGACCTGGACGATCGCCGGGCTCGTCGTGCGCGCACTCGTCGAGCGCGGACTCGAGCTCGATCGCGTGCTCGTCGTCACGTTCACCAATGCGGCCGCGGCCGAGCTCGCCGAGCGCATCCGCCTGCGCATCGCGCAGCTCGAGCGGCTGCTCGACGACCGGCTCGAAGGGCGGGCGGGCGAGGGCGCGGGCGTCGACGAGCCGTTCTGCACCGCCTATGCCGCGACGCTCGACGACGCGGCAGCGCGTCGCGCGCGTGACGTGCTGCGCGTGGCGCTCGCGCGCGTCGACGAGCTGTCGGTGCACACGATCCATGCGTGGTGCCAGCGCGTCATCGACGAGCACGCGCTGTCGATCGGCGTGGCGCGCGCGCTTCCGATCGGTGCCGGCGACGGTGAACGCATCGCGGCGCGCGTGGCCGACTGGTGGCGTCGCGAGGTGCTCGATGCGCCCGTCGAGCGGCTCGCGCTGTTCGCACTCGCGGGCGTCGGCCCCGATGCGCTCGAGGCGGACGTACGTGCGATCGTCGGCCGTCCGCTCGCCCGCGTCGCGTCGGCGCCCTGTGACTGGCGCTCGCTCGCCGCTCGCGCGTTCGCCGCGCGCGCAGCGCTCGCCGATGCGGTGCGCGCCGAAGCCGACGCACTGCTCGCGTGGATCGGCGCTTCCGGCAACGCGAAGGGGTCGCTGAAGCGATACGGGGCGCGCTGGTTCGCCGAGCTGCAGGCCTTTTGCGATTCGCGCCTGGCACGCCTGCCGCACGAGACGATCGAACGCTTCGGCTCGCGCCGCTTCGCGCCGGCGATGCCCGATTCCGCGATTCCCGGCTGCTGCGACGCGCTGCTCGCCGTCGCCGCCGAACTGCCGGGGCTGCGCGCAGCGGCTGCACTCGAGATCGTCGAGTCGTTGCGCTCGACGCGCGTAGCCGACCGTGCGCAGGCGAGTTCGCTGGCCTTCGACGACCTGCTGCGGCTCGTGCACGAGGCGCTCGTCGATCCGACGACCGGCCCGTCGCTCGCGCGTGCGCTGCGCGAACGGAATCCGGTCGCGCTCGTCGACGAATGCCAGGACACCGACCCGCTGCAGTGGGACATCCTGCGCCGCATCTATGCGTGCGGCGAGCGGTGCGACGCCGATCGGCCGGCGCTCGTCCTCGTCGGCGACCCGAAGCAGGCGATCTACTCGTTCCGCGGCGCCGACGTGCATGCGTATCTCGCCGCCCGAGCCGGCGCCACGCGCCGCCACCGCCTGGACGAGAATCAACGCTCGCATCCCGCGTTGATCGACGCGGTCAACGCGCTCTTCCAGGTCGACGGCGCGTTCCGCGTCGATGGGATCGCGTTCGAGCCGGCGTCGGTGGGAGCGCGCGAGCGCCGCGTCTTCGACGCGTCCGCTCCCCCGGGGGCGGGGCCGCGTGCGCCGATGACCGTCGTCGCGCTCGAAGACGACGTCCCCGGCGAACGACTGTCCGCGCCTCGGGCGCGCCGGCAGGCGATCGACGCGACCGTCGCCGAGATCGCGCGCCTGCTCGCCGCGTCGCCGCCGTACGGCGAGCGCACGCTGCAGCCCGGCGACATCGCCGTCCTCGTGCAGGCGCGCACGCAGGGGGCGTCGGTCAAGCGGGCGCTTGCGCGTGCCGGCATCGGTGCGGCCGAGATCTCGCGCGACAGCGTGCTCGATACGCTCGAGGGCGACGAGCTGATCCGCGTCGTCGCCGCGCTCGACGACAGTGCCGATCCCGCACGGCTTCGATCGGCGCTGGCGACGACGCTGCTCGGCTTCGACGCGGCGTCGCTCGCCCGGCTCGCAACCGATTCGTCCCATCTGCTCGAGCTCACCGAGCGCTTCGTCGACGCGCGGCTGCGCTGGGAACGCCACGGTCCGATCGCCGCGCTGCGTCCGCTGCTGCACGCGTTCGACGTCGGCGTCCGGCTGGCCGGACTGGTCGACGGCGAGCGACGCATGACGAATCTCGGGCACCTCGTCTCGCTGCTGGCCGAGGATGCCGAGGCGCGGGAGAGCCCGCGCGCGGCGCTGCGCGCGTGGACGCGCATGCGCACGCAGTCGGCGCAGGGCGAAGACGACACGCGCGAGCTGCGCCTGGAGAGCGACGAGAATCTCGTGCGCATCCTCACCGTGCACAAGAGCAAGGGACTGGAGTTTCCCGTCGTGTTCGTTCCCTTCGCGTGGTCGGGCCAGAGGGCGAAGGCGCCCGAACCCTGCGTGCGCCACGAGCGAGACGACGACGGCGCATGGCGCACGGTGCTCGACCTCGCGCCCGACGATGCGGCGCGCCGGGCGGCCGCCGCCGAGCGCCAGGCCGAGGACCTGCGGACGCTGTACGTGGCGCTCACGCGCGCCGAGCAGCGCTGCTATCTGTTCTGGGGATCGACGAGCACTGCGATGCATTCGCCGCTCGCTTGGCTGTTGCACGGAGCGGACGACGGCAGCGGCGACGCGCCGCCTGCGCTCGACGCGCAGGGCGTGCGTGCGGCGCTCGCCCGCTGGCAGGCGCGTGCCGAGCGGCGCCGTCCCGGATCGGTCGCCGTGGTCGACGCGCCGACGCTGCTCGCGGGCCCGCGGCGAGCGCCGGCGCGCACGCCGGAGACCGGCCCGGTCCCGTCGCCGTCGCTGGCGGCACGGGCGTCGGCGGTCGCGGTCCCTCCGGCATCGGTCACGACGAGCTTCAGCGCGATCGCCGCGGCGCTCGTCGGCGGCGACGCCCCGCCGCAGACCTGGCAGAACGTCGACGTCGTCGATCCGGCGCCCGAAGCGCCGCACGGCGACGGCCCCGAAGAGGACGCGCTCGCGGCGGGGCGCGACGCCGGCACGATCGGATCGATCCGCTTCCGCTTTCCTGCCGGTGCGCAGGCGGGCGTGTGTCTGCACGGCATTCTCGAGCAGGCCGCCTTCGACGCGTCGCTCGACGTGCCGCTCGTCGCGCAGTGGCTCGCCCGCTGCGGATACCGGCGATCGGACGCCTCGGCCGTGTCCCGCTGGCTCGACGAGGCGTTGCGCGTTCCGTTGCGCGCGCCGGATGGTGCGCGCATCGTGCTGTCGGAGGTGCCGCGTACGCGACAGCTGCGCGAGATGGAATTCCACCTGCCGGGCCGGGACGTGTCGGAGCACGCACTCGTCGACGCGATCGGCGACGAGCTCGCGATCGACCCGCGCGCATCCCTGCGCCGCTGGAGCGGATTCCTGCGCGGCTTCGTCGATCTCGTCTTCGAGCACGAGGGGCGGTGGTACATCGTCGACTGGAAGAGCAATCATCTCGGCGACGACGTCGCGCGCTATGGCCACGCCGCGCTGGCCGAGGCGATGCGCGCACACGCATATCCACTGCAGGCGGCGCTGTACACGCTGGCGTTGCATCGCTGGCTGCGCCGTTCGCTTCCGGGCTACGACTACGAGCGCTCGTTCGGCGGCGTGTTCTACGTGTTCCTGCGCGCGGCCGGCCTCGATGTGCCCGCGAATCCGCACGCCTTCGTTCCCGGCGTGCACGCGAGCCGTCCGAGCGTGCGAACCGTCGAGCGGCTCGATCGGCTGTTCGATCGCGGCAGCGCCGGGGGCGCGCGATGAACCGGGCGAGGCAGCTGACGCTGCGTTTCGACGCCGATCCCGTGCCGGACGGCGCGACCGCATCGGGGCGAGCGCCTTCCGGCGATCGCGTCGCACGCGCCTTCGGTGATGCGGTCGCCCGCCTGCATCGGCGCACCGGCGGAGATCCGCGGCTCGCCGCCGTCGTCGAACGATGGGCGCAGCAGGTGTGGCGACAGGCCGACGCCGGTCACGTCTGCGTCGAGGTCGCCGACCGCGGCGCGCGCGAGCAGCTGGCGACGAGTCCCGCGGTCGATCCCCCGGCGGAGCTGCGCGATGCGCCGCTCGTTCTCGACGGCGATGCGCTCTATCTGCGTCGCCTGTGGCAGGCCGAGGAACGGCTCGCCTCGGCCGTCGTCGCGCTCGGCGCGCCGGCGCCGCTCGCCGCGACCGCCGCCGTGTCGGCCGTCGTCGATTCGCTGTTCGCCCCGACCGAGGCCGACGATGCGCAGCGCGATGCATTGCTGCGCGCGCTCGGTCATCGCCTGACGCTGCTCTCGGGCGGGCCCGGCACGGGGAAGACGACGACGCTCGCACGGCTGCTCGTCGCGTTCGCGCGCCTGGCGCCCGATGCGCGCGTGGCTTTCGCCGCGCCGACCGGAAAGGCGGCGGCCCGGCTCGGGCAGTCGCTGTCCGAGCAGCTCGCGCGCTTCGATCCGACCGGCGAGCTTCGCGCGCGCCTTCCCGACGCCGGCACGACCGTGCATCGGCTGCTGGGGATACGAGCGGGCGAAACCGCCGCGGTGCGCGCATCGACCGCGTTCCCGCTCGACTACGATCTCGTTCTCGTCGACGAGGCGTCGATGCTCGACATCGAGATCGCGGCGGCGCTCGTGGCCGCGATCGGACCGAACGCCCGCCTGGTGCTCGCCGGCGACCGGGACCAGCTCGCCTCGGTCGAAGCGGGCGCGGTGTTCGCCGACCTGTGCGCGAGCGCAGGCGCGGCCACCGTCGAGCTGGTGCGCAACCATCGGCAGAAGGACGCCGCGCACGTCGTCGCACTCGCCGCGCAGGTGCGCGACGCATCCGCACGGATTCCGCGCGAATCGGGCCGCGTCGCCGCGCCCTTGCAATGGCCGCAAGCGATCGCCTTGCGCCGGCCCGATCCCGAAGCGATCGTCGACGAGGCACTGGCGGCGTGGGCCGAGGTGCGCGAGGCGATCGACGCACGCGCGGCACCCGAACGCGTGCTTGCCGCCTGCGACCGTCATCGTGTGCTGACGGCGCTGCGCGGCGGGCCGCTGGGCAGCGTCGCGCTGAACCGGAGAATCGCCGCCGAGGTGCGTCGACGCGCGGCGCGCAGGGGCGGCGCCGGCGTCTTCGCGTCGGCACAGTGGTATCCGGGCCGGCTCGTGATGGTGACGGTGAACCGGCCGGCGCTCGGTCTGTTCAACGGGGACGTCGGCGTATGCCTCGCGCTGCCCGCCGACGACGGGGGCGATGCGCGGCTCGTCGTCGCCTTCTC
>DATGRE010000308.1:0-3471 GCA_035303885.1 Zeimonas sp. | reverse complement strand
CCAGGTAGCGGCCCTTCCGAAAATCGGACACCTCTCCCTGGATCGTTACCTGTCCGGATTCGTCGTTGTCCGGGAGCCCCTCGAACGAATCGAAGACCACCAGTTCACGGCCGGCGAGTTCGGCGAGGAGGCTCAGTTTGGCCGTGCTTCCACCCTTGAAGCAGCCCGCCTCGACGAGCACCCCGGGCTCGTTCGGGGCAGCCTGGAGCACCGCTGGCGACCTCGAGAATCTCGTCCTGCGTATGGGCGCAGCGCACTCGCAACGGGATCCGGTAGATGCGAAGTCACCCGAAAGGCATCGGGAGTACGGCACGAAGGACGGACGCGCGCGTACGCGCGTCGCCAGGAGCCGGATGCTAGCGGTTCTTTCCGGGGTGGCAGCGGTTTCCCCTGTTGCGATCCCTTCGACCGAATCGCGTATGCGGTAGCCCCACCCGAAAGGGTGTTTAGACTTGGCTGGAACGGACGACGCACCGGGAGCACCCCATGCCCGCCTTCCGCGCCGACGCCTTCGTCTTCTTCGGCGCCACCGGAGACCTCGCCCGCGGCAAGATCTTCCCGGCGCTCGCCGCGCTCGCGCGCGCCGGTCGTCTCGAGATGCCGATCGTCGGCGTCGCCCGCTCGCCGCTGTCGATCGACGAGTTCCGCGAGCGGGCGCGCGCGAGCCTGAAGGCGAGCGGGCCGGTCGACGAAGAAGCGTGGCACCGGCTGTGCCGGCAGCTGCGCTACATCTCGGGCGACTACCGCGACGAGCGCACCTTCGCGAAGCTGCGCGCCGAGCTCGGCGATGCCGCGCACCCGCTGCACTACCTGGCGATCCCGCCGTCGATGTTCGCCCCGGTGCTCAAGGGCCTGGCGCACGCAGGCTGCACCCAGGGGGCGGGCGTCATCGTCGAGAAGCCCTTCGGGCGCGACCTCGAGTCGGCGCGCGAGCTCAACCGCACGCTGCACGCGCATTTCCCCGAGTCGGCGGTGTTCCGCATCGATCACTATCTCGGCAAGGAGGCGGTGCAGAACCTGCTGTATTTCCGCTTCGCGAACGCCTTCGTCGAGCCGCTGTGGAACCGTACGTACGTCGCGTCGGTGCAGATCACGATGGCCGAGGCCTTTGGCCTGCGCGACCGCGGCGCGTTCTACGACGACGTCGGGACGATCCGCGACGTCGTGCAGAACCACCTGCTGCAGGTCGTCTCGCTGCTCGCGATGGAGGCGCCGATCGGCAGCGACGCCGAGTCGATGCGCTCGGAGAAGCTGCGACTGTTTCGCGCGATGCGTCCGCTCGATCCTTCGCAGGTGGTGCGCGGGCAGTTCCGCGGCTACCGCGAGGTCGACGGCGTCGCGCCCGATTCCGACGTCGAGACCTTCGTCGCACTGCGGCTGCAGATCGACACCTGGCGCTGGGCCGGCGTTCCCTTCTACATCCGCGCCGGCAAGTGCCTTCCGGTCACCGCCACCGAGGTGTTCGTCGACCTGAAGCCGGCGCCGCTCGCGGTCTTCGACCCGGTTTCGCCTCGGCGCTCGAACTATTTCCGCTTCCAGCTCAGCCCCGACGTGATCATCTCGATCGGCGCGCGCGCGAAGAAGACCGGCGAGGCGATGAAGGGCGAGAACGTCGAGCTCGTCGCCACCCGCTGCCCCGGCGACGGGCGGTACGGTGCCTACGAGCGGCTGATCGGCGACGCGCTGCGCGGCGACTCGGCGCTTTTCACGCGCGACGACGTCGTCGAGGCGGCATGGCGCGTGGTGCAACCGGCGCTGGACGCTCCGGCCGCGGTGCTCCCGTACGAACCGGGCAGCTGGGGACCGGACGAAGCGGCACGCATCGTCGTGGACGGCGAACGCTGGCACGACCCGCAGCCGCGCGAAGGAGCGATGCAGGCATGACCTCCCCCTTCCCTCGAACCGATCTGCGGCCCTTCGACGAAATCGATCGGCGCTGCGTCGACACGCTGCGCTTCCTGTCCGTCGACATGGTGCAGAAGGCCGACAGCGGCCACCCCGGACTGCCGCTCGGTGCCGCGCCGATGCTGTGGGCCCTGTGGAGCCGCTTCCTGCGCCACTGCCCTTCCGATCCGCACTGGGCCGATCGCGACCGCTTCGTGCTCTCTGCCGGGCACGGCTCGGCGCTGCTCTATGCGGCGCTCTTCCTCACCGGATACGACCTGTCGCTCGACGACCTGCAGCGCTTTCGCCAATGGGACAGCCGAACGCCGGGGCATCCCGAGCGCGGCGACACGCCCGGCGTCGAGATCACCACCGGTCCGCTCGGACAGGGATTCGCGAACGCGGTGGGGATGGCGATCGCCGAAGCGCAACTCGCGGCGCGCTACAACCGCCCCGGACACGTGATCGTCGATCACCGCACCTTCGTGCTCGCCAGCGACGGCGACCTGATGGAAGGCGTCGCCTCCGAGGCCGCTTCGCTCGCCGGTCACCTGAAGCTCGGCAAGCTCGTCGTGCTCTACGACGACAACGAGGTGACGCTCGCCGCCGGGACGCCGATCACCTTCAGCGAGGATCGTGCCGCACGCTTCGCCGCCTACGGATGGCACGCGCAGACGGTGGACGACGGCAACGACCTGGCGGCGATCGACGCGGCGCTCGCGCGGGCCTGCGAGGAGCGCGAGCGTCCGTCGCTCGTCGTCGTTCGCACGCACATCGGCTACGGGTCGCCCGCGCAGGACAGCTACAAGGCGCACGGCTCGCCGCTCGGCGAGACGGGCGTCGCCGCGACGAAGCGCGCGCTCGGCTGGCCGCAGGCGCCGGCCTTCCTCGTGCCCGACGACGCGCGCGAACGCGCTCGCGAGGCGCGCGAGCGGGGCCGGCGATTCGTCGACGACTGGCGATCACGCCTGCAGGCGTATCGCCTCGCGTTCCCGGAGGAGGCGGACGAGTTCGACCAGCGCATGCGCGCCGAGCTGCCGGGCGACTGGGATGCGTCGATTCCGTCCTTCGCCGCCGATCCGAAGGGTCTCGCGACCCGCGAGGCCGGAGGCCGCATCGTCAACGAGATCGCCACGCACCTACCCGCGTTGACCGGCGGTTCGGCCGACCTCGATCCGTCGACCTACACCGCCCTGCGCGGCCTGGGCGAGTTCAATCCGCCGCCGCCTCGGCCGCCGGCCGCACAGGACATGCCCAACGGCCCGTGGAGCTACGCGGGGCGCAATCTGCACTTCGGCGTGCGCGAGCACGCGATGGGCGCGATCCTGAACGGCCTCGCCGCGCACGGTGCGATGCTGCCCTTCGGCGCGACCTTCCTCGCGTTCTCCGACTACATGCGCCCGCCGATACGGCTGGCCGCGCTGATGGGACTGCAGGTGGTCTACGTCTTCACACACGACAGCCTGGCGCTCGGCGAGGACGGGCCCACGCACCAGCCGGTCGAGCAGATCGCCGGCCTGCGCGCCGTGCCGAACCTGAACGTCATCCGGCCCTGCGACGCGAACGAGACGGCGGTGGCCTGGCGCA
>DATGRE010000307.1:0-19939 GCA_035303885.1 Zeimonas sp. | reverse complement strand
GCCTGCTGGAAGTTCTCGACCTGGATAACCGCCTTCTCGGCCTGCACCACGCGGAAATAGATCACCGCGTTGACCTTGACCGAGACGTTGTCGCGCGAGATGACGTCCTGCGTCGGCACGTCGAGGACGAGCGTACGCTGGTCGACCCGCACCATTTGCTGCACGTACGGCAGCAGCAGGATCAGGCCCGGTCCCTTCACGCCGGTGAAGCGGCCGAGCGTGAAGACGACGCCGCGCTCGTACTCGCGCAGGATGCGGATCGACGTCGCGAGGATCGCGACGAGGATGATGAGGATGGGCAGATAGACGGCGAGATCGAAAGGCATGGCTCTCCTCTACGGTTGCGCCCGATCGTTCACGATTCCGCGACGACGCGCAAGACAAGCCCATCGACCGACGCGACGCGCACGCGCTGGCCGGGCGCCAGCGGCACGTCGCTCTCGGCGCGCCAGCGCTCGCCGGCAACGAGAACGCGGCCGCTTCCGTCACTCCATTCCAGAACGGTTCCTCGCTCGCCGACCATGCCGCGCTCGCCGGTCTTCACCGGCTGCCGGCGCGAGCGCCACAGCATGCGCAGCACGAGCAGCGAGAATGCCAGGCTCGCCGCGACGATCGCGCCGATCGAGGTCCACGGAATCCCGAAGCCCGGCGCCTCGGTGTCGATGAGGATCGTCGCACCGAGCACGAAGGCGACGGCGCCGCCGAGCGCCGCGGCACCCGCCGACGGCGTGAACGCCTCCGCGATCATCAGCAGCAGGCCGAACACGATGAGGCCGAGCCCGGCATAGTTCACCGGCAGCACCGAGAGTGCATACAGGCCGAGCAGCAGGCAGATCGCGCCGACGATGCCCGGATAGAGCGAGCCGGGGTTCATGAACTCGAAGATCAGCCCGTAGAAGCCGATCGTCATCAGGATCAGCGCGAGGCTCGGGTTCGTCAGCACCGCGAGCAGCTCCGCGCGCCAGTCGGGCTCGAGTGCCTGCTGCGCGAGTCCGCTCGTCTTCAGCGTGCGCGACTGGCCGGCCACCGAGACCGTGCGTCCGTCGGCCTTCTCGAGCAGGTCGCCGACGTCGCGTGCGACGAAATCGATGACGCGCTGCTTTTCCGCGTCGACCGCCGACAGGCTCGCCGCCTCGCGTACGGCGCGCTCGGCCCAATCGGCGTTGCGCCCACGCATCTCGGCGAGCGAGCGGATGTAGGCGACCGCGTCATTGATCGCCTTCGCCTCCATCGCGGAATCGGGCTCGCGGCCGCGCCGTGCGGGCCGGTCGCGGTCGGCGGCGTCGCCGCGCGCCGCGTCGCCGTCGGTACGATCCCCTCCCGTCGAATTACCGTCCTTCGTCCGGCCGCTTTCGCCACCCTTCGACGTCGCGTCGTCCGCGGATCCTTTCGGACTCTCCTTCGGCGCCGTTCGGTCGCGCCCGCGTCGGTCGCGCTCGTCGTCTCCGCCAAAAGGCAATCCGCCCCCGCCGATCGCGACCGGCGTCGCTGCACCGAGGTTCGTTCCCGGGGCCATCGCGGCCACGTGGCTCGCATACAGAATGTAGGTGCCGGCGCTCGCCGCGCGCGCGCCGCCGGGTCCGACGAAGCCGAGCACCGGGATCGGCGACGAGACGATCGCCCGCACGATCTCGCGCATCGAGGTGTCGAGCCCGCCCGGCGTGTCCATCTGCAGCACGACGACTTCGGCGCCGTCGCGCGCGGCGCGGGAGATCCCACGCACGACGTAGTCGGCGCTCGCGGGTCCGATCGCCCCCTCGAGCGTGAGCACGACCGCGCGCCGTCCGGAAACGGCGTTCTGCCCGGATTCCGTGTCCTGCGCGAGCGCGAACGAAAAAGCGGAGAAGCCGGAGACGAACGCGAACAGGATCGCGACGACGCCGATCGCAGCGACGGCCGACCCTCGCGCGAGCGGGCCGACACGCCTCGGGCGAGCCGCGAATGACGACGGGCCTGACAGGCGGCACATGCCACCGATGATACGCGGCGGCGACGGCCGGAGAACGGCCGGCCCGTTATATACGGTTGTATACTACGCTTGGCCGCTGCCCGGATCGGGCGGCCAGCGTCTTCTTTCGAGCAGTCCCGCATGTTCCGCCGCCTTGCGCTCGCCTCGCTCGCCTGCCTCGTCGCGATGGCCGCGCCCATCGCTCGCGGCGCCGGTCTCACGGTATCGGCGGCCGCCAGCCTACAGAACGCATTCCGCGAAATCGCCATCGCCTGGGAAGCGCGTCACGCGCGCGATCGCGTCCTGCTGAATTTCGCCGCGTCGGGCACGCTGCTGCAGCAACTCGACAAGGGCGCACCGGTGGATGTTTTCGCCTCGGCCGACCGCGAGACGATGGACCGGGCACAGGCGAAGAAGCTGATCGACGCCGCCGCGCGGCGCGACTTCGCCCGCAACGTGCTCGTCGTCGCCGTGCCGACAGCCTCGTCGCCGGCGATCACCTCGCTCGCCGACCTTCGGCAGGACGCCGTCCGGCGCGTCGCGATCGGCGATCCGCGCAGCGTGCCGGCCGGCCGCCATGCGCAGGCGGCGCTGGACGCCGCCGGCCTGCACGACGCGATCGCGCCGAAACGGATCGTCGCGCAGTCGGTGCGCCAGGTCCTCGATTACGTTGCGCGCGGCGAAGTCGATGCCGGCTTCGTCTACGCGACCGACGCCGCGATCCTGCAGGACCGGGTGCGCGTCGCGTTCGACGTTCCGCTCGACGAGCCGGTGCGGTATTCGATCGCGCCGGTGAAGGGCACGGCCAACGCCGCCGGGGCGCGCTCGTTCATCGATTTCGTCACCGGCGCGCAAGGACGGGAAATCCTCGCGCGCCACGGTTTCGCCCAACCTTGAGCCGCCGTGGAGCCTGCATGGATCGCGCTGTCGCTGTCGCTGAAGGTGGCCGGGTGGGCGACGCTGCTCAATGCGGTGCTCGGCATCGGCATCGCCTACGCACTCGCACGACTGCGATTCCCCGGGCGCGACCTCATCGACGCATTGCTCACGCTGCCGATGGTGCTGCCGCCGACCGTGCTCGGCTACTACCTGCTGGTGCTGCTCGGTCGCCACGGCCCGATCGGCGCCTTCCTGTACGAGCGCTTCGGGATCACGCTGGTCTTCACGTTCACGGGCGCGGTGATCGCTGCCACGATCGTCGCGTTCCCGCTGGTGATGAAGTCGGCGCGTGCGGCCTTCGAGACGATCGACCCGCAATTCGAGAAAGCCGCGCGCGTGCTCGGGCTGTCGCCGCCCGCGGTGTTCTTCCGCGTGACGCTGCCGCTGGCGCGCCGCGGCATCCTCGCCGGGCTGCTGCTGGCCTTCGCGCGCGCACTCGGCGAGTTCGGTGCCACGCTGATGATCGCCGGCAGCATCCCGGGCCGCACGCAGACGCTGTCGATCGCCGTCTACGAGGCCGTGCAGGCCGGTCAGGATGCGACCGCGAACGTGCTGGTGGCGATCGTGTCGATCACCTGCATGGCCGTGCTGCTCGCCGTCGGCCGCCTGGCGCCCGGACGAGCGCCCGTGTGAGCGACGGTCGATGAACCCGACCGTCGACCGCCTGCGCGATGCGGCACCCGACCGCATGCCAAGCTTCGCCGTCGACATCGAAGCGACGCCGCGCGCCCGCCGCCCCGAGCGCAAGCGCGACACCGCCGAGCGCGCACGCGACACCGATTTCACGCTGGACGTCCGATTCACGACGACCGCGCGACGCGTCGTCGTCCGCGGCCCCTCGGGAGCGGGCAAGAGCCTGATGCTGCAGGCGATCGCCGGCCTGCTCCGGCCGCGCCGCGGTCGCATCGTGGTGCTCGGGCGCTGCGTCTTCGACTCCGCCTCGGGAATCGACGTTCCGGCACGCCAACGCGACGTGGGCTTTCTATTCCAGGACTACGCCCTGTTCCCGCATCTCACCGTACGGCAGAACGTGAATTTCGGACTCGCGCGCTCGCTGCGCAACCCGACCGCCGCGATGCGCGATCCGCGCGCCGAGCGGTGGCTCGAAGCGCTCGGCATCGCGGCATTCGCCGAGCGCTATCCCGACCAGCTCTCGGGTGGACAGCGCCAGCGCACGGCGCTCGCACGCGCGCTCGCGCGCACGCCGCGCGCGCTGCTGCTCGACGAACCCTTCGCCGCGCTCGATCCGGCGCTGCGCGAACGGCTGCGCGACGAACTGGACGCGCTGCAGCGCAGCCTCGCGCTGCCGATGATGCTGGTCACGCACGACGACGCGGACGTGGAGCGCTTCGGCGACGAGCTGATCGAGATCGAGGCCGGCCGCGTGTGCCGGCACGAGCTGCGCACGCAGAGCACGGGACGACCGCTGACGGAGGCCGCTTGAAGGCGTCGATGAGCGTGCGCGGCCTGGTCTGGCTAGCGTACGGCGACGAGAATTTCGGCGGTCCCGGCCGCATCGCGCTGCTCGAGGCAATCCGCAGCGAAGGATCGATCACCGCGGCGGCGCGCCGCGTGGGGCTAAGCTACAAGGCCGCCTGGGACGCGATCGACCGGATGAACCGGCTGGCCGGCGAGCCGCTCGTCTCGCGCGTGACCGGCGGGCGCGGTGGCGGATCGACGCGACTGACGCCGCGCGGTGAGCGGCTGATCGCGAATTTCCGGTTGATCGAGGCCGAGCACCGCCGCTTCCTCGACCTGCTGTCGCAGTACACGCACGGCATGCCGGACGACCTGCAACTGCTCCGGAGGCTGAACCTGATGAAGACCAGTGCACGCAACCAGTTCGTCGGAAAGGTAGCCGCCGTTCACGCCGGCGCCGTCAACGACGAGATCGAGATCGAGGTCTCCGGCGGCCAGCGCATCGTCGCCGTCGTCACGCGCGAGAGCACGCAGAACCTCGGGCTCGCGCCGGGACGCGAGGCCTTCGCGCTGGTCAAGGCCTCCTCGGTGCTGCTCGCGATCGACGTCGCGGGAGCGAAGCTGTCGACTCGCAACCGGCTCGAAGGCAAGGTCTCGCGACTCGAACCAGGGTCCGTGAACGCCGAGGTCGTCGTCGCGTTGCCCGCGGGCGGCACGATCGCCGCGATCGTCACGAAGGAGAGCGCCGAAGCGCTCGGCCTGAAAATCGGGACGCCGGTGACGGCACTCTTCAAGGCCTCGAGCGTCATCGTCGGAACGGTCGACTGAGACCCGGGGCGCGCGCTGGGAGCGCGACGCGCCCCTGCGAAGAGCGCGGCGTCGGTCGATGCTCAGTGACCGGGCTTCGGCGCCCGGAAGCCGGGATGCTCGAAGTGGTCGGCGTACTGCTCGAGCGAGCGCACGACGTGCACGACGCCCTCGCTGCGCGAAGCCCTGGCGTGCTTGCCTTGCAGCGCCTCGTTGCCCTCGAGCATCGTCGCGAGGATCGCGTGCAGCACCTCGTCGGCGGCCGGCTCGAGCTCGCAGTTCTGCACGATGTTCGCCACCTGCGCATCGATCTCGCGGCCGAGCGCGTCGTACTGCGAATCGTTCATCCGCCCCGCATGCACGACCGGAAGCGTGGCTTCGACCGCCGCGCCGATGCGCGCCATGCTCGCGCGCAGCGCCTCGTCGGTCGCCCATTTGCGTCCGTCGTCGAGCCTGAGCATCGGACCGTCGCCGTCGTGCGCGTGCGAATGCGCGTGCGAATGCGAATGCGCGGCGCCGGCATGCGCATCAGCGGGTTCGTGCGCAGCGCTGGCGTGCATCGGTTCGGCCGCGTGGTCGGCGGCCGCGGCTGCCGGCGCAGCGAACACGAGCGGGCCGACGGCGGTGAGGACACCGGCCGCGAGCAGATGGTTGAAGCGGGCTTTCATCGAGTCTCTCCGTTTCGGTTTCGAGCCGCCGACGCGGCGGCCTCCCCGAATGAAACGAAGCACGCGACGAGAAGTTCCCGCGGCGCGGGAGATTCCCGCCACGCCGTTCGGTCAGCGCTCCTGATGCAGCCGCTCGAAGCCCGAGGCGCCGACGGGCTGGCGCAGCAGCAGCTCGCGCAGGCGGGCGCGCTGGTCGGCGTCGAGGAGCTCGCGCTCGCGCAGCAGCTGCTCGATGACGAGCCTCTGCTGCTCGTCCTGCAGCCGGGCGATCGCGGCCCGCTCGGCCTCGATCGCGGTGCGATCGGGCGTCGGCGCGAAGATCGCCTCGATGAGCCGGTCGCGTCGCGCATGGATCTCCTGCGCGCCCTCGCGGAATCGCTCGAGAAAATCCGTCTCGGCCTCGCGCCAGCGCCGCTGCTGCGCCTCGTCGAGACCGAGGTGACGCACCAGCCCCGGAAAGTCGTCCGCTGCCGAAGCGGGGCGGTCCTGCAGCACCCGCCAGCCGACGGCGCCGAGAACGCCCAGGTTCACCAGCAGCGACACCGCGAAAACGATTCGCAGCAGCGTGTCGCGGTTCATCGCGAATGCTCCGCGGAGGCGATGCGGCACGATCCGGCACCCGCGCACAGGCCGCCGGGAGCCACCGGCGCGAAGACCTCGAGCGCGCCCCCCAGCGGGCGCGGCAGCGTCGCCGGAACGGTCAGCGCCAACCCGAGCGCCATGCCGAGCGAGACGCAGGCCGCCGCACCGATCCCGGCCGGCACGAACCAGTGCCAACCGGTTCTTCGCGGCGTCCGGCTACGCCGGCCCGCGGCCGGAAGCGCTTCGATGCGCCCGCGCACCACCTGCGACAGATCGACGCCGAGCGAATCGTCGGCGAGCGCGCGCAGACTGCGTTGCGCGTCGTGCCACTCTGCGAGCCAGCGCCGACAGCGATCGCAGGTGGCCAGATGCGCGTCGACCTCGGCGCGTCGATCGGCAGCGAGCTCACCGTCCGCATAGGCGGACAGCACCTCCACTTCAGGCCAGTGCCGGGTCATGGCGTTTCTCCAGGGGTCGGCGCGAAGCGCTCGAGGAGCGCGGCACGCGCACGCGCGATGCGCGATTTCACGGTGCCTTCGGCCACGCCGAGCGCGTCGGCGATCTCGGCGTAAGAAAGGCTCTCCACCTCACGGAGCAGCAACACCTCGCGGTGCTCGAGCGGCAGCGCACGAAGCGCGGCATCGAGCGAGGCGAGCCGCCGCCGCGCGTGCACCTGCTCGTCGGGCATGGGCGCCGGATCGGCGATCGCCGTCGCGCCCTCCTCGAGCGGCTCGAAGCCGACGACGGCATGCCGGCGCAGCGCGTCGAGCGCGCCGTTGCGTGCGATCTGCAGCAGCCACGTACCGAAACGGGCATCGGGCCGCCAGCGCGGCATCGCCTGCCATGCCTTCAGGAAGGTCTCCTGCGTGATGTCCATCGCCTCCTCGCGCGACCCGATCATCCGGAACACGAAGCGGAACACGCGGTCCTGGTGCCGCGAGACCAGCTTCGTGAACGCGTCGGCACTGCCACCGCGTGCGCGCGCCGCCAGGCCGGCGTCGTCGTCGGTCTTCAACGCACCCATCCGAGAAACGGCGGCGCCCGATGCGCCCCGCCTGTCCCTGCAACGAACGACGCGCCGGAAAGTTCCCGGCGGAGGGGCGCCGCCGGCGGCCACGCCGCCGCGCCGCGCCGCCTCAGCGCAGAATGCGGCGCCAGGCCAGCGCCGCGAGCACGATCCAGACGACGCTGCGCAACGTCATCGCCGCCGCCGTTCGCGTCTCCCAGGCGCCGCCCGTGGCGACGTGCAGGCCGAACGCGGCGAAGACGACGAGCGTGGCGACGGCGATCGCCACCGCGAGCCGCACCGACCAGCGGCGCCGAAGCCAGAAACCGACGCCGGCGACGACATAGGCGAAGCCGGCGAGGAAATTGAACCAGAGGACGAAACCGACGTAGTCGCCGGCGGCGTTGACCGCATCGGGGACGCCGAACAGCACGCGCCCGCCGGCGCGGATCGTGGCGAGGCCGAACACCACCGCCACGGCGGCGGCGATTCGCATCGTCCAATCGCGGCGCCCCTCCCCGGGCACGCGCACTGCGGAAACCTCGCCCATCCGGAAACCCCGCAAGCAAGTAACTTGTTACTTGATCCTAGGCAGGCCTGCCGTAGGCTGTCAAGGATCGACGCTCGCGACGTAGACGACCGACGACGAATCGGAGGAAAGCCGACATGGACTCGATCGCGGAGCTGCAGCGCACGATCGCGGCGCTCGTGCAGGCACCCAAGGGACTTCTCGCCGCCGACGAGAGCATCCCGACGATCGCGAAGCGCTTCGCGTCGATCGGCCTGGAATCCACCGAAGCGACACGGCGCGCCTGGCGCGACGTACTGCTGTCGGCGGACGGCCTGGCCGAATCGGTCAGCGGCGTCATCCTCCACGAGGAGACGCTCGGCCAGCAGTCGGCCGACGGCACGCCGTTCCCGCAGCTGCTCGAGCGGCGCGGCATCGTCCCCGGCATCAAGGTCGACGCCGGCAAGGGTCCGCTGGCCAACGCACCGGGCGACGAGATCACCGAAGGGCTCGACGGCCTGGCGAAGCGCCTGCGCCGCTATCGCGAGCAGGGGGCACGCTTCACGAAGTGGCGCGCGGTCTACAATGTCTCGCCCACGCTGCCGAGCGCGCTCGCGATCGACGCGAACGCGCACGCCCTCGCCCGCTACGCGGCGATCTGCCAGAACGAGGGCTTCGTGCCGATCGTCGAGCCCGAGGTGCTGATCGACGGCGAGCACTCGATCGAACGCTGCAACGAAGTCAGCGAGCAGGTGCTGCACGCCGTCTTCGACGCGCTGCATCGGCAGCGCGCCGTGCTCGAATGCCTGCTGCTGAAGCCGAGCATGGTGCTGCCGGGCAAGAGCGCGAGGAAGGCGCCGCCGGAAGAGGTCGCGAAGCACACGATCGCCGTGCTGCGCCGCACGGTCCCGGCCGCCGTGCCCGGCATCTTCTTCCTCTCCGGCGGACAGACGCCCGAGGAAGCGACGGCGAACCTCGACGCGATGAACCGGCTCGGCCCCCAGCCGTGGGTGCTCAGCTTCTCCTACGCCCGCGCGCTGCAGGAACCGGCGCTGTCCGCCTGGCGCGGCGACGCGGCGAACGCGCAGGCCGCGCAGCGTGCGCTGGTGCACCGCGCTCGGATGAACGCACTCGCGCGCGAGGGGCGCTACGAAGCGGCGATGGAAGGCGCAAACGCGCGCTGAAGCGCTGCGCGCATCGACACGGGCATTCGCGACGGCAACGCGTCAGCTGCAGCGCTGGTGACGCTCGCGGAGAATCGCCAGCACCTCGTCGGGATCGCGCCCCCACCAGCTCGTCGAGAGGATCTCCGCTTCGTGCGCGCCGCGATACCCGTTCGCCTCGACGCGCGCCCGCAGCCCCGGCAGGTCGATGACCCCGTCGCCCATCATGCCGCGGTCGAGCAGCAGGTCGCGCGTGGGCACCAGCCAGTCGCAGATGTGATAAGCGAGCAGCCGCGCCGCGCCGGCTCGCGCGAGTGCGCGCGACAGCTGCGGATCCCACCAGACGTGATACGCATCGACCACGACGCCGAGCGTGCAGGCGTCGGCACCTTCGGCGGGCAGCGGATCGAGCGCTTCGCACAGGTCGAGCGCCTGGTCGAGCGTGTTCACGCACGCGCGATCCGCGCAGTACATCGGGTGCAGCGGCTCGATCGCCAACGGAACGCCGCTCGCGCGCGCATGCGGCAGGATCTCGGCAAGGCCGTCGCGCACCATCGCGCGGGCGCCTTCGAGGTCGCGCGTACCGGGAACGACGCCGCCGACGACGAGCACGAGACAGCGCGCGCCGATCGTCGCCGCGTCGTCGATCGCGCGCCGGTTGTCGTCGATCGCCGCACGTCGGCCCTGCGCGTCGGCGGCCGGGAACATGCCGCCGCGGCACAGGCCGCTCACCGTCAACCCGTTCGCACGGATGCGGCGGGCCGCCTCGGCGGCGCCGAGCTCGTCGAGCTTGTCGCGCCACGGCGAGATGCCGTGGATGCCGTGCCGTGCGCAGCCGTCGATCGCCTCGGCGAGCGTCCACTGCTCGCGCACGGTCGCGGTGTTCAGCGAGAGCCGCTCGGGATCGGGTGCGGGAATGGGCACCGATGCCTGCGCCGTCGATGCGGCCGGAGCGTCCGGCGACACGCTCACAGCGCCGGCGCCGCGTCGACGCCCTGCGTGGCGAGCCACTGCGACATCCGCGCGGTCGCCCGGTCGGGATCCTCGAGCAGGCCCGCAGCGTCGGCGAGACGGAACAGTTGCGACAGGTGCAGCGCGCTGCGCGCCGACTGCTGGCCGCCGACCATCACGAAATGGTCCTGGTGGCCGTTGAGCCAGGCCATGAAGACGATGCCGGTCTTGTAGAAGCGCGTCGGCGCACCGAAGATGTGCCGCGACAGCGGCACCGTCGGACCGAGGATCTCGTGAAAGCGCCCGACCTCGCCGCGCGCGAGCGCCGACAACGCGGCCGACGCCGCCGGCGCGATCGCATCGAAGATCCCGAGCAGCGCGTCCGAATGTCCGTGCTCGTCGCCCTCGATCAGCTCGGCGAAGTGGAAATCGTCGCCAGTGTACATGCGGATACCCGGCGCCAGGCGACGGCGCATCACGATCTCCTTGTGGCGGTCGAGCAGCGAGATCTTCACGCCGTCGACGCGCGCCGCGTTGCGGTTGAGGATCTCGACGGCGACGTCCATCGCCTCGTCGACGTCGCTGCGGCCCCAGTAGCCGGCGAGCGCCGGATCGAACATGTCGCCGAGCCAATGCACGATCACCGGCTCGCGCGCCTGCGACAGCAGCCGGTCGTAGACCCGCGCGTAGTCGTCGGGCGACTTCGCGCACGCCGCGAGCGCGCGGCTCGCCATCAGGATCAGTCGTCCGCCCAGCGCCTCGATCGCCTCCATCTGCGTCTCGTAGGCGGCGATCACCTCGTCGATCGACGACACGGCGCCGGCAGGTAGATGATCGGTGCCGCAGCCGCAGGCGACGAGCGCGTTCTCCTCGCCGCGGGCGGCCTCGAGCGTGCGGCGGATCAGCTCGAGCGAGGTGTTCCAGTCGAGCCCCATGCCGCGCTGCGCGGTGTCCATCGCCTCCGCCACCCCGAGGCCGAGCGACCACAGGCGGCGCCGATACGCCAGCGTCGCGTCCCAGTCGAGCGCGCAGTCGAGCCATGGATCGTTCGGCGCCAACGCGTCGGCGACGACGTGCGCCGCGGAGTACGCGACGCGATCGAAGGCCGTGCGCGGCGCGCGCTCGAACTCGGCGGGTTGCGAAAGCGTGAAGCGGCGCAGCGCGCCGTCCGCTTCAGGGAGCATCAGCGAGGGCATGTGTTCGAACCTCCGGGCGCGGCGCCGTTCCGGCACTGCGCCGTCGCGATCAGTCGGGCAGCGCTTCCAGGTCGACCCAGCGCCGCTCGCGCCACGACTGCAGCCCCGCCTCGACCAGCTGCACGCCCTTGGCACCCTCGCGCAGGTTCCACGGAAACGGCTCGCCGTCGACGACGTGGCGGATGAAGCGCTCCCATTGCACCTTGAACGCGTTGTCGTAGGCGACCGTGTCGGGCACTTCCTGCCAGCCGGCGAAGAAGTCGATCGGCTGCGGCAGATCGGGATTCCACACCGGCTTCGGCGTGTTCACGCGCGACTGCGTGCGGCACTCGCGCAGGCCCGCCACCGCCGAGCCGTGCGTCCCGTCGACCTGCAGCGTGAGGAGATCGTCGCGGCGCACGCGAACGCACCAGGAGCTGTTGAAGTGCGCGACGATGCCGCGCTCGGTGACGAAGGTCGCATAGGCCGCGTCGTCGGCGGTGGCCTCGTAGCGCTTGCCGTTCTCGTCGATGCGCTCCGGGATGTGCGTGGCGCCGAGACAAGAGACGCTCTTCACCTCGCCGAACAGGTTGTCGACGACGTAGCGCCAATGGCACAGCATGTCGAGGATGATGCCTCCGCCGTCCTCCTTGCGGTAGTTCCACGACGGGCGCTGCGCGGGCTGCAGGTCGCCTTCGAAGACCCAGTAGCCGAACTCGCCGCGTACCGACAGGATGCGCCCGAAGAAGCCGGCGTCGATCAGCAGCTTCAACTTCTGCAGCCCCGGCAGCCACAGCTTGTCCTGCACGACGCCGTGGCGCACGCCCGCCGCGTGCGCCGCGCGATAGATCTCCATCGCCTCGGCGAGATTCGTCGCCGAAGGCTTCTCGCAATACACGTGCTTGCCGGCGGCGATCGCCTTCTTCACCAGCGACGGGCGCATCTGCGTCGTCGCGGCATCGAAGAACACGGTGTCGTCGGGATTCGCCAGTGCACGCTCGAGATCGGTGTCCCAGCGCAGCCCGCCGTGCGCGGCCGCCAGCGCCTGCATGCGCTCGGCGCCGCGTCCGACCAGGATCGGATCGGGCATCACGCGATCGCCGTTGGCGAGCCGCACGCCACCCTCGGCGCGGATCGCGACGATCGAGCGGATCAGGTGCTGGTTCATGCCCATGCGGCCCGTCACGCCGTGCATGACGATGCCGAGTCTTCGCGTTCCCATTCGTTCGATGCTCCGCGGCAGGCTTCAGGTGATGCGCAGCTTCAGGCTGTCGTCGTACGGCAGCGCCGGATGTGCGAAGAAGGTGTCGGCGTGCACGTAATGCAAGGCGATCGCGCGACGCCAGCGCGTGGAATGGTTCGGACCCGAGTGATGGAACGTGTTGCCGTGATGGAAGGAGACGCTTCCGCGCATCACCGGCGCCGGCTGCATCGGCTGGCGCTCGAGGATCTCGGGCGGCAATTGCAGGTTGAACGGCTCGTCGGGCGGCGCCACGTGCGGATAGACCGGCCCGCGGTTCGTGCCGTCGCCGAAGTACAGGCAGCCGTTCTCCAGTGTCGCGTCGTCGAGCGCGATCCACGCGGTCACGACGCCGTCGGTATCGTTCGGCCCGAAATAGAAGTTGTCTTGGTGCGCGGGCTTCGGCCCGCCCCCCTCCGGGGGCTTGAAGAAGACCTGGCTGAAGTAGACCGAGACGCCCGGCCCGATCAGCGACTCGACGAGCGCGACGAGCGCCGGCGCGCGCGCGAGCTCGCGCACCGCCTCGCGATGGTGATGCGGGTTGTCGAGCTTGCGCAGCACTTGCCGTGCGCGCACGCCGGAGTCGACGTACCACGCGCGTTGCTCCGCGGGCAGTGCGGCGAGAAAGCTCTCGCCCCAGCGTTCGATGTCGGCGATGACGCCCTCGAGCTGCTGCACGGGGAAGACCCGATCGACGGTGAGATGACCGAGATGCCGGTAGAGCGCGATCTCGGCGTCGCCCAGCGGCTGCGCGCCGCGCAGCGCTTCGTGCGAGGAGCGAGCCGCGGCATCGGCGGATCGGGAGGCGGAGGCGTTGGCCGACATCTTCGTCTCCATGAATTAACTCATTGGTTAATAGTGTAGGTCGCCGCCGGTCGACGCGTCAAGTGAACTTGAAGGGCCGTGGGGCGCGGGATAGCATCGCGTTCTCACTATCCGGTTAACAAGGCGGGTCTTCGCGATGCCTCGCATCTCCACCACCGTCGTCGGCTCCTATCCCGTTCCCCAGTGGCTGCTCGCCTCGCCGTCCGAGCAGGCGCTGGTCGACGCCACCCGCGTGGTGATCGGCATCCAGGAGCACGCCGGCATCGACGTCGTCTGCGACGGCGAGCTGTATCGTTTCGACCTGAACCATCCCGAGACGAACGGGATGATCGAGTATTTCGTGCGCCCGCTCGACGGCGTCTCGCAGCGCCTGTCCTTCGACGCGCTGATCGCCTGGCGCGCGAATGCGGGCATGCGCTTCCGGACACGGCCGCCGGGCATCGTCGAGGGTCCGATCGGACACGGCTCGCTCGACCTGCCGGCGGCCTGCGCACGTGCGAAAGCGCTCGCGCGCAAGCCGTTCAAGTTCACGCTCACCGGGCCGCACATGCTCGCCAAGACGCTGATCGATCGACACTACGGCGATCCGGCGAAGCTCGCCCACGCGATCGCGGACGTGCTCGCCGAGCAGGTCGCGCAGCTCGACGCCGACGTCGTGCAGCTCGACGAAGCGAACCTGCCCGGCCACCCCGACGAATGGCCCTGGGCCGCATCGGCGATCAACCGCGTGCTCGACGCGGTGCGCGGCAAGCCCGCCGTGCACCTGTGCTTCGGCAACTACGGCGGGCAGACCGTGCAGAAAGGCACGTGGGACCGGCTCGTCGACTACCTGAACGCGCTGCACGCCGATCACGTCGTGCTCGAGTGCGCGCACCGGCCGCCGCAGGAAATGGAAGCCTTCCGCGGGCTCGATGCGCGCATCGGCCTCGGGCTGGGCGTCGTCGACATCAAGGTCAACGAGGTCGAGAGCGCCGAGTCGGTCGCGCGCGCGATCGAACGCGCCGAGCGCGTGCTCGGCGAAGGCCGCGTGCGCTACGTGCACCCCGACTGCGGCTTCTGGATGCTGCCGCGTTCGGTGGCCGACGCGAAGATGCGCGCGCTAGTGGCGGGACGCGACCTGTACGAGGGAATCTCGTCGCCGAGCCGCCCTGCCTGACCGACGGAGCACACACGATGCAGGAACTTCCGCAACGCTTCGACGACGTCGAGTCGCTCGAGCACTTCCTCAGCGAGCCCACGCCCGCTCTCGCCGCCGACCTCGAACGCATCGACGGCGACATTCTCGTGCTCGGCGTCGGCGGCAAGATGGGCCCGACGCTCGCGCGCATGGCCAGGCGCGCCGCGCCCGACCGGCGCGTCATCGGCGTCGCGCGCTTCTCGGATCCGGCCACGCGCGCCTCCCTCGAGGCGCACGGCGTCGAGTGCATCGCCTGCGACCTGCTCGATCGCACCGCCCTCGAGCGGCTGCCGAACGTCGCCGACGGCGTGCGCAACGTCGTCTTCATGGCCGGGCACAAGTTCGGTGCGGCGGGCAACGCATCGCTCACCTGGATGATGAACGTCGGCGTTCCGATGAACGTCGCCGAGGTGTATCGCGAGGCGCGCATCGTCGCGTTCTCCACCGCCTGCGTCTATCCGTTCGTGCCGGTCGACGGGCCCGGCGCCGACGAGAGCGTCGCGCCCAACCCACCGGCGGGCGACTATGCGAACTCCTGCGTCGGCCGCGAACGGATGTTCGAGTACGGCTCGCAGAAATGGGGAACGCCCGGCAGGCTCGTTCGCCTGTCGTACGCGATCGACATGCGCTACGGCGTGCTGTACGACGTCGCTTCCGCGGTGTTCGAGCAGCGCGAGCTCGACCTCACGATGGGCTACGCCGACGTCATCTGGCAGGGCGACGCGAACGAGCAGTCGCTGCGCCTGCTCGCGCACTGCACGTCGCCGACGACGCCGATCAACATCACGGGACCCGAGCACACGAGCATCCGCTGGCTCGCCGAACGATTCGGCGAGCGCTTCGGACGCGCACCGCGCTTCGTCGGCAGCGAAGCGCGCACCGCCTGGCTCGAGGACACGACCGCCTCGCAGCGCCTGTTCGGCAAGCCGCGCGTGCCGCTCGAACGGATGATCGACTGGACCGCCGACTGGATTGCGCGCGGCGGCGCGAGCCACGGCAAGCCGACGCATTTCGAGACGCGCGATGGCCGGTACTGACGCGCACGGCGAAACGCCGCCGATCGAAGCGCTCGATGCGGGCGACCTGCCGGGCGCGCTCGAGCTGTCGCGTGCGGCGTCGTGGAACCAGAACGAGGCCGACTGGCGGACGATGCTCGCGCTCGGTCGCGGCTGGTGCATCCGCGCCCCCGACGGAGCCTCGCCGGCTCGACTGGCCGCGTCGATCGTCGTGCTGCCCTACGGCGACGCCTTCGCCTGGGTCAGCATGGTGCTCGTACTGCCCGAGTACCGCGGCCGCGGCTTCGCGTCGCGCCTGCTGCGCCACGCGCTGGCCGAACTGGCGCGCGACGGCAGGGGCGGCGTGCTCGACGCGACGCCGGCCGGACATCCGGTCTACGTGCAGGAGGGCTTCATCGACAGCTGGGGCTTTCGCCGCTATCGGCGGCCTGCGCCCGCCGATCGATCGGCGCCCCTGCCCTCGGCCGGGGTCGCAGCTGCATCGGCGGCGAACGACGGGGGTAGCGCGGCACCATCCACCGCAGGCGCATCAGCGATCCGCCCGCTGAACGAAGACGATTGGCCGGCGATCGCCGCGCTCGACGGCCGCACCTTCGGCGCCGACCGCGGCCCGCTGCTGCGCCGGCTCGCCGAGCGCGTTCCACGCGCCGCGCACGTGGCCGAGCGCGATGGCCGCCTCGTCGGCTTCGTGCTCGCCCGCGACGGACGCGAGGCGACGCAGGTGGGCCCGCTCGTCGCCGACGATGCCGCAAGCGCCTGTGCGCTGCTCGACGCGGCACTCGCCGCGATCGACGGGCCCGTCTACGTCGACGCCGCCGACGCACAGGCGGAGCTGCTCGCCGCGCTCGCCGGACGCGGTTTCGCGCTGCAGCGCCCGTTCACCCGGATGCTGTACGCGCTCGATCGGGCGCCCGGGGACGCGTCGAAGGTCTTCCTCGTCGCCGGCCCCGAGCTGGGCTGAGCGGGCCGCAACGGCCCGCCCGCGTCACTTCGGCATCTTGATCGAGCGGTCGAGGAACTCGTTCGTGTAGACGGTCTTGACGTCGAAGGGCTTGTCGATGCCGATGTACTCGCGCACGAGCTCGTAGTCGTCCTGCATCCGCTGGTCCTCGTGGATGCCCAGCGCCACCTCACGCGAGAACTTGTCGCTCATCAGCACCTCGACGAGCTTCCAGTTCTGCAGCTCGTTGTCGAACTTCAGCGCGCCGTTGGCGTCGACCAGCGCCTGCACGCACGGCTCGGGCTTGCGCACGCACTCGAGGAAGGCGCGCTGCGTGACCTTCACGAACTTGTCGATCAGCGGTCGATTGGCCTCGAGGAATTTCGCATTGACGATGATCGAGTTGCCGTACGGGTTCAGCCCCGCGTCGCGCCAGGCGAGAAAGCCCATGTCGTCGCCGAGCTCGCGCTGGAAGACGTGATGCAGGTTGTAGAACGAGGTGGTGACGTCGATCGACTTCGCCTTCAGCGCCGCGAGCTTGCCGTTGGCGTCGATGTTCACCCAGGTGACCGACTTCGGGTCGACGCCGTTGGCCTTCGCGAGCGCCGGCCACATCACGCGTGCGCCGTCGGCCGCGGGATTGCCGATCTTCTTGCCGGGGAAATCCTTCACGCCGGTGATGCCCGAGCTCTTCAGCCAGTACATCCCCTGCGGCGAATTCGCGTAGACGTTGTAGACGGCCACGGTGTCGGCGCCCTTGCCTTTCGCGACGAGCACGCCGGCCATGTCGGCGAGCCCGATCGGGTTGGCGCCCGCGCCGACCTTCTGCGTCGCGATCGCCGAGCCTTTGCCCGGCTCGAGATTCAGGTCGATCCCCTCCTTCTCGTACCATCCCAACTGCTTGGCGTAGTAGTACGGCGCGTGATCGCCGCCCGGCACCCAGTTCAGGACGAAATCGAGCTTCTGCGTCTGCGCGGCGGCCGGCGCCGCACCGATGGCCATCGCCGCGGCAGCGGCCACGGCAGCGAATGTCGCGCGAACAGGCATTCTCGGGTCTCCTTATGTGTCACGTTCGTGCAAGCCCTGCCGCCGCGCGGTTTGACGCTGAGGCGTGGCTGCGATAGAGTAAATTAACTAGGTGGTTACAATCCAGTGTAACGCGAATCCGGTCCGCGTTGCCAGGCGCGGGGTCGCGCCGCCCTCGGAACTTTCCCGCATTCCCGCATTTCTCCCGCGATGACGCTCCACCGCTCGGAACTTCCTGCCGAGGTCCAGTCGCTGCTGCATCGCGGCACTGTCATCCCCGCGCATCCGCTGGCGCTGGACGCGCAGGGGCGGCTGGACGAGACGCGCCAGCGCGCCCTCACCCGCTACTACGTCGATGCCGGCTCCGGCGGCCTGGCGGTCGGCGTGCATTCGACGCAATTCGCGATCCGCGACGTCGGCCTGTACGAGCCCGTGCTGGCGCTCGCCGCGCGCAGCGCCCGCGAATGGACGCAGCGACCGCTCGTGATGATCGCCGGACTGGCCGGCGGCACCGCGCAGGCGATCGGCGAGGCGCGCATCGCGCTGTCGCACGGCTATCACGCCGGCCTGCTGTCGCTCGCCGCGATGAAGGGCGCGTCGATCGACGAGCTCGTCGCGCACTGCGAAGCCGTCGCCCGCGTCATCCCGCTCGTCGGCTTCTACCTGCAGACCGCGGTCGGCGGCATCGCGCTGCCCGCCGAGTTCTGGCGCCGCTTCGCCGCGATCGACAACGCGGTCGCGATCAAGATGGCGCCCTTCGACCGCTACCGCACGCTCGACGTCGTGCGCGGGGTGGTCGCCGCGCGTGCCGAAGACCGCGTCGCGCTCTACACGGGCAACGACGACCACATCGTGCTGGACCTGCTCGCGCCGTACCGCGTACGCCGCGACGGCGAGGACGTCACCGTGCGCATCCGCGGCGGCCTGCTCGGTCACTGGAGTGTGTGGACGAAGAGCGCGGTCGAGCTGCTCGAGCGCATCCACGCGGCGATCGCCGCGCGGCGCATCGACGACGAGCTGCTCGCGCTCGATTCGCGCGTGACCGACTGCAACGCCGCCTTCTTCGACGTCGCACACGATTTCGCCGGCTGCATCCCCGGCTGCCACGAGGTGCTGCGCCGCCAGGGGCTGCTCTCGTCGATCCGCTGCCTCGATCCGCAGGAGACGCTCTCGCCCGGCCAGGCGGACGAGATCGACCGCGTCTGCCGCGAGCACGCCGATCTCTCCGACGACGCCTTCGTTGCCGCGAACCTGGAACGATGGCTGTCCTGAACCCTCGGGCCCGTCCGGCCGTTCCGGCCGGGTCGATCGCCCCGGCTCCCGCACTCGCTCGATGAACCCGACCGGCGCTGCCCTCGGCCGCTATTCGCTCGCCGTCCTCGCGCATCTCGCGCTGCTCGTCCTCTGGTACGCCTTCGTGCGCGTCGGCGACGTCCCGCAGTTCGTCATGCCGTCGCCGCAGGCGACGTTCCAGGCGCTGCTGTCGCCGAACTACGACTGGTGGGCGAACACGCTCGTCACCGGCACCGAGATCTTCGGCGGCTACCTGCTCGCTCTCGTCGTCGGCGTCGTGCTCGCGCTCGTCTTCACCTGGTCGAAGACCCTCGAGGCGCTGCTGCTGCCGGTGATCGTCACGCTGAACATGATCCCGAAGGTGGCACTCGGCCCGCTGATCATCGTCTGGTTCAAGTACGGCGTGTTCCCGAACACGATCATGGCCTTCTCGATCGCCGTGTTCCCGATCCTGCTCACCACCGCACGCGGGCTGCGCGAAATCGAGCCCGAGCTGCTCGACCTCGTCCGCTCGCTGCGCGGAACCCGCTGGCAACTGTTCACGAAGATCCAGCTTCCCGGGTCGCTGCCGTACATCTTCGCCGGCATGAAGGTCGCCGCCATCCTCGCCGTGGCCGGTGCGATCGTCGGCGAGTTCCTCGGCTCGGACAAGGGCCTGGGCTACCTGATGCTGCAGGTGCAGGTCACGCTCGACACCCCGGCGATGTTCATGGCGGTCATCCTGATCACGCTGCTCGGCATGCTGCTCTACGGACTCGTGCTGCTGCTCGAACGCCTTCTCGTGCCCAAGGACGCGCGCGTGGCATGAGCGTCGAGCCCTTCATCCACCTCGCCAACGTGCGCAAGGTCTATCGCAGCGGCGGCAACGAGCACCTGGCGATCTCCGACGCGACCTTCGACGTGATGCCCGGCGAGCTCGTCTCGCTGGTGGGGCCTTCGGGCTGCGGCAAGTCGACGCTGCTCAAGGTCCTCGCCGGCCTGCATCCGCACGACGCCGGCGAAGTGCGCATCGGTTCCGCCACCCACCCGTTCGATCCGGCACGCGACATCGGCATGGTGTTCCAGGCACCGCTGCTGCTGAAGTGGCGACGCATCCTCGACAACGTGCTGCTGCCGGCCGAGCTGCTCGGCCTGCCGATGGCACAGGCGCGCGAACGCGGCCGCGAGCTCCTGGCGCTCGTCGGCCTGAAGGGCTACGAGGACAAGTACCCGTACGAGCTCTCGGGCGGCATGCAGCAGCGCGCGGCCATCGCCCG
>DATGRE010000306.1:0-3559 GCA_035303885.1 Zeimonas sp. | reverse complement strand
CCAGCGGCACGCTCGGCTTCGGCGAGTCGCACGTGCCGTCGATCGTCGAGCGTGCGCGGCTGGCCGGCCCCGTGTGCGTGCAGGTAATCATGCTGATCGACAGCCTCGAGATGCTCGATACGCATCGCCGGCAGGTGCTCGACGCGTGCCGCGCGGCACCCGAGGAATCGGTCGTCGTCGTGCACGGCACCGACACGATGGTCGAGACCGGCGCCATGCTCGGCAATGCGGCGCTGCCGAAGACGATCGTGCTCACCGGCGCGATGGTGCCGTACTCGGTCGAGGATTCCGACGCCAGCTTCAATCTCGGCGCCGCCGTCGCGTTCGCACGCTCGCTTCCACACGGTGTCTGGGTCGCGATGAACGGGGTCGCCCATCCGTGGTCCGACGTGCGCAAGAACCGCTCGGCGGGCATCTTCGAATCGCTCGGCTGAGCGGCGCGCCCGGCCGAGCGGCACGCCCGTCATGGCGGCGCGCCCGGTCCCGGCCGCACGCCCTCGCCTTCGCGTCGCGCCGCGCGCGGCTACCCGTTCAGCAGCCGCCGCGCCGCCTCCGCGATCTTCGCCGCATCCACCCGCGCCACGTTCTCGAGCGGCGCCGAATATCCCACCGGGGCACGCGGCGCGCCGATGCGCGCCACGCGGGCGATGCCGCGCTCGGCGAGCGTCGCGACGATCTCGGCGCCGAAGCCCGCGACCTGCACGGCCTCGTGCGCGACGAGCACGCGGCCGGTGCGGCGCGCCGACGCCTCGACGGTCTCGCGGTCCCACGGCCAGATCGTGCGCAGGTCGATCACCTCGGCATCGACCCCTTCGGCGGCGAGCGCACGCGCCGCATCGAGTGATTCGTGCAGCGTCCGGCTCCACGAGACGATCGTCAGATCGCGTCCCTCGCGCGCGACGCGGGCGCGTCCGAGCGGCACCGCCTGGTCGACGTCGACCGGACCTTCGAGCGCCCACAGCTCCTTGTGCTCGAGATACGCGACCGGGTCGCCGCAGGCGAGGCTGGCGCGCAGCAGCGCGTAGTTGTCCTGCGGCGTCGCCGGGCACACGACGACGAGTCCGGGCACGTGCGCGAACCAGGCCTCGAGCGACTGCGAATGCTGCGCGGCCGACGCGCTCCAGATGCCGATCGGCATGCGCACGACCATCGGAACGCGCCCCTGCCCGCCGAACATGAAGCGGTTCTTCGCCGCCTGGTTCACGATCTCGTCCATCGCGCACAGCGCGAAATCGACGACGCGCATCTCGACGACCGGCTTCAGTCCGGTGAGCGCCATGCCGACGGCGGCACCGGCGATCGTCGCCTCCGAGATCGGCGTGTCGATGACGCGCGCCGCACCGAAGCGCTCGTGCAGCCCGCGGTACTGCCCGAAGATGCCGCCACGGCCGAGATCCTCGCCGAGCGCGACGACGCGCGGATCGCGCTCCATTTCGTCGGCCAGCGCCGCGGCCGCCGCCGACGCGTAGGTCATCGTGCGCTCCGGCGCCGATGGCCCCGCCTCGTTCGTCGCCGCGCCCGCGGCGCGCCCGCCATCGCCGTTCAACTGAACCATCTGCCGTTCCCGGTGTCCTGGACGTCCTCGTGGGCGGCCGCTTCCTGCGGCCACGGCGCTTCGTGCGCCGATGCGACCGCACGCGCCACCTCGTCGCGCGCCTCGCGCAGGCAGCGTTCGATCGCCTCGTTCGCGATGCCGCGCCGCTCGAGTCGCGCACGCGCGCGAAGGATCGGATCGGTGCGCATCGCGCGCTCGAGCTCGACCGGGTCGCGATACGCCGCCGGATCGACCGACACGTGCCCCTTGAAGCGGTACGTCTTCGCGTGCAGCAACCGCGGTCCCTCGCCCGCGCGCACCGCGCGCACCAGCTCGCGCGTCGCCTGCCAGACGGCCACCACGTCCATGCCGTCGACCTCGACCGCGGGAACGCCGAAGGCGCGCGCACGCGCGGCGGCGCCGTCGCCCGCCGACATCTCCGCCGTTCGCGTGGTCGCCGACCACTGGTTGTCCTCGCAGACGAAGAGCACCGGCAACGCGAAGGCGGCCGCCCAGTTCAGGCTCTCGGCGAAGGGGCCGCGGTTGAGCGCGCCGTCGCCGAAGAACGTGACGGCGATCGAATCGCGGCCTTGCACGCGCATCGATTGCGCCGCGCCGACGGCGATCGGGATTCCGGCGGCGACCACGCCGTTGGCGCCGAGCATGCCCACCGAGAAATCGGCGATGTGCATCGAGCCGCCCTTGCCGCGGCAGAAGCCGGTGGCGCGGCCGAAGAGCTCGTGCATCATCGATTCCAGCTGCGCGCCCTTGGCGATCGTGTGCCCGTGCCCGCGGTGCGTCGACGTCAGCCAGTCGTCGACGCGCAGGTGCGCGCAGACGCCGGCGGCCACCGCCTCCTGGCCGGTCGACAGATGCAGCGGACCGCGCACGTTCGCTCGCGTCCCCGCGGTCTGGCCGAAGGCGGCGACGCCGCCGCGGCTCGCCTCCTCGGCCGCGTCCTCGAAGGCGCGGATGCGGCACAGGGTGCGGAACAGCGCGAGCAGGCGCGCATCGTCGAGCGCGGAATCGTCGGGGATCGTCACGGGTTGCTGCAGGCCGGAAACGAGGGAACGGACGGATCGCGGACGCGGGCATCCGCGGCCGACGGCGGCATGCGCCGGGGCGAGTCCGAATGCTACACGGACGGTCGGTGCCGGGCCGCTCGGCGCCGGTGCCCGCGCGGTGCCGATCGACGCCGTGTCGCTCGGCGCCTGTGCTCGCGGAGTGCCAATCGACGCCGTGCCGCTCAGCGCCGTGCCGGTGGGCGCGAGGGGCGGTCCACGCCGTGTCCGTCGGCGCGGGGATCCGGTTCGCGCGCGCGGCCCCTCCGCCCCCGGAACCGGCGAACGAGCCGAAGCCCGCCGCCTACTTCCCGATGCAGAACCGGCTGAAGATCACGCCGAGCAGGTCGTCCGCTCCGAACTCGCCGGTGATCTCGTTCAGGCGCTCCTGCGCGAGCCGCAATTCCTCGGCGAAGAGATCGAGCTCGAGATCGCCCGCTTCGGCTCGCGCCGCCGCGGCCTGCAGGTGTTCGCGCGCCGCTCGCAGCGCCACCAGATGGCGCTCGCGCGCGATGAAGGTCGATTCGCCGCCCGTCTGCCAGCCGGCGAGCTCGAGCAGCAGCGTGCGCAGCAGCTCGATGCCCTCGCCGGTCTTCGCCGAGAGCCAGACCGATGCCTCGACGGGAGCCGCGCCGTTCGTGTCGACGGCTTCGTCGGACGAACCGCCCTCGCCTGCGGCGGTCCCGGTCGGCGCGCGTTCGATGCGCGCCTGCGCACCGATCAGGTCGATCTTGTTGTGGACGCGCACGATGGAAACGTGCCGCTCGAGCCTGCGTTCGAGCTGTTCCTCGATCGCGCGGGCGCCCGCCGCATCGACGTTCCGGCAATCGAGCAGGTGGACGACGACGTCCGCCCTTCCCGCCTCCGACCACGTGCGATCGATGCCCAGGCGCTCGACGAGATCCTCGGTGTCGCGCAGCCCCGCGGTGTCGACGACGTTCAACGGAACCCCGTCGATCTGGAT
>DATGRE010000305.1:0-3775 GCA_035303885.1 Zeimonas sp. | reverse complement strand
CCCCGCCTGACTGAATGAACGAATCCGAGCCTCGATGGCGTCGTCCCGGCGCCCGCTTCCCGCTTCACCCGCCTGACCGAAGGGTGCGCGACTCCTGATGGAAATCGCCATCCTGTTCGCACTGATCGTGCTGAACGGTCTGTTCGCGATGTCCGAGATCGCGCTCGTCACGGCGCGCAAGGCCCGACTCCAGAAGCTCGCCGACGACGGAGATCGCTCCGCGGCGATCGCGCTGGCGCTCGGCTCCGACCCGAATCGCTTCCTGTCGACGATCCAGATCGGAATCACGTCGATCGGCATCCTGAACGGCATCGTCGGCCAGGCCGCGCTCGCCGACCCCTTCGCCGACTGGCTCGAGACGCTCGGCGTGGAGCAGCCGTACTCCGACTGGGCGGCCACGGCCCTCGTCGTCATCGTCGTCACCTACGTGTCGATCGTCGTCGGCGAGCTCGTGCCCAAGCGCCTCGGCCAGATCAGCCCGGAGAACGTCGCGCGATACGTCGCGCGCGCGATGACGGTCCTCGCCAAGCTCACGCGACCCTTCGTGCGGCTGCTGTCGTGGTCGACCGAGGTCCTGCTGCGCGCCTTCGGCGCGAACCGCTACACCACGCCGTCGGTCACCGAGGAGGAGATCCACGCGATGCTGGCGGAAGGGTCGGAATCGGGCGTGATCGAGCGCAGCGAGCACGCGATGGTGCGCAACGTGTTCCGCCTCGACGACCGGCAGATCTCGTCGCTGATGGTGCCGCGCCCCGACATCGTCTGGCTCGACGTCACCGACAGCATCGACGTGAATCTCGCGCGCATCGCCGACTCGGAGCACTCGCGCTTCCCGGTGTGCCGCAACGGGCTCGACGAGGTGCTCGGCTTCGTGCACACGAAGCAGCTGCTCGCGCAGTCGCTGCGCGGCGGCAAGATCGATCTCACCGCCCATCTGCAGGAGATGCTCTACGTGCCGGAGACCCTCACCGGCATGGAGCTGCTCGAGAACTTCAAGACCTCGAACACGCAGATCGCGCTCGTCATCGACGAGTACGGTGAGGTCCAGGGACTGATCACGCTGCACGACCTGCTCGAGGCGATCACCGGCGAATTCTCCACCGGCGACGCCGAGGACAGCTGGGCGTACCAGCGCGACGACGGCTCCTGGCTGCTCGACGGCCTGATCCCCACGCCGGAGCTGAAGGACCGACTCGGGCTGCGCACGCTGCCCGAGGAGGAGCGCGAGCGCTACCAGGCCTTGAGCGGAATGCTGATGCTGATGCTCGGGCGCATGCCGCAGACCGGCGACACCGTGGTCTGGGAGAACTGGCGCTTCGAAGTCGTCGACATGGACGGCAAGCGCGTCGACAAGGTGCTCGCCTCGCCGGTGCCGCTCGCGCCGTCCGCCGAAGAAGCCGAGGTCGCGCCGCCACCGGCCGGGTGACGACGGGGTTTCGCGCATTGCACGCCGTCTGCCCGCTGATGGACAATGGCGCGCTTTACGCCTGTGCCACCCCCGGAACGGTCGAGGTGATCCCTTGAATGCGCTGCTCGCGCTCTCGCGCGCAATCGACTGGCTGAACGACCGCGTGGGCCGCACGGTGCTGTGGCTCGTGCTCGCGTCGACGCTGATCAGCGCCGGCAACGCCACGGTGCGCAAGATCTTCCACATGAGCTCGAACGCACTGCTCGAGATCCAGTGGTACCTGTATGCGGCGGTGTTCCTGCTCGCCGCCGGCTATACGCTGCTGTCGAACGAGCACGTGCGCATCGACGTGCTCAGCGGCCGGCTGTCGCCGCGGGGACGCGCCGTCATCGACCTCGTCGGAGCGGTCGTCTTCCTGCTGCCGTTCGTCGTGCTCGTCGTCGCGCTGAGCTGGAACTTCTTCTGGAACGCCTTCGTGTCCGGGGAGATGTCGTCGAACGCCGGAGGGTTGATCCGGTGGCCGGCCTACCTGCTCGTTCCGGTCGGCTTCACGCTGCTCGGGCTGCAGGGCATCTCCGAGGCGATCAAGCGGATCGCGTTCCTCGCCGGCCGCGGGCCGGATCCGACCGCGCGCGCGCCGGAGCCGAGCGCCGAGGAGGAACTCGCCCGATTCGTGCGCGAGCAGCAGGGGGACGCCGCCGCCGACGCGCCGGCAGCGCCGCGGTAGCCGTCGATGAGCTCGTTCCTCGTCGCGAACATCGCACCGATCATGTTCGGTGCGCTCGTCGTCTTCCTGCTATCCGGCTATCCGGTCGCCTTCGCGCTGGCCGCCTGCGGATTGGCGTTCGGCGCGATCGGCATCGAGCTCGGGCTGCTGCCGCCGCTGCTCTTCCAGGCGCTGCCGCTGCGCATCTTCGCCATCATGGCGAACGAGACGCTGCTGGCCGTGCCGTTCTTCACGTTCATGGGACTGATCCTCGAGCGCAGCGGCATGGCCGAGGACCTGCTCGACACGGTCGGCCAGCTGTTCGGCCCGGTCCGCGGCGGACTGGCCTATGCAGTCGTGCTCGTGGGCGCGATGCTCGCCGCGACCACCGGCGTCGTCGCCGCGTCGGTGATCTCGATGGGGCTGATCTCGCTGCCGATCATGCTGCGCTACGGCTACGACCGGCGGCTCGCCACCGGAGTCATCGCCGCGTCCGGCACGCTCGCGCAGATCATCCCGCCGTCGCTCGTGCTGATCGTGCTCGCCGACCAGCTCGGACGCAGCGTCGGCGACATGTACAAGGGCGCG
The DNA here is from genome assembly GCA_035303885.1 of Zeimonas sp. Taxonomy (GTDB): domain Bacteria; phylum Pseudomonadota; class Gammaproteobacteria; order Burkholderiales; family Burkholderiaceae_E; genus Zeimonas. The sequence goes on along the minus strand of DATGRE010000305.1, from coordinate 1,073 downwards.
TTCATTCCGGGTTTCGTGCTCACCGGCCTGTACATCGGCTACGTCGCGCTGATCGCGCTGCTCAAGCCGTCGGCGGCGCCGGCACTGCCGGCGAGCGCACGCACGATCCGGGAGGACGACGGCAGCAGCGGGACGCGCTCGGTCGTCGTGCTCTTCGTGCTGTCGCTCGCGCTGGGGATCTTCTTCGCGTACCGCTACGACTCGATCCGCGTGCTCTTCGGCGCCGACCCGACGACGTCGGCGGCGCTCGACGAGACGATCATCGTCTCGCTGTGCGCCGCCGTGCTGTTCGCCTTCGTCGTCGCCGTGCTCAACCGGCTGCTCGGCCTGCGGCTACTCTCGCGGATGGCCGAGCGGGTCACCTTCGTGCTGATCCCGCCGCTCGCGCTGATCTTCCTCGTGCTCGGAACGATCTTTCTCGGTGTCGCCACCCCGACCGAAGGCGGCGCGATGGGCGCGGTGGGCGCACTGGCGATGGCGATCGCGCGCGGTCGGCTCACCTGGTCGCTCACGCGCCAGGCACTGAACACGACGACGAAGCTCTCGAGCTTCGTGATGTTCATCCTCATCGGCGCGACCACCTTCAACCTGGTGTTCCAGGGCCTCGACGGCGGCCTGTGGATCGAGCACCTGCTCACCGGCCTGCCCGGCGGCGAGCTCGGCTTCCTGATCGTCGTCAACCTGATGATCTTCGTGCTTGCGTTCTTCCTCGACTTCTTCGAGCTGGCGTTCATCATGATCCCGCTGCTCGGGCCGGCCGCGGAGAAGCTGGGCATCGACCTGATCTGGTTCGGCGTGCTGCTGGCCGTCAACATGCAGACGTCGTTCATGCACCCGCCCTTCGGCTTCGCGCTGTTCTACCTGCGCAGCGTCGCGCCGGCCACCGAATATCTCGACCGCGTCACCGGCCGGCGCATCGCCCCGGTGACGATCGGCGACATCTACCGCGGCGCGATCCCCTTCGTCGTCATCCAGCTGGTGATGGTCGCGCTGATCATCGCGTTCCCAGGCATCGTCGGCGGCGGACTCGATCGCGCGAAGAAGATCGACTTCGACTCGATCGAGATCGAGGC
>DATGRE010000304.1:0-12509 GCA_035303885.1 Zeimonas sp. | reverse complement strand
AGCTCGCCTTCACACGGCGCAGGGAGCAGACCGGTAGTGATTTCCTGCCGCTGCATCTGCAGCGCGTGGTGGCGATCGCGTGCCTGCTGCGCGACGACGACGGGCTTTCCGTGCGCTGCATCGGGCAGCCGGGCGATTCCGAGGCCAGGCTCGTGCAGGCCTTCTACCGCCTCGTCGACCGGCATACGCCGCAGCTCGTCTCGTGGAACGGCGGCGGCTTCGACCTGCAGGTGCTGCACTACCGTGCGCTGGTGAACGGCGTCCAGGCGGCGCGCTACTGGGAGCAGGGCGACGACGATCGCGATTTCCGCTTCAACAACTACCTGAACCGCTACCACACGCGCCATCTCGATCTGATGGCCACGCTCGCGCTGCACACGCCGCGCGCCAACGTGCCGCTGGACGAGCTGGCGAAGCTGTGCGGCTTTCCGGGGAAGATGGGGATGGACGGCTCGCAGGTCTGGAACGCGTATCGCGAGGGCCGGCTCGACGAGATCCGCGCGTATTGCGAGACCGACGTCGCCAACACCTGGCTGGTCTTCTGCCGCTTCCAGACGATGCGGGGCGTCTGGACCCCCGAACGTTACCGCAGCGAGCTCGCGCTGCTGCGCGATACGCTCGCCGCGCAGGCCGGGCAGGCGCCGCACTGGCGCGAGTTCCTCGACGCATGGTCACCACGAACGACGGGCCGGGCGGACGAGGCTTGAACCCGCTGCAGCTGGAGGTCGAATCGCTCGACCTCGACGCGCACGGCGTGGCGCGCAACGAGGGCAAGGTCGTCTTCGTTCGCGGCGCGCTGCCCGGCGAGCGAGTCGAGGCCGAGATCGTCCGGCGCAAGCCGAAGTTCGACGTCGCGCAGACCACCGCGGTGCTGCGCCCGAGCAGTGCGCGCGTCACGCCGCCCTGCCCGCATTTCGGCGTCTGCGGCGGCTGCTCGATGCAGCACGTCGACCCCGGCGTGCAGATGGCGATCAAGCAACGCGCGCTCGAGGACCAGCTGTGGCATCTCGGTAAGGTGCGGCCGCAGACGTGGCTCGCGCCGATCGCCGGTCCGGCGTGGCGCTACCGGCATCGCGCGCGGCTGTCCGTGCGGGACGTGCCCAAGAAGGGCGGGGTACTCGTCGGCTTCCGCGAGCGCGCTTCGAGCTACGTGGCCGACATGCGCGAATGCCACGTGCTGCCCGAGCGCGTGTCGGCGCTGCTGCTGCCGCTGCGCGAGCTGGTCGCTTCGCTGACGATCCGACGGCGGGTGCCGCAGATCGAGGTCGCGGTTGGCGACGACGCAGGGGCCGAGGACGATGCGTGCCTCGCGCTCGTGCTGCGTGTCCTCGATCCGCCGTCGGTCGGCGACCTCGAACGGCTGCGCCGGTTCGCGCTCGAGCACCGCATCGAGTGGTGGCTGCAGCCGAAGGGCCCGGATTCGATCGAGCTGTTCTGCGATGCGCAGGGCCGCCTCGCCGCCAACGGTGCGGGCTCGTCGCTCGCGTACGTACTGCCCGAGTTCGGCGTGCGCATGCCGTTCCGTCCGACCGACTTCACGCAGGTCAATGCGCGCATCAACGAGGTGCTCGTGCGTCGCGCGCTGCGCTGGCTCGATCCGCAGCCGGGCGAGCGAATCGTCGATCTCTTCTGCGGACTCGGCAACTTCACGCTGCCGATCGCCGCACGCGGGGCGCATGCCGTCGGCATCGAGGGCAATCGCGCACTGGTCGAGCGCGCGGCGGCGAACGCCGCGCTCAACGGCCTCGACGGGCGCTGCGAGTTCCGCACGGCGAATCTCTTCGAGATCGATGCCGACCGCTGGCGCGCGCTCGGCCGCTTCGACGCGGCGCTGATCGATCCGCCGCGCGAAGGCGCGATCGAGGTCGTCAAGGCGATCGCAGGCGACGAGGCGAAGCCCGGGCGCATCGTCTACGTCTCGTGCAATCCGGCGACGCTCGCACGCGACGCGGGTGTGCTCGTGCATGCGGGGGGATACGCGCTGCGCGCGGCGGGAGCGATCAACATGTTCCCGCAGACCTCGCACGTCGAGTCGCTCGCGGTGTTCGAGGCGGCCTGAGTTCCACGCACGGCGCTCGGACGCGTGCGCCGCCGGCTCGCTGGCCGGTCCGCTTCTCCGGGACGGTCTTCCGCACAGGCGTGTTCCGCACAGGCGTGTTCTGGACAGGGGTGATGCTCGCGCGGAGAATTTCCCGCGAACCGCCGATTGTCCGTGCCGTGCCGGGGGCCTCGATCGACTCCGTACCCTCGAGGGGCCGGTACCCCGTGCTTCCGCACGGGGTGCCGCGGCTCGAGTCCGGGCTCGCCGAGAACACCTCCCGCCGAGGATGCCAAGCGGAGGGAGCACGATGGCCACGAAGTCGAGCAGCGAGTCCGGGCAACCGGAGAAGGGCACATCTTCGGCGTCCTTTCGCGCAGTCGACGATTTCTTCGAGCGGGCGTCGAAGAAGGCACGGTCGGGCTTCGGCCGCCGCTCGCCGGAGGTGATCGCGCATCGCATCGGCGAGCACGCGACCTTCGTCGAGCGCGAGCTGAAGACCGCGGATCGCTTCGCCGCGTTCGTGGCGGCGCGGCCGGACTCGGCTCGCGCGATGGAGCGGATCCGGGCCGTGGTGCGCGCGCATCCGACCGAGATCCGGCAGCTCGAGGGCCGGGCGGCGGAGAACGCCGATTGGAACGGCCTGTCGGGCCAGTCGACCACGGAGCAGTATCGGGCGCTGGTCATTGCCGGCTACGTCGATCCGTCGACGGCGTTCGACGACATCGCACCGATGCCGACGCTCTGCGAGTTCGGCTCGGTGGTCCGGGCCGCGAAACAGGGTCTGCTCGCGCTCGCGCCGCAGCAGGTGCAGCAGCTCGGCCAGCAGTGGCAGTCGGCGTTGCAGCTGTTCGCGCATCGCTGGGAGCGGGTGACGGGCCGGCCGCTGGCGCCGGGCGAGGTGCCGACGATCGGCGAGCTCACGCAGCGCAAGGCGCCGGTGCCGTTCTCGCCGACGTGGTCGGACCGGCTGTATGCGCGGGAAGCGCGGGCGATGGGTGCGGAGCCGCTGGCGGGCGCAGGTGCGGGTGCCGCAGCGGGTGCGGGTGCCGCAGCGGGCGCGGGCTCCGAAGCGGGCATGGGCGCCGGAGCGGGCATGGGCGCCGGAGCGGGCGGCGACGGAGAAAGCGCCTTGGCGGGCGACGGTTCCGCTGCCGTCGAGGCCGCTCTCGATCGCCGCTGCAATGCCGACGAGCTCCTCGTGCGCGCCGGTTCGCCGCCCTTGCGACCGCCCGCCGAAGGCGAGCCGCGCTACACGTTCCCCGGCCGCCTGCTGCAGCGCGAGGACATCTTCTACGACTACGCGCTCGTCGTCCCGGTCGACGAATGCGGCGAATACGGCGCCGAGATCACCGGCATCGACCGGCGCTCCCTGTCGGCCGTGCGGGTGCTCGCGGCCGAGGCGGTCGTCCTGCTCGACTTCCTTCGCGACCTCGCCCTCGATGACGCGCTCGGCCGGTTTCCCGGCGCGCCGGCGAACCGGCCGCAGACCGTCGCGGAGGAGATCCGCGACGCCCTCGCGCAGCTGCTCGGCGGCGTCGACGATCGGACCTCGTTGCACGAGGTGCACGACTGGCGCCGGCGCTTCGCGGAATACGCCGCGCTCGTGCGCTCGGCGGCGAGACGCCAGCTCTTTGCCGCGCGCGTCGGCGGCCCCGACCCGAGAGACTTCCTCGGTCCCCTGACGGCCGCGCTCGCCAACGTGCCCGTCTACCGCACCTACCAGGAGGACCGCATTCGCGGCGGAGAGATCGCCGAGGGCGTGGAGCTCGCGACCTATCTCGAGCTCGCCGGGCTGCGCATCGGCAATGTCCGGCCCGTGCACGGCAACATGTCGATCGACGAGAACGACCAGGTCCGCAACCTCAAGCACTACCTCGAGTATCTCGGTGGAGAGTTCCATCGGATCCTGACCGACCTGGTGCAGGCCGCCGCCGACATGCGCGATGCGGTGCAGAACTTCCAGGGAAGCGGCCAGCAGCTCGCCGCCGACTTCGAGCGGATCGCACAGGGCAGGATCAACGAAGCGGCGTTCGTGCTGGCACGGCTGCTCGACGACATCGGCGAGCAGCTTCCACTGTGGTCGCAGCAATGGACCGACGGCTCGAAGCGACTGGCGATGCTGATCCTCTTCCGCCAGTACTGGACGCCCGAGGGGTACGTCAAGGGCAAGCTAGTGGGCCACAAGAACCTCACGCCGGGGGAGAAGAGCAAGGTACGCCGGCGCACGTTCATCCAGACCACGACCGAGACCTCGACCGTGCAGGAGTTCGCCCGCACGCGCCAGGAGGAGCTGAGCCAGACGCGCAAGGAAACCGCCGAGCTCCTGCGCGAGAACGCGACGAAGTTCAATCTCTCGCTGAGCGCGAGCGGCTCGTTCGTCTTCGCCTTCGGCAGCATCGACGTCACGCAGACGACCGATCTCGAGCTGAGCGAGATCAGCCGTACCACGCAGTCGGCGATCGCGGAGATCTCGATGAAATCCTCCGCGCAGTACAACGAGAAGCGCGAGGTCAAGATCCGCGAGGAGCGGCAGCTGCAGGACGAGTTCGAGACCGAGACGCTTGTCGAGAACCCGAACACGGAGATCACGGCCAACTACTTCTACTACCAGCTCCTGCGCCAGTACCTGGTGACCGTCGAGCTGCACGACATCCGGCCGGTTCTCCTGCGCACCCGCTACGCGCCGAGCGAGGCGGCGATCGACGACAAGTTCCTGTCGGACCACGCGCACGTGCTCATTCACGCGCTGCCTGCGCAGCTCGCCGACGATCTGCAAGACAACGTGCACGAGATCGACGCGCTCGCCCGTCGCCAGATCCGCAGCTCGGTCGACTACAGCGACCGCAGGATCGCCTACGACGCGCTGCGCGCGGCGAGCCCACCCGCCACGTCGGAGGAAGCGAGGGATCGCGAGACCCGGCTGGCGACGATGCTCGAAGGCCTGGAGAAGGCGAAGAAGGAGCTCTTCGAGCACGACGAGGCGTATCTGAAGGCGCGGGCGCGACTCGACCGCGTGCTCGGCCACGTCCGCCGCAATCGCACGCACTACATGCAGTACGTCTGGCAGTCCGATCCGCGCACCGACGACGATCGCATCCTGCGCACCGAGACGTTCCACGGCACGCCGTTGCCCGAGCTCACCCGGGGCCTGCAGCGGCAGGGCTACTACGGCGCCGAAGAGATCTTCGATTTCACGGGCCCGTCCATCGCGCTCTCCGAGGTGCTGCTGCGCGTGCTGCGTCCCGGCAGCGAGCTCGCCGCCCTGCCGCGCGCCGAGCTCGAGCGGACGACGCTCTTTCAGCAGCTGCGCCGCTATTACTCGGACGACGAGATCCACGACTTGCTCGAGCAGATCGGCAATCACGCGTTCCTCGAGGATCCTGCGGGCGCGAATGCCGTGCTCAGCAGCCGCCGCGTGCAGATCGCGCAGGACGCGATCGTCGTGGAGACACTGCCCGGCCAGGTGCCGCTGCTCGAAGGCTTCAAGCTCGCGCACCGCATGCTCGACGTCGAGCGCGTCTGCCTGGAGAACCAGCATCTCGCGGCGCGCATCGCCGACCGCCCATGGCAGCAGGGTGGCGAGGACGTCTACCGCGTCTATCGCCGCGACGGCCAGCCCGCACCGGTCGACGAGGAAGGGAACGCGCCGTAGAGGCGAGAGCCCGATGGCAGGCGAGGGCGCGGAGCTCGATCGAGGCGTGCGCGATCGCGGCCCCGAGGATCGAGGGACGCCGGCCGCAGCCTCGGCGCCAGCGAGCCCGGGCTTGACGACGACGAGCGATACGGCGCCGGGGCGCGATGCGCTGCAGACGCTGGTCGACCGTGCGCTGGTCGACACCGGGCGCGACCAGGCGGATCTCGTCCGCCTGGTCGCGCTCCTCGAAAAGAGCGCCGGCCCGCTGCTCGGGCCGGTCGCGCCGGGCACGAAGATTTTCCTGCGGCTGGTCCGCTTCCTGCTCGACCGAGGCGAGCGGGAATCGGCGGCCCGGCTCTTCACCCGCGGCGGCGAGGCAGCGCGCGCGCTCGTCCAGGAGGTGCTCGATCGGTACTGGCCCGTCGGCACCGGGCTCGTCATCGACGCCCACGTCGGCGTCACCTTCGGCATTCCGCTCCAGCTTTCGGAGTCGACGTCCTTCGACCTGGTTCGCGAGACCCGGAAGACGGTGAAGCTCGTGCGTCACGGGGTCGCGGCGGGGGGCTTCGACACCGGCATCGGCGCGGGCGGCTTCGTGCGCTTCGGCGCGCAGGGCGTCGGCGCGAGCGCGGGCGCGCAGGCGCAGTTCGGCGTGCAGGTCGTGGTGCACGAGGCGTTCGAGTTCCCGGTGCTCGAGGACGCAGGCTTCGTCCCGCTGCTCGTCTACCTGCTCGACGCCGAGTCGGCCGTGCAGATCGCGGCCGTGTTCGATCGCGCTCTTCTCGGCCTCGCCCCGGAGCCGTTCCGCAAGAAGCTGAAGCTCGAGGTCAAGGCGGTCGGCAGCGGCGTGGCCGGAGCGGAGGCCGGCGTGCGCACGGCGGACGATGCGTCGCGGCGCGTGTCCGGCGGCGCATATGGCCGCGAAGGTAAGGCGCCCATCGGGCGAGGCGAGGCGATCTTCTTCGATCCCAAGGTCGACAGGGCGGTGAACCTGCGCGGCGCGTTGCAGGCGCTGCTTCGCGCTGCGCTGCGTGGGGAAGTGGTCCTCGAGGCGGGTGCCGGCCTCCAGCTCGAGCCGGAGTGGGCCCGGGACGCGAACGGCATCCGGCAGTTCCTGTCGCTGGGGTTCGAGCTCTACGCCGAGGGGGAAGCGGCGGGGGCGATCACGGCCGTCGTCGCGGTGGCGAGCGGCCTGCCGGCCGGGCCCGCGTTCCAGGGCGGCGGCGGTCTTCGCCTGATTTGGAGGATCGCGCGACCGTTCGACGAGGCGTCGGTCGAGTACCTCGGACACGAGCTCTACCTGAAGGCGGGAGAGCTCGACGTCTACGAGGGACCCGCACACGAGATCGTCCTCTCGCTGCCCGTCTTCGACCTCGACGCCTTCGAGCGCTTCGATGCATTCATCGCCGCCATCGACCCGGCGGTGATCCGCTATCGCTTCACGGTCGGTTCGCCGCTCGGCCGTGCGTACGCGCTCATCCTGGCGAGCAACCGGAACTTCACGGTCGTGCTGTCGCCGAAGTACCGGGACTGGGGCCTGCACCTCCTCGGGTACTTCACCGTCGAGCTCGTCCTTCCGGAGGAGGTGCTCACCCGGATGCTCGCCCGCATCGGCGAGCATGTGCTCGCGCGTCTCGAAGCCGACGCCGATGTCCAGGCGCTCGTGAAGACGGTGCTCGAAGGCCTCCGGCAGCGGACCATCCCGCCGGATCTCTCCGAGAAGGTCCGGCAGACCGCCGTCTCCGTGCTGGGCGATGCCGCCGACCAGCTCCGCACCTTCCTCGACACCGGCGAGGTGCCCGAATCGCTCCAGCCCCTGGTCGACGATCTCCTCGCGATCCTCGTCGGCGCCGTCCGGGAGATCGAATTCCGCGGGGAGGTCGGCCTCGGCCTCGCGGCGGGCGCGACCGTCGCGAAGGGCGGGAAGATCCGCGTCCACGGCTCGGTCTCCGGCCGCGTCGTCCTGCGACAGGACGTCGCTCCGCTGATCCAGGAGCGGCTTCGGACGGGCCTGCTGAAGACCGGCGAGCTCCTGGAGCTTCTGCGCGGCCGGTGGAACGACGCACCGGCGGTCGTCGACGTTCCGCCGGAGGCGCTTCGCGAAGCGCAGCGGTGAGAAGGCGTGCCGGCAGCGCGAATGGCGTCGTGCGCCAGGGGCTGCCACGAGCGGAAAATGGCGATGCCCGCTCGAGAGCGGGCATCGGTGCGGGCCCTTCGGCCCTCGGCCGGTGCAAAACCGGCCCGCTGCGGCGCCGGACGGCGCCGTTACTCGCGTTCGCCGCCGAGCATGCCGAGCAGCATCAGCAGGTTGGCGAACACGTTGTACACGCTCAGGTACACCGACAGCGTGGCGGTGACGTAGTTCGTCTCGCCGCCGTTCACCACGCGCTGCAGGTCGTACAGGATGAACGCCGAGAAGATCAACACGGCGAGCGTGGAGACGGTGAGCATCAGCGCGGGCATCTGCAGCCAGATGTTGGCGATGGCCGCGACGAAGACGACCATGAAGCCGACGAACAGCCACTTGCCCATGCCGCTGAAGTCGCGCTTCGAGACGCTGGCGACGGTGGCCATCACGGCGAAGATCGCCGCCGTTCCGCCGAAGGCCGTCATGATTAGGTTGGCGCCGTTCGCGTAGCCGAGCACCGCGCCGATCAGGCGCGAGAGCATCAGCCCCATGAAGAACGTGAAGCCCAGCAGGAGCGCCACGCCGATTCCGCTGTTCTTGAAGCGCTCGATCGCGAAGAAGAATCCGAAGGCGACGCCGAGGAAGACGACCAGGCCCATGAACGGGCTGCCCGCGAAGAACGAGAAGCCGGTCTGCACGCCGATCCACGCGCCGAGGACCGTGGGCACCATCGAGAGCGCGAGCAGCCAGTAGGTGTTGCGCAGCACCCGGTTGCGGCTGGCCGCCTCCAGTGCACCGCCGTAGCCGCTGCGCGCGACGCGGGCGCCGAGTTGGTTCTGTTCGAAAGCCATGCGTGTCTTCTCCACGAGAGAAATGGAAGCGAATCCGGAAGCGAACCGGAAGGCGGACGCCCGCTTCGACGGGACTTGCGGGCGCGGTCTTCCGGAATCAAGGCCTTGCGGCCCCGGATCACCATTATGGGTAGGTGGCCGCATGCTAAACTTACAGGCTCGCTGCGCGCTCGCGCTGCGTTGACGATGCGCCACACATCCGCGCCGCGGGCGCCGGATTTCCACGCATTCTATTCAATAATCCACGGGTCCAACGTCCTCGCCGCGCCGCTTCGGCCTTTCCGGGCCGCCCGCGCGGGGCTCCACCGGAACTTTCATGGCTGTCGAACGCACCCTGTCCATCATCAAGCCCGATGCGGTCGCCAAGAACGTGATCGGCCAGATCTACGCGCGCTTCGAGGGCGCGGGTCTGAAGATCATCGCCGCCCGCATGATGCATCTGTCGCCCGAGCAGGCCGGCGCCTTCTATGCGGTGCACAAGGAGCGCCCCTTCTACGCCGATCTCGTCCGCTTCATGACCTCCGGCCCGATCATGGTGCAGGTGCTCGAGGGCGAGGACGCGATCCGTCGCAACCGCGACCTGATGGGCGCCACCGATCCGAAGAAGGCCGACAAGGGCACGATCCGCGCCGATTTCGCCGACAGCATCGACGCAAACGCGGTCCACGGCTCCGACGGGGCCGACACGGCGCGCACCGAGATCGCATTCTTCTTCCCGACGCTCGACCTGCATTCGCGCTGATCGAGGGACGCGCCGGGGTGTCATGAACGCGTCGAAGGGCAACGAGGCCACGAAGGTCCGGCTGCTCGGCCTGGACCGGGAAGCGCTCGAGCGGCAGTGCGCCGACTGGGGGCAGAAGCCGTTTCGCGCCCGCCAGCTGCTGCGCTGGATCCACCAGCGCGGCGTCGACGATTTCGACGCGATGACCGATCTCGCGCAGGAATTCCGCGGTGTGCTCGCCCGGCACGCCTGCGTCGAGGCGCCGCCCGTGCTCGCCGACCACGAATCGGCCGACGGCACCCGCAAGTGGTTGCTCGACGTGGGCGGCGGCAACGCCGTCGAGACCGTCTTCATCCCGGAAACCGACCGCGGGACGCTGTGCGTGTCGACGCAGGCCGGCTGCGCGGTGAACTGCCTGTTCTGCTCCACCGGCAAGCAGGGCTTCGCGCGCAACCTGCGCCCCGACGAGATCGTCGCGCAGGTCTGGCACGCGAAGCGCTCGCTCGAGCGGGCGCAGGCGGGCCGGGGCTCCGAGGCGCGGGTCGTCACGAACGTCGTCTTCATGGGCATGGGCGAGCCGCTGCAGAACTACGCGGCCACGCTCGCCGCGCTGCGGCTGCTGCTCGACGACCACGCCTACGGGCTGTCGCGGCGGCGCGTCACGGTCTCCACCTCCGGCGTCGTGCCGATGATCGACCGGCTGCGCGACGACTGCCCGGTCGCGCTCGCCGTCTCGCTGCACGCGCCCGACGACGCGTTGCGCGACCGGCTCGTCCCGCTGAACCGCAAGTACCCGCTGGCCGAGCTGATGCAGGCGTGCCGGCGCTATCTCGAGCGTGCGCCGCGCGACTTCATCACCTTCGAGTACGTGATGCTCGACGGCGTGAACGACGGCGACGCGCACGCCGAGGCGTTGCTCGAGTGCGTGCGCGACGTGCCGTGCAAGTTCAACCTGATTCCGTTCAATCCGTTTCCGAACTCGGGCCTGCGCCGTTCGCCCGAGCCTCGCATCCGCGCCTTCGCGCAGCGGCTCGTCGATGCCGGCATCGTCACGACGGTTCGCCGCACCCGCGGAGACGACATCGATGCCGCCTGCGGACAGCTCGCCGGCGAGGTGCAGGACCGCACCCGGCTGCGCGAGCGCGAGCAGCGCGTGCGCTTCCTCGAACGCATCTCCTGATGGATCGTCGCCCGTGAAAGCTTCCTTCGCAGTCGCCGGCGCGCTCGCGTCGCTGCTCTGGCTCGCCGGTTGTGCCACCGACGGTGCGGCGGGTCCCGGCGGCGAGCGCTCGGCGGTCGCCCCGGCAGCCCAGGCGGCGCTGCCCGGTTCGCCCGAGGAAAGCGAGGAACGCCGGCGCGCGCGCATCCGGCTCGAGCTCGCGGCGAGCTACTACCAGCAGGGCAATTTCACGGTCGCGCTCGACGAGCTTCGCCAGGCGCTGGCGATCGATCCGGGCTACGCGCCGGCCTACGGCGTGCTCGGACTCGTCTACAGCGACCTCGGCGACCGCGATCGGGCCGAGGACGCGTTCCAGCACGGGCTGCGCATCGCGCCGAACGACCCCGACCTGAACAATGGCTACGGGTGGTTCCTGTGCCAGACCGGGCGCGAGCAGGCGTCGCTCGATCGCTTCGCGCGCGCAGCGGCCGATCCGTTGTACCGCACGCCGGCCAAGCCGCTGCACAACGCCGGCATCTGCTCGCTGCGCCTCGGCGACGAGGAAGGCGCCGAGCGCTATCTGCAGCGCGCCTTCCAGGTCGATCCGTCGAACGCGGTCGCGATGTACCACCTCGCCGAGCTGTACCTGAAGCGTGGCGAGGCGAGCCGTGCGCGCTTCTATTCGCAGCGGCTGCTGTCCGCCTACGAACCGAACGCGCAGGTGCTGTGGCTCGCGTTGCGCGTCGAGCGCTCGCTCGGCAACGTCGACACCGAGAAGAGCCTGGCGGCGCAGCTGCGCCGTCGTTTCCCCGACTCGCCCGAGTCGGCGCTGCTCGCGCAGGGCCGTTTCGGCGGGTGAACTCCACGACGTCCATGAGCGAAGCGAGCACGAAACCGGAGGCGACGGGGGCGATCACCGAGGTCGCCGCGCCCGAGCAGCTGGCCGCCGCGCGCGAGGCGCGCGGCTGGTCGAAGTCCGATGTCGCCGCCAAGCTCGGCATGATGCCGCGCCAGATCGACGCGATCGAGCAGGGCCGCTGGGACGCGCTGCCGGGCCAGGCCTTCGTGCGCGGCGCGATCCGCGCCTACGGCAAGACGCTGCAGGTCGACGTCGCGCCGTTGCTCGCGACGCTCGGCGGGGCGCCCGCGCCCGAGTTGCGGCCGTCGTCGTCGCTCGACTCCCCGCTTCCGCGCCACGGCGCACTCGGCTTCGACAACGGCGGATCGGGCAGCCGCATCGTCTGGATCCTGCTCGGCATCGCCGGCGTCGTGGCCATCGCGATGTATTTCGGACGTGGCGCCGATCTCGCGCAGGTGCTCGAGCCGGGCAACGGAAGTGCCTCCGGGCGCGCCGTCGACGTCGTTCCGCTGACGCCCGGCACCGCTCCGGGAAGCGGCGAGTCCGACGCGCAGCCGAATGCCCCGTCCGGTGCGCCGTCGCCGGGGGCCGGCGCGGCGACTTCCGGTCTGCCGGGGGCCGCGGCGGATATGCGCGACCCGGCGGCGGACACGGCGCCCGCCGCAGCGGGCGGCAGCGCAGCGACACCGGCCGGATCCGGAAGCGCTTCGCCCCCGACCGCGTTCCCGTCTTCGTCCCCGCCCCCCGCCGCTCCGTCCGGGGCGACCGACGGGCCGTCGGCGCCGGGCGCGACGGCGCCGGCTCGCGAGCCGGCGGCCGATGCGCAGCCGGCTTCCGCACCCGCCGGGATCGGCGCGGACGGCGTCGGCGCGACCGCCGCGAACAGGGGGGCGGCGCTGGTCGGCGAACCGCCGGGGTCCGATGCGGGTTCGTCGGCGGACGGGCAGGCGACCGACGCCTCCTCGGGCGAGGCGCTCGTCGGCACGAATGACGCGGCCGGTACGAGCACCGCCGCGGGTACGAGCACGGCGGCCGCTACGGATGCCGCGGCCGGACCCGCTTCGGACGCCGCCGCCCTCGTCCTGCACTTCGAGCGCGAATCGTGGGTCGAGGTGC
>DATGRE010000303.1:0-15427 GCA_035303885.1 Zeimonas sp. | reverse complement strand
CCGTCTCCCTGGAGCATGCCGAGCAGCACGCCCGGATCGATGCCGAGGAGCCAGGCGGCGACGAAGGCGACGACAACCGTGCCGATGCCGAGGCCGCCGGCGCCGCCCGGGATCGGCAGGCCACGCCGATCCTCGACGTTGGAGCTCTGTCGGAAGTCACGCCACCGCATGGCCCGTCTCCATGGTTTCGCCGGGTGCCCGGGGCAAACGTCGCACCCGCGCCCGCCGCGGGCCGATCAGCCGGCGAAGTGCAGCAGGAACGAAGCGAGCGCTGCGGCGATCAGGACGAAGCCCAGCACGCGCGCGAGCTGCTCGCCGCCGGGCAGCACCTTCTCGAAGCTCACGGCGACGGCGAGCGCGACGACCCACGGCAGCTTCATCACGCCGACGACGAACAGCAGCGTCATCAGGCTCCAGCAGCATCCGACGCACAGGGCTCCGTGCCGCATCCCCATCGCCCATGCGCCTGTGATCCCGGGCCGCCATCGCGCCACGAGGAAGGCGACGGGGCTGCGGCAGCCCGCGAGGCACACGCGCTTCAGCCCGGTGAACTGGTACAGCCCGGCGAGCAGCAGCAGCGCCGCCGCCGGCCACGGCGAGGCGCGCAGCATCATCGGATCGAGCAGTCCCGAACGCTGCAGCATCCATTGCGCGGCCACCGCCAGCAGGCTGAACGCCGCCCACGTGACGAGATACGCACCGACGAAGGCCGCGGTGCGTGCGGTCGCGCCTTCGCCGGCGGTCTTCGCGAAGGCCCCGACCATGGGCAGCGACGAAGGCAGCATCATCGCCGCCATCATCGTCGCCCACATGGCCGTGATCGACAGCGCGTTCGACGCCGTCCACCGGTACGACATCGGCATCGTCGACCGCGCGAAGGGCGCATCCACGTCGACCGCCATCCAGGCGAGGAGGCCCCATCCGATCAGGGCGATCGCCGCGACCACGAACGAAGCGCGCCAGGGGAGTGCCGGCAGATGAACGGGGATCGAGCGCATCGGAACGCCTCCGCCCGGTCGGTGCAGCGCCACGTTGCGCCCCGCCCTTCGTCGATGTCAAGGCCACGGTCGTTGCAGGGCGATGAGGGTCCGGCGTAGCGTTCGTGGGATCTCGGGTTCGTGCACGGTTTTCGTGAGGGTCCCGCCGAGGGAGGCATGTCATGGCGAACTGGCACATCGAGGGGCAGTACATGGAGACGTGCAACTGCGCGTTCCTCTGTCCGTGCATCGGGTCGAACCTCGCGGCCCGACCCACCGAAGGCGACTGCAAGGCCGCGGTCGCCATGAGGATCGACCGCGGCGAGAAGGATGGGGTGACGCTCGACGGGCTGTCTTTCGTCGTGCTGATGCATTCCCCCGGACCCATGGCAGACGGAGACATCACGGTCGGGCTGATCGTCGACGAGCGTGCCGACGACCGGCAGGCGCAGGCCATCGGCGCGATCGCCACCGGTGCGGCCGGCGGACCGATGGCGGCTCTCGCGCCGCTCGTCGGGCGTGTCGCCGGCGTCGAGAAGCGGCCGATCGATTTCGCGCTGAACGGCCTGGTGCGCGAATCGAAGGCCGGCGATCTCGTCGACCAGGCGTGCGAAGGCGTGGCGGGCGCGCGCAGTGACGAGGCGATCGCGCTGACCAACACCGTCCATCCGGTCAACGAGCGGCTCTCCCTCGCGAAGGCGACCCGGAGCCGGATGCACGCGTTCGGCATCGACTGGGAAGACGACTCCGGAACGCGCAACGCGCACTTCGCGCCGTTCGCCTGGTCGGGCTGAACCCGTCGCGGGCGCGTTCGGCTCGCAGACGCCGCAGGCGGGCGGTCGACGCTCAGGCGTTCTGGTCGACCAGCGTGAAGCGCGCGCCGCCGCGTTCGCGCATCGCGCTGAAGCGCAGCTGCGGCCAGCGCTCCTGCGCGACCGTGATCTCGTGCGGCGAACGCACGAGCCAGGTGGGCGCGTCGGCCGCGTCGCGCGCGATGCGCGACGCGTTCTGCTCGATGAAACGGGCGACGACCGACTCGTCGTCCGCGTCGAGCCAGCGCGCCATCGTGTACGGCGCCGGGCCGATGCGTGCGGCGACGTTGTACTCGACCCGCAGCCGGTGCGCGACGACTTCGAACTGCAGCTCGCCGACGGCGCCGAGCAGCAGCTGGCCGCCGACGTCCTGGCGGAACACCTGGATCGCGCCCTCGTCGCCCAGCTGCGCGAGTGCGGCGCGCAGCTGCTTGGCTTTCATCGGGTCGACGACCTCGATGGTGCGGAACGACTCCGGCGCGAAGAACGGCAGTCCGCTGAAATGCAGCGTCTCGCCTTCGGTCAGCGTGTCGCCCAGGCTCAGCGTCCCGTGATTGGGAATGCCGATCACGTCGCCCGGATACGCCTCGTCGACCAGGTCGCGCCGTTGCGACAGGAAGGTGACGACGTTGTGCGGGCGCAGCGAGCGCTTCGTGCGCGCGTTCACCAGCGGCATGCCGCGTTCGAAGCGTCCCGAGCAGACGCGCACGAAGGCGACGCGGTCCCGGTGCTGCGGGTCCATGTTCGCCTGGACCTTGAAGACGACGCCGGAGAACCGGGCTTCGTCGGGTGCGACCGTGCGCTCGTCGGCATGCTTCGGGCCGGGCATCGGGGCCAGCTCGACGATCGCGTCGAGCACCTCGGCGACGCCGAAATTGTTGATGGCCGAGCCGAAGAACACCGGGGTCTGGCGCGCCGCGAGGAAGGCGTCGCGGTCGAAGGCCGGCGTGGCGCCGCGCACGAGCTCGATCTCGGGCTCGGCGTCGGCCCAGGGCGCACCCAGCGCCGCCGCCTGCGCGGGGTCGGCAGGGTCGACGAGCTCGTCGTCGCCGGCCAGCCGGTCGCGCCCCGGCCGGAAGCGGTGCACGCGGGCGCGGGCGAAGTCGTAGACGCCGCGGAAGCGGCTGCCCATGCCGATCGGCCAGGTGAACGGGACCGGCGTCATCGACAGCTCGCGCTCGATCTCGTCGAGCAGCTCGAGCGGGCCGCGAACCTCGCGATCGAGCTTGTTGACGAAGGTGAGGATCGGAATGTCGCGGCTGCGGCAGATCTTCAGCAGGCGCAGCGTCTGCGCCTCGATGCCGTTGGCCGCGTCGATCACCATCAGCGCCGCGTCCACCGCGGTGAGCACGCGATAGGTGTCCTCGGAGAAGTCCTGGTGCCCCGGGGTGTCGAGCAGGTTGACGACGCGGTCGCGGTGCACGAACTGCATCACCGAGCTGGCCACCGAGATGCCGCGCTGCTTCTCGATCTCCATCCAGTCGGAGGTCGCGTGCCGGCTCGCCTTGCGGGCCTTCACGCTGCCGGCGATCTGGATCGCACCCGAGAACAGCAGCAGCTTCTCGGTGAGCGTGGTCTTGCCCGCGTCGGGGTGCGAGATGATGGCGAAGGTGCGTCGCCGCGCGTATTCGGGAAGGGCTTGCATCGTGCGCCGGAAAGGGCGGCCAGTATACCGGCCGCGGGTGCGAAGCCTTCCGGGGCGGGCGCCGCGCGAGCCCGCGCACCGGACGCCGCTCAGCGCACCCGGATCGCGTCGCCGATGCTCTGCAGCGGGCCGAGCGGATTGCGCCGCACCTGCATCTCGTCCATCTTCGGCTGGCCGCTGTAGACGACGTAGACGACCTGATCGTCGACGAACAGGATCATCGCGTTGAAGGTGAAGCCGGTGATGTTCGTGCGGCGCAGGAAGCCGAGTATGTCGAGCCAGAAGTTGCCGATGCGGTTCTGCCGGATTCGCTTGACCGCGATCGAATAGCCGCTGCACGCCTGGCCGGCCAGCAGGCAGCTGCGGATGCCGTGCTCGTACTCCTCGCCCTGCAGAGCGCTGCCGGCCGCGAAGCGCTGGATGATCTCGGGATACGACAGGATCGTGACGGCCGGATTGTGATACGGATCGAAGCCGTTCTGCATCAGCGTCGACTTGCGCGTGCGGAACGGCTCGATCGCCTCGACGGCCGCACGCGCCTCCTCGAACGTCTTCCACGGCACCTGGGTCGCGTCGGACCCTCGGGGCAGCAGCGACGAGCATCCGGCGAGCATCGTGCCGAACAGCGCCAGGGCGATCAGGAAACCGCTGCGGACGATGCGCATGGACGAGGGCGAGGATCGGTGGTGCAGTGCGGCAGGGTGCGCGGTCAGGATGGTCAGCTTGGCCAGCAACCGACGTGCCCGGCGTGGCCGCTCGCGAGCCCGGCCGCGCCCGCCGTGCGCGCCCGGGCTTTGCCCTGGCGCAGCGAAAGGCGGACAATACCAGTTTTGACCGGTCGCATTCGGCGCTGCCGGGCGGCCCCCACGGAACCCTTTTGAGCAAGACTTTCGACTCGTTCGGCCTCGCCGAACCGATCCTGCGCGCCGTTACCGAGCTCGGCTACCGCGAACCCACCCCCATTCAGGCACAGGCGATCCCCGTCGTCCTGCAAGGACGCGACGTCATGGGCGCTGCCCAGACGGGCACCGGCAAGACCGCCGGCTTCGCGCTCCCGATCCTGCAGCGGCTGCTGCCGCAAGCCAACACCAGCGCGTCCCCTGCGCGGCATCCGGTGCGCGCGCTGATCCTCGCACCGACGCGCGAGCTCGCCGACCAGATCCACGAGAACGTGCGCCAGTACGCGAAGTACACTGGCCTACGCACGGCGGTCGTCTTCGGCGGCGTCGACATCAAGCCGCAGACCGCCGCGCTGCGCCAGGGCTGCGAGGTGTTGATCGCCACGCCCGGTCGGCTGCTCGATCACATGGGCCAGAAGGCGGTTTCGCTGGCCAAAGCGGAGATCCTCGTGCTCGACGAGGCCGACCGCATGCTCGACATGGGCTTCCTGCCGGACATCCAGCGCATTCTCCATGCGTTGCCCGAGCGGCGGCAGAACCTGATGTTCTCGGCGACTTTCTCGACCGAGATCCGCAGGCTCGCCTCGAGCTTCCTGAACGATCCGCAGGTCATCGAGGTGGCGCGCCGCAACGCGGCCGCCGAGACCGTCGAGCAAAGCGTCTACCGCGTCGCCGACCTCGAATCCAAGCGCGTGGCGGTCGCGCATCTCGTGCGTGAGCGCGCGCTGTCCCAGGTGATCGTCTTCACGAACACGAAGATCGGCGCCGGGCGCCTGGCGCGCCAGCTCGAGCGCGACGGACTGAACGCCGCGGCGATCCACGGCGACAAGTCCCAGCAGGAGCGCCTGGCCACGCTCGAGGCCTTCAAGAAGGGCGAAATCGTCGTCCTGGTCGCCACCGACGTCGCCGCCCGCGGCCTCGACATCGCCGAGCTGCCCGCCGTCATCAACTACGACCTGCCGTACAACCCCGAAGACTACGTGCACCGCATCGGGCGCACCGGCCGGGCCGGCGCCAGCGGTCTGGCGCTCTCGCTGATGACCGGCGAGGACGAACGCCATCTCGCCGACATCGAGAAGCTGCTCGGACGCAAGCTGCCCGCCGAGCGGCTCGAGCTCGCGACGCGTCCGCGCGGGCGCGAGGGCGCGCGCCGCGAGCATGCCCCCGATCGCCGCACCCGGCGCACCGCGCACGACCGGGGCCGCGAGACGCCGCACACGACGCTCGCCGGGTATTCGAACGATCCGTTCTTCTTCGAACCGTACGTGCCCGCGGCACCCGCGCCGCAGGCCGAAGCCTCGGCGGGCGCCGCCGAGCGGTCGAGCGTCTCGCGCCGGCCCCGACAGCCGGTCGCCGTGCTGCTGGGCGGCGGCAAGAAGCACTGACCCTGCCCGCGCGTAGCGGGTCTTCCCCCGCCACGCGCCAGCCGTGCTAAAAGCGGACGCGGCCACGCCGGTCGCATCCGCTTCCGATCCGATGCCTCGCCGATCGACGCTCCCGATCCCGACCCCCTCGCTGTCGTCGGTCCTCGTGATGGGCGGGCTGCTGGTCGCCGTCTTCGTCGTCGACCTGGCGCTGCCGCTCGGCTACGCGCCGTGGGCGCTGTACATGCTGGCGGTCGCCGCGGCGCTGCTGCAGGACGACGAGCGCACGCCTTTCGTCGTCGCGCTGCTCGCCACGTTGCTCGTGCTCGTCGGCTTCTCGGTCAAGAACGCGGGCGTGGACGAAGCGACGCGGGCGATGTCGATCGTCAATCGCTCCGCGGCCGTCGTCGGCTACTGGTGGATGGCTGTGGCGATCCGCCACGTGCTCGCGATGCGCAACCGCAACGCCGAGGCACTCTGGCTGCAGCAGGCGCGCAGCGCGGTCGCGCAGGCGCTGCTCGGCGAGCAGACCGCCGAGGAGATCGGCCGCAACGCCACCGGCGCGCTCGCGCGCCTGTTCGGCGCCGATGTCGGCGTGCTGTACCGGCTGGACGGCGCGGCGTTGGTGCGCGCCGGCGGCCATGCGCTCGACGAGGCGCAGACCGCGCCCCGGCTCGCGCTGGGCGAGGGCGTCGCCGGGCAGGTCGCGGCCGATGGCGCGCCGCGCGTGCTCGATCGCGTTCCCGACGGCCACCTGCCGGTGCGCAGCGCGCTCGGAGCGAGCGCGCCGGCCCGCCTGGTCGCCGCTCCGGTCCTTGCCGACGGCCGCGTCTGCGGCGTCGTCGAGCTCGGCTCGCTCGACCCCGCGCTCGACGCTTCGCGCATCCTCGCCGTGTTCGACGAGGTCGCCGAGACGATCGGCGTCGCGCTGCGCGGTGCGCAGTACCGCGGGCAGCTCGTCGAGCTGCTCGAGGAGACACAGCGCCAGAGCGAGGAGCTGCAGGTGCAGCAGGAGGAGCTGCGCGTCTCGAACGAGGAGCTCGAGGAACAGAGCCGGGTGCTCGAGGAGTCGCAGGCGAAGCTGGAAGCGCAGCAGGGCGAGCTCGAGCAGACCAACGCGCAGCTCGAGGAGCAGGCGCAGCACCTCGAGCGGCAGAAGGCGCAGCTGCTCGACGCGCAGCAGGCGCTGCTCGAGTACGCGGCCCGCCTCGAATCGGCGAACCGCTACAAGTCGGACTTCCTCGCGCACATGTCGCACGAGCTGCGCACCCCGCTGAACAGCGCGTTGATCCTCTCGAAGCTGCTCGCCGACAACAAGGACGGCAACCTCGATTCCGAGCAGGTCCGGTACGCCAAGGCGATCCACGCGTCGAACAGCGATCTGCTCGCGCTGATCAACGACGTCCTCGACCTCGCGAAGATCGAGGCGGGCCACCTCGAGCTGCATCCCGGCAGCGTCGAGACGGCGGTGCTGCTCGAGCGGCTGCGCGCAACCTTTGAGCCGGTTGCGCGCGAGAAGGGGCTCGACCTGCGCATCGAGGCCGATCCGGAGGTTCCGCCGGCGATCGTCACCGATTCGCTGCGGCTGGCGCAGATCGTCAAGAACCTGATGGCGAACGCCTTGAAGTTCACCGAGCGCGGCTACGTGCACTTGCGGGTGTACCCGATGCCCGGCGAACGGCTCGCCTTCGAGGTGCGCGACACCGGCGTCGGCGTGCCGCGCGACCGGCTGTCGGCGATCTTCGAGGCTTTCCAGCAGGCCGACGCGGGAACGAGCCGGCGCTTCGGCGGCACGGGGCTCGGGCTGTCGATCTCGCGCGAGCTCGCCCGCCGCCTCGGCGGCGACATCCACGTCGACAGCGAAGCCGGCCGCGGCAGCGTGTTCACGCTCGTTCTGCCGCTGCGCTGGGAACCGGCGCCTCGGGCCGAGGGCGTCTCCGGGGCCATCGAAGGGGCGCCGCCCGCCGACACCGCGCCCGCGAGCTCGGTCTCGGCGATGTTCGGCTACGCGCCGCCGCTGACGATCTTCGACGCCTCGAGCGCGCCGGGCGGCGTAGCGACGCCGGGTGCCGCGACGACGGGTGCTGCGGCCGCGCGGCCGACCGGCGAACGCCGGGGTGCGCCGTCGCCGGATCCCACCGTCCGGCCCGCGGAGGGTGTGCACGGCGCGGGCACCGCGACCGCGGTCGCGAACGACGCCGAGCCCCCCGCCGGCGTGGACGACGATCGAGCGCAGCCGCGTCGGCGTTCGCGCCTGCTGCTGTGCGTGGAGGACGACCCCGCCTTCGCCCGGATCCTCGTCGACGTCGCGCACGAGCAGGACTTCGACTGCGTGGTGGCGGGCAGCGCGGCCGAGGCGATGCAGCGGATTCCGTCGTTGGCGCCCGATGCGATCCTGCTCGACATCGGGCTGCCGGACCAGTCGGGCCTGACCGTGCTCGAGCGGCTCAAGCGCGATCCCGCCACGCGCCACATCCCGGTGCACGTCGTCTCGGTGCACGAGCGTACGCACACCGCGCTCGAGCTCGGCGCCATCGGCTTCCTGCGCAAGCCGGCCGACCGCGAGGAGCTGATCGCGATCTTCGATCGCCTCGCGCAGCGGCTGCAGCGCAGCGTGCGGCGCCTGTTGATCGTCGAGGACGACGCGCAGCTGCGCAGGAACC
Source organism: Zeimonas sp. (assembly GCA_035303885.1). Classification (GTDB taxonomy): domain Bacteria; phylum Pseudomonadota; class Gammaproteobacteria; order Burkholderiales; family Burkholderiaceae_E; genus Zeimonas. Next base: position 7,067 of record DATGRE010000303.1, on the reverse strand, counting down.
TCGAGCTGCTGCTCGGCGGCGAGCAGATCGAGATCGTCTCGGTCGGACGCATCGCCGACGCCCTGCGCGAGCTCGAGGCGTCGACCTTCGATTGCATGGTGATGGACCTGACCCTGCCCGACGGGTCGGGATACGAGCTGCTCGAGCGCATCGCCGCGCGCGAGGATCACGCGTTCCCGCCGGTGATCGTCTACACCGGGCATGCGCTCGAACGCCACGACGAGGAGCGGCTGCGCCGCTATTCGCGCTCGATCATCGTGAAGGGCGCCCGCTCGCCGGAGCGGCTGCTCGACGAGGTGACGCTCTTCCTGCACAGCGTGGAGTCTTCGCTGCCCGACGACCAGCGCAAGCTGCTGCACCGGGCGCGCCGGCGCGACGCCGTGCTCGACGGCCGGCGCATCCTGCTCGCCGAGGACGACGTGCGCAACATCTTCGCGTTGTCGAGCGTGTTCGAGCCGCTCGGCGTGAAGCTCGAGATCGCGCGCAACGGGATCGAGGCGCTCGAGAAGCTCGAGAAGCAGCCGGACATCGATCTCGTGCTGATGGACATCATGATGCCGGAGATGGACGGTCTGACGGCGATCCGCCGCATCCGCGAGGATCCGCGCCGGGCCGACCTCCCGGTGATCGCGCTCACCGCGAAGGCGATGTCCGACGACCGCGAGCGCTGCCTCGATGCGGGTGCGAACGACTACGTCGCCAAGCCGATCGACGTCGACAAGCTGGTCTCGCTGTGCCGCGTGTGGGTCCCGAAGTAGGGCGATGCGCGACGAGACCGTTCCGGCGCCGGTCGACGAGGACGAGCTGTTCGACCTCGAGATCCGCTTGCTGCTCGAAGCGGTGATGCAGCGCTACCAGCACGATTTCCGCGACTACGCCGTGGCGTCGTTGCGGCGCCGGCTGCGGATGGCGATGAACCACTTCGGCTGCGCGACGCTCACGCAGCTGCAGGACCGCGTGCTGCACGATCCGGCGACCTTCACCCGGATGCTGCAGTTCTTCACGGTGCAGGTCAGCGAGATGTTCCGCGATCCGCCGTACTTCCGCACGCTGCGCGACGAGGTGCTGCCGGTGCTCGCCACCTATCCGTCGCTGAAGGTGTGGGTCGCCGGATGCAGCAGCGGCGAGGAGGTGTGGTCGCTGGCGATCCTGCTCGCCGAGGAGGGCCTGCTCGAGCGCACCGTCGTCTACGCCACCGACATCCATCCGGCCGCGATCGAGCAGGCCGAGAAAGGCGTCTATCCCCTCGACCGGATGGCGCAGTTCAGCCGCAACTACCACGCCGCCGGAGGACGGGGCTCGTTGTCCGACCATTATTCGGAGGCGTACGGCAACGCGGTGTTCTCGCGCCGGCTCAAGAGCCGGACCCTGTTCGCCGATCACAGTCTCGCCACCGACAGCGTATTCTCGGAGGTCCACCTGGTCTCCTGCCGGAACGTGCTGATCTACTTCAATCGGCGACTGCAGGACCGGGCCGTGGGCCTGTTTCGCGAAGCGCTCGTCCGTCACGGCTTCCTCGGCATCGGTCCGCGCGAAACGCTGCAGTTCGGCGCGCATGCCGATGCCTTCGAGCTGGTCGCGCCGGCGGCGCGCATCTACCGGCGCCGATGAGCGCGAACGAGCGACGCCGCTTCGACGTGGTCGCGATCGGCGCGTCGGCCGGCGGCGTGCAGGCGCTGCTGTCGATCCTTCCGGCGCTGCCCGTCGATTTCGCGCCGGCGATGCTCGTCGTGCTGCACGTCTCCTCCGAGCGCCCGTGCGCGCTCGCGGCGCTGCTCGCCGAGCATTGCCGGCTCCCGGTCTCGGAGGCCTTCGACAAGCAGCCGATCGAAGAGGGAACGGTCATCGTCGCGCCGCCGGACTACCACATGCTGGTCGAGCCCGACCGCTGCATTTCGCTGTCGTCCGACGAGCCGGTGATGTTCTCTCGCCCGGCGATCGATCCCACCTTCGAGAGCGCGTCGCTCGCCTATCGCGAGCGCCTGCTCGCGGTGCTGCTCACCGGCGCCAGCGCCGACGGCAGCGCGGGGGCGGCCAAGGTGCGTTCGCACGGCGGCGCGTTGTGGGTGCAGGATCCCGCCGGCGCGTACGCGCCGACGATGCCGGAGGCGGCGTTGCACCGCGCCGGTGCCGATGCGATCCTGTCGCTGGATCGGATCGGCGAGGGACTGGCCGGACTCACGAGATGATCGACATCGCTTCCGCGGAGGCCCGCCCTCCGGACGTCCATCTGCTCGTCGTCGACGACATCGAGCAGAACCGCATCGCGATGCGCGCGCTGCTCGAGCGTCCGGGCGTGCGCGTGCTCACCGCGTCGGGCGGCATCGAGGCGCTCGAGGTGCTGCTCGAGAACGACGTGGCACTCGCGCTGGTCGACGTGCAGATGCCGGGCATGGACGGCTTCGAGCTGGCCGAGCTGATGCGCGGGGCCGAGCGCACGCGGGCGATCCCGATCATCTTCGTCACCGCCGCGCCGATCGACGCGCAGCGTTCGTTCCGGGGCTACGAGGCGGGCGCGGTCGACTTCCTCAACAAGCCGATCGATCCGAAGGTGCTGCGCGGCAAGGTCGACGTCTTCGTCCAGCTGTACGAGCAGCGCCGCCAGCTGCACCAGCGCATGGTCGAGCTCGAGCAGGCGCTCTCGCTGAACGAGATGATGGTCGCCGTGCTCACGCACGACCTGCGCACGCCGCTGTCGGCGATCGGCTTCACCGCCGAGCTGCTGCTGCGCACGGCGACGAACGACACCGTGCGCCAGAGCGCGCTGCGGCTGAAGTCGAGCTCCGCCCGCATGTCGGCGCTGATCTCGCAGCTGCTCGACTTCTCCCGCATCCGCGCCGGCGGCCTGCGCATCGATCCGCGCCCGGTCGATCTCGCCGAGCTGTTCGAGAACGTCGTCGCGGAGCTGCGCCAGGCGAGCCCCGACGCACGGGTCGAGCTGCGCACGGTCGGCGACGTGCGCGGCACGCTCGATGCCGACCGCATCGCGCAGGTGGCGTCGAATCTCGTGTCGAACGCGCTGCGCCACGGCAGCGGCGAGGCGCCGGTGCGCGTCGTCGTCGACGGCGACCATCCCGAGGTCCTGCGCGTCGAGGTGGAGAACGCCGGCAGCATCGCGCCGATCGAGCGCACGAAGCTGTTCGAGCCGTTCCGCAGCGCGACCAGCGGGCGCGAGGGCCTCGGCCTCGGCCTGTACATCGTCGACCAGTTCGTGCGCGCGCACCGCGGATCGGTGTACTTCGACGCCGAGCGGCCGGGCCGCGTCGTGTTCGGATTCACCTTGCCCCGCGGGCAGCGCGATGCGCCGGCCGGGCCCAGCGTGCCGCCCGGGGAAGCTTCTCCCTCCGCCGCGTAGCGCCGTTCGGCGTCGGGCGCACGGTGGCGGCCGCCTCAGGCGCTCTCCCCGGAAGGGGCACGATCGGGCGCGCCCGGGCTGCAGCGCGCGCGCTCGGCCTCGGCCTTCGCCCATCGCCCGGTCGCGATGTCGAACCATCGTGCGAGCGACACGTTGCCGATCCGACCCAGGTCGAGGGCCTCGAGCGCGGCGTCGAGCGCGGCGATCGGGCGGCTGGTGTCGACCGCCGGTGCGCCGGTCTGCTTCGAGAGCTTCTCGCCGTTCGCGTCGACCAGCACCGGCACGTGCAGATGGCGCGGGGGCGGCAGCTCGAGCAGCCGGTACAGGTGCAGCTGGCGCGCGGTCGATCCCAGCAGGTCGTCGCCGCGCACGACGTCGGTGACGCCCTGCGCCGCGTCGTCGACGACGACCGCGAGCTGATAGGCCCACGGGCCGTCGGCCCGGCGCACGACGAAATCGCCGACCTGTTCGTCGAGCCGGTCGCAGCGCTCGCCGACGCGGCGATCGCTCCAGCGGACCGGGGTCGCGTCGACCCGCACGCGCCACGCGCGCGCGCTGCGCCCGGGCGGCATTCCGTTGCGGCAGGTTCCCGGATACGGCCTTTCTCCGCGCGCCGGTGCCCGATCGCGATGCGCGATCGAGTCGGCGATCTCGCGCCGCGTGCACGCGCAGGGATACACGTGCCCGCCCGCGCGCAGCCGCTCGAATGCGACCCGGTACGCCTCGCCGCGCCGGCTCTGGTGGACGATCTCACCGTCGTGGCGAAAACCGAGCCGCTCGAGCGCGTACAGGATCGACCGCGTCGCGCCCGGCATCTCGCGCGGCCCGTCCAGGTCCTCGATGCGCAGCAGCCACCGTCCGCGATGCGCGCGCGCGTCGAGGTAGCTGGCGAGCGCGGCCACCAGCGAACCGGCGTGCAGCGGGCCGGTGGGCGAGGGCGCGAAACGGCCCACGTACGGTCGGGTGCGTGCGGCGGCGAGCATTCCCGCGCATTCTATTTCGCTCGCCGGCGGCGCTCCCGCGCGCTCGATCTACACTGCCCGATCGGGCGAGGCGCCGCCGGGCACGGCGCCGGTCGCACCGGGGAGAAGACGATGATCGAGATCCGATGCTGCGACGGGGCAGGTTCCGGGTGCGGCGCGTTCGACGGCGGCGAGCGCGTCGCCGCGGCGCGCGTCTTCGCTGCGCACTGAGATGACGCGCGTCGCGATCGCGTATCACTCCGGATACGGCCACACCCGGCGCATCGCCGAAGCGGTGCATGAGGGCGCGGCGAGCTTTCCCCGCTGCGAGGTGCGCAGCATCGACGTCTCGCGCATCGATGCCGACGGCTGGTCGGCGCTGTCGGCGTCCGACGCGATCGTCTTCGGCGCACCCACCTACATGGGCGGGCCGTCGGCGCCGTTCAAGGCCTTCGCCGACGCGAGCTCGAAGATCTGGTTCGCGCAGGGCTGGAAGGATCGCATCGCCGGCGGCTTCACCTGCTCGCTGGCGATGAGCGGCGACAAGCTCTCGACGCTGAACTACTTCTTCACGCTGGCGATGCAGCACGGCATGGTGTGGGTCGGCCTCGGGCTGCTGCCGTCGGCGCAGGCCGGCGACGTGAACGCGCTGAATCGCATCGGCAGCTACACCGGCGTGATGGCGCAGGCCGACAACGTGCCGCCCGAGCTGAGCCCGCCGGCCGGCGACCTGGAAACGGCGCATGCCTACGGCCAGCGCATCGCCCGTTTCGCGGCGATGCGTCCGCGCTGATCGGTCTACCCGGCCGCCGATGCGTGAAGCGGATGCGTGTCGAGCCAGGCGCCGAGATCGGCGAAGACGCGCGTGCGTTCCGGCTCGCGCTCGTTGAACAGCTCGTGCCACAGACCGTCGTAGATGCGCGCATCGACGCGCCCGCGCGGCGCGCGCTCGACGAGGCGCCGGCTGCCGGCCGGGGCGACCAGCCGGTCGTCGCCGGCGACCAGCAGCAGCGTCGGCACCTCGAGCGAGTCCGCGCGCTCGAGCGCGTCGCGCGAGCCGTCGACGATGAAGCGCGCCAGGCGCGCGGTGATGCGGTCGTGCACCATCGGATCTTCGCGGTAGGCGCGGACCACCGCCTCGTCGTGCGAGATCTTCGACGCGTCGAGTCCGTTGGCGACGCCGATGTCGGGCGCGATGCGCGACATCAGCGCGAGCAGCAGCTTCTGCCCCGGACTCAGCGCCGGGTCGAGCGCGGGCGACGACAGCACGAGCGCGGCGATGCGGTGCGGATGCGCGAGCGCGTGGCGCAGCGCGACGAGCCCGCCCATGCTGTGGCCCACCAGCAGCACCGGTGCGCTCGATGCGGTGTCGATCACCGCGCAGAGATCCTCGACCAGGTCGTCCTGCGTGCGCAGCGCCCCGCGCGCACCGCCGGATCGGCCGTGTCCGCGATGGTCGAAGGCGACGACGTCGAAGCCGCGCCGTGCGAGGAACGCGGCGACGTTGCGTTGCCGTCCCGCATGCTCGCCGAGCCCGTGCACGACGACGGCACGCACGCCGTGCCCGTGCGTGCGGCTCGCGTTCGCGTTCGGCGCTCGCTCGCGCGCTTCGTTGGCATCGCGCGACGTTGAAGCGCACGCCGGACGCCAGTGCAGGCCGCGCAGCACGACTCCGTCGGGCCGTACGAGCTCGACCGGCTCCGGCGCGCCGGCGTCGAAGGGCGCGTCGTTCATCTCGACCCGGATCTGCGCCCCGTCCGGGTGGCCGCGCGGTTTCGGTTCAAGGCAGCGAAGGAGCGGGCAACAATGGGTAGAATTCCGGGCCGATGAGATTCTACCGATGAGCGATCCCGGATTCGTCCATCTTCGGGTCCACACCGAGTATTCGGTCAGCGACTCGATCGTGCGGATCGAAGCGCTCGTCGAACGCGCGGTCGCCGACCGCCAGCCGGCGATCGCCGTCACCGATCTGGCCAACCTGTTCGGTTGGGTGAAGTTCTACAAGGCCGCGCGTGCGCGTGGACTCAAGCCGATCTGCGGTGTCGACGCGTGGCTGACGAACGAGCCCGACCGCGACCGTCCGTTCCGGATGCTGCTGCTCGCGCGCGATCGCACCGGATACCTGCGCCTGTGCCGGCTGCTCAGCCGCGCGTGGATCGAGAACGAATACCGCGGTCGCGGCGAGTTGCGTGCCGAGTGGTTCGACGAGCGTGATGAGGACGGCCGCCTCGTCGGCGAGGGGCTCATCGCGCTGTCGGGCGCGCAGCACGGAGACGTCGGCCAGGCACTGCTCGCGGGCAACGCATCCGGCGCGGCAGAGCTCGCGCGCGCCTGGGCGCGCCGCTTTCCCGGTGCGTGGTATCTCGAGGTGCAGCGCAGTGGCCACCCCGAGGCCGAAGCGCAGACGCGGGCGGCCGCGCAGCTCGCGGCCCGGCTGTCGCTGCCGCTGGTGGCCACGCATCCGGTGCAGTTCCTCGAACGCGACGACTACCGCGCGCACGAGGCGCGGGTGTGCATCGCGCAGGGCGCGGTGCTCGCCGATCCGCGCCGCGTCCGCGTCTTCGCACCCGAGCAGCATTTCCGCACGCGCGACGAGATGGCCGAGCTCTTCGCCGACCTGCCCTCGGCGCTCGCCAACAGCGTCGAGATCGCGCGTCGCTGCAACGTCTCGATGGTGCTGGGCAAGCCGCAGCTGCCGCAGTTCCCGACGCCCGACGGCGTCTCGCTCGACGATTACCTGCGCGCGCTTG
>DATGRE010000302.1:0-12570 GCA_035303885.1 Zeimonas sp. | reverse complement strand
GTCGCGGTTCTCGATGGCGCCGCGCTGGGTCGCGGTAGCGTGCTCGCGGCCGGCTCGGTCGTCTTTCCGCGCACGGCGCTGCCGCCGGGGCACTGGTGCGAGGGCTCGCCGGCGAAGGCGCTGCGTCCGCTCGACGCCGATGAGCTCCGCACATTACGCGCACGCGTACGCTCCGAGGCGCGTGCTTGCAATACCGCGCTCGCGCAGGAATTCGAGGTCGACGGTGCCGACGGCGTCTATCTCGCGGCCACCGCGGTCGGGCGTGCGCGCCTGGCGCTCGGCGCGGCGAGCAGCATCTGGTTCGGGTGCGTGCTGCAGGCGCCGGTGCACGAGATCCGCGTCGGAGCGGGATCGAACGTGCAGGACAACAGCGTGCTGCGCACGCGCGAGCGCCCGATCGAGATCGGCATCGATACGACCGTCGGCCACAACGTCCGACTCGAGGACTGCGTGATCGGCTCCCGCACGCTCGTCGGGATGGGCAGTCGCCTGGCGCCCGGCACCGTCGTGCAGGACGACGTGTTCGTCGCCGCGGGCACGTTCACCGTCGAGGGGCAGGTGCTCGAGAGCGGCTCGTTGTGGGGCGGCCGTCCGGCGCGCCCGATCGCTCCGCTCGGCGATTCGCTTCGGAAGGTCATCGCACAGGCCGCGGCCATGTACCGCGTGTATGCCGAACGGTTCGCACAGGGGCAGGCAGCATCGCAGGCGCGGAGGTAGAAGGAGAAAGGAAGGCCCTCCTGCATATCCACGAAGCCTTCACGGCCGTGCCCGGGCGAGCTAGCATGGGGATGGATCGCGGTGGCTGGACCAGATTTCGAAGGATCGGGACGCTCATCCCGCGCGGATCGAGCGGGCCGGCCCGTTTTCGAACCGTGCTTACCCCAAGGGAGAGGAGTGGTCCATGACAGTCGAGAAGAAGGCTCCGCAGGATCAGAAGGCTCCCCAGGATCAGTCCCGACGCACGTTCGTCGGGGCTGCCGCCGCGGGCGGGACCGCGGCGCTCGCCGCGCCGTTCATCGCGAACGCGCAGGCGGGCAAGACCACCACCTGGAAGGTGCAGACGTCGTGGCCCGCCGGCGTGGGGCTCGACACCTTCCGCAAGTGGTGCGACACGATCAAGGAGAAGACCGGCGGCGAGCTCGAGTTCAAGGGCTTCGCGGCCAAGGAAATCGTCGGCGACTTCGAGTTGCTCGACGGCGTGCGCAACGGCGTGCTGGAGGCGATGAACTCGTTCACCGTCTACTGGGTCGGCAAGATCCCCGCCACCGCCTTCCTCAGCTCCTACCTGATGGGGCTGCGCTACCCGCACGAGTGGGACGTCTTCTTCTACAGCCGTGACGGCCTGAAGATGGCGCGCGAGATCTACGCCAAGCAGGGCCTGTACTACGTCAACCGTATCCACCACGGTCCGAACATCATCCACTCGAAGAAGCCGATCCGATCGATCGAGGACTTCAAGGGATTGAAGCTTCGCGTTCCGGGCGGAATGATCGCCGAAGGCTTCGCCGCGGCCGGCGCTCGCACGACGCTGCTGCCCGGCGGCGAGGTCTTCTCGGCGCTGGAGAAGGGGACGATCGACGCGGCCGACTACACGGGCGCGGCGGTGAACTGGGATCTCGGCTTCCAGCAGGTCACGAAGTACATCACGATGGGCCCGGTCGGGCTGCAGTGCATCTACCAGCCGGTCGACCTGATGGACTTCGTCGTCGGCATGAACCACTGGAACGCGCTGTCGCCGAAGATGAAGCAGTTCGTCGAGCTGGAGATCCAGGCGTACTCGAACGAGCACCACGCCGCGATCCAGAAGGCCGACATGGAGGCTTGGAAGAAGTTCCTCGACGTCGGTACCGAGATCAATCGGCTCGGCGCCGACGACCTGGAAAAATTCCAGCGCATCGCCGTGCCGATCTGGTTCAAGTGGGCCAACAAGGACAAGGACGCCGCGCGCGTCTTCAAGGCCCAGCTCGAGATCATGGAGTCGCCCAGCTTCGGGTACGTGACGCCCGACATGTACAAGGGGCAGAAGCTCGACATCTGACGCGGCGCGGGTGAACCGCGCTTTTTCTCCGCTGCACGCGAACGACGGCGCCCGGTGGCGCCTCGTTCGTATCTGCCCGCCGATCCTTTCCGCAATGGTTTCGTCGCGTCCGCGCGATCCGCTCGCGCGCATCACCGGTGCGTGCCGCGATCGCCACGACGCGTGGCCCCCGCCTCCCGGAGCATTTCCTCGATGCCCGCTCTGACCTTCATCTTGCCCCACTGGCTGTACTGGTCGGGCCTGGTCCTGTTCCCGCTCGTGGCGATGTGGCTCGTGCGCCGCCAGCAACGCCTGCGGCCGCGCCCGCGCCCGCGCGTCTTCCTCGCATACCTGTTCTGGTTCTTTTCGGGCTTCATCGGACTGCACCGCTTCTATCTGAGGAACGCGTGGGGATTCGTCTTCATCCCGGTGTTCCTGGCCATCCTGTACGGCACCAGCCACATCCGCGACGAGCGTGAGAACGTCTCGCGCACGGGCGCCGAGGCCCAGCAGGCGGTGTCGGCGCTCGGACGGATCGAGAAGCTCGCCGCCGACGCGTCCTCCGGTCTCGATCCCGCGCGCCTCGAGCAGGCGCGCGCGGCTGCGAAGCAGGCCCGGAGCGCGCTCGCGGCAGCGCAGGCCGATCTCGCCTGGTGGGAGCGCACGACGAGGCTCACCGCCGGGTTGCTCGCGGCGATGCTCGTCGTCGACGCGATCCTGATCCCCGGCCTCGTGCGCCGGCGCGAGGCGATCGAGGCGGCGGCGGCGCCGGTACGCGCATCGGCCGGGCCGGTCGACGCGAGCATCGCCGCCGGCGCGGCGCTCGCCGCCGCGGCACCGGCCGGGCCCGCGCCGCCGGTGCCCGGGGCAGGCACGTTCGAAGACCCGGGCAGGCGACTGCATCCACCGTACACGCGCTGGATCGACACGATGAACGCGTACGTCGGCGAATACGTCTCGTACTGGGCGCTGCTCGCGGTGTTCGTCTACTACTACGAGGTCGTCGCGCGCTACGTCTTCAACTCCCCGACCAACTGGGTGCACGAGAGCATGTTCCTGATGTTCGGCATGCAGTACGTGCTTTCCGGCGCGTACGGCTATCGCGACGACTCGCACGTGCGCGTCGACATCCTCTACTCGCGGCTGTCGCCGCGCGGCAGGGCCGCCTGCGACGTGCTCACGTCGGTGTTCTTCTTCATCTTCACGATCACGATGCTCGTCACCGGCTGGCGCTTCGCGATGGATTCGGTCAATTTCGGCGAGGTGTCGTTCACCGAGTGGGGCATCCAGTACTGGCCGGTGAAGCTGATGCTGCCGCTCGGCGCGCTGCTGATCATCCTGCAGGGCATCGTCCGGCTGGTGCGCGACCTGACGCTGCTGTTCGGGCGCAGCGAGCCGGCGATCGCGGCGCGGGGGGCCTGAGCGATGGGACTCGACCTGAGCATCGAATGGCTCAGCCTGCTCTTGTTCGGCTCGCTGGGCACGCTGCTGCTGCTCGGGCTGCCGATGGCCTTCTGCACCGGCAGCCTTGCGGTCATCTTCCTCTACGTGTTCGGCACACCGCAGATCCTGAACATGCTGCCCTCGCGCGTGTTCCCGTTCATGACCGACTACCAGCTCTCGGCGGTGCCCCTGTTCATCTTCATGGCGGCGATGCTCGAGAAGGCCGGAATCATCGAGGAGCTGTTCGAGGTCATCTACAAGTGGCTCGGCGGCCTCAAGGGCGGGCTCGCCTCGGCCACCGTCGTCTCGTGCACGGCGCTCGCGGCGATGGTGGGCGTGGTGGGCGCCACCGAGATCACGATGGGGATGATCGCGCTGCCCGCGATGCTGCGAAAGAAGTACGAGCCGAGGCTCGCGTGCGGGGCGCTGCTGTCGGGCGGCACGCTCGGCATCCTCATCCCGCCGTCGGTGATGGCGATCGTCTATGCGGTCGTCGCGCAGCAGTCGCTCGGCGAGCTGCTCGCCGGGTCGGTCTTTCCCGGGCTCCTGCTCTCGGGGCTGTTCGTCGGCTACATCACGCTGCGCTGCTACCTGAACCCGGCGCTCGGGCCGGCGCTCGCGCCCGAGGAGCGCGTGAGCATGCGCGAGAAGCTGCGGCTGCTGCGCTCGACGATCACGCCGGTGCTGCTGATCATCCTCGTGCTCGGCGTGATCTTCTTCGGCATCGCCACGCCGGTGGAGGCGGCCGGCATCGGCACCTTCGGGGCGCTCTTCGTCAGCGCGTTGCATCGCCGCTTGAACTGGGTGGCGATCCAGGACGCCGCGCTCGCCACGTTGAAGGCCACCGCGATGGTGATGTGGATCTTCTTCGGCGCGACGATGTTCGTCGGCTTCTTCATCGTCAAGGGCGGCCAGACCTTCGTCGCCAACTCGATCCTCGGCACGGGCCTGCCGCCCTACGGGATCCTGCTGATGATGATGCTGATCCTGGTCGTGCTCGGGATGTTCCTCGACTGGGTCGGCATTCTGTTGCTGACGGTGCCGATCTTCCTGCCGATCATGACGAGCCTCGCCTTCGACGGCATCTTCGGGCTGCCCGGAGTCCCGGCGGACAAGGTCGGCCTGTGGTACGGCGTCATCTTCATGGTGAACATGCAGATGGCCTTCCTCAGTCCACCCTTCGGGTATTCGCTGTTCTACCTGAAGAGCGTGGCGCCGCCGCACATCTCGATGGCGATGATCTTCCAGGCGGCGATCCCGTTCCTGCTGCTGCAGGCGATCGGGCTCGCGCTGTGCATCACCTTCCCGCAGATCGTGCTGTGGTTGCCGGGGTTGCTCTACTAGGTTGCTCGACCGGGTAGGGCAAGAGGCAAAACGTCAAGACGGGAGCGCGCGAGCACGGGTCGGGCGTACCCGTGCGGCCTGTCAACTTCGATTGACCGTCGATTCCGATCGGCATAGATTCGTGTCGCCCTGCGATCGAACGGAGGCGACTGATGCGTACGTTCTCTGTCCTCGGGTTCCTCGGGCACGATTCACGGCGCGCGCCATCCCTTTGCGGCGCGCTCGCGTTGGCCGCCTGCCTGGCACCGGCCGTCGCACAGCAGATTCCCACGTCCCCCGATCAGGTCGCTCGTCCCGGCGGCATGATTCCCGGCGCCCCCAAGCTGGCACTGGTGAAGATCGCCGACGGATTCAACGATCCGGTCGGCGTGACCGCTGCGAACGACGGCTCGGGCCGCATCTTCGTCGTCGAGCGCGTCGGCCGTGTGCGCGTCGTGAACAAGGACGGCAAGGTCAATCCCGAGCCGTTCCTCGACCTCACGAACTTCAATCCGCTCGGCTCCGACGTGCAGACCGGCTTCGTCGAGCAGGGGCTGTGGTCGATCGCGTTCCATCCGAAGTTCAAGGAGAACGGCTACGTCTACGTCCACTATGCGTCGCTGCCGTTCAACGGTGCGTCGATGATCGTGCGCTTCACGGTCGATCCGTCGAGCCCCGACCGCATCGGCAAGGAGCAGATCGTCAAGTCGGCGAAGGTGCTGATGAACATTCCGCAGCCGTACTACAACCACTACGGCGGCATGATCGCCTTCGGTCCCGACGGCATGCTCTACATCGGCAAGGGCGATGGCGGCTGGGAAGGCGATCCGCTGAACGCGGGACAGGACCTCACCGTGCTGTGGGCGAAGATCCTGCGCATCGACGTCGACACCGAGGACGAAGTCCCGTATCGCATCCCGAAGGACAACCCCTTTGCGCGCGCCGACGTGCCGCAGCTGATGTCGCTGTTCGGCATCACCGAGGAGGGTTTCGCGGCCAACCAGATCAAGTCGAAGCCCGAGACCTGGGCCTATGGGCTGCGCAATCCGTATTCGTTCCATTTCGACCGCGACTCGGGAGATCTCTTCATCGCCGACGTCGGGCAGAACCATTGGGAGGAGATCGACTGGCAGCCGGCCTCGTCGAAGGGCGGCGAGAACTACGGTTGGAAATTCAACCAGGCCTCGCACTGCCACCCGATCACCGGACCCGACGAGAAGTGCCCGATCGTCGGCGTGCTGCCGGTCGCCGAGTACCCGCACCAGGAGCCCTATCCCGGCGCCGAGAAGTTGAAGACCGGCTGGGGCTGTTCGGCGCAGGGTCTCGGCGTGGCGAACTACGGCGGAATGACGAAGACCTATCTCGTCGGCGACTGGTGCTCGGGGCGTCTGTTCGGCGTCGCCTGGGATGCGCAGGCCTCGAAATGGGTGATGCAGGAGCTGCTGCAGACGACGCTGCAGTTCACGGCCGGCAACGTCGATGCCGACGGCTTCGTGCTCGCGACGAACTGCGTCTGCTTCTACACCGAGGACAAGGGTCCGACGGCCAATCCCCCGGGATCGCTGTGGCGGATCCTCCCCGCCGATCAGGTGCCCCAGGGAGCGGAAGTTGCGCGTACCCGTCCGTCGTCCTGATCGTCGTTCCCGCGCGGCGCCGCGTGCGCGGCGCCGCGGCGCGCCCGGCACGCACGGTGCGCTGCGGACCGCAGCACTGCTCGCCGTGCTGACGTTGTTGTGCACGATCGGCACGCCGGCGCGCGCCGAGCAACCGGTGTTCCGCGATCCGTTCGACGGTCGGCCGATCGACGTGCCCGAGGCGAAGACGAAGACGCCGGCGCTCGAGCACTTCAAGCGGACGGGCGAGAACCGCTACCGAGACGAGGCGTCGGCGCTGCGCGATGGGAAGGCGCTGTACGAGCAGTGGTGCCAGGTGTGCCACGACAGCGACGGCAGCGGGAAGATGTGCCCGGCGCTGATCGGAAGCGACCACATCTACCCGCAGACGGCCGACGATGCGGGGATGTTCGCGATCCTCTACGTCGGTGCCTCGGGCGCGATGCAGTCGTTCGCCGGCCGGCTCTCGCAGGACGAGATGCTCCGGGTCATCGCCTACGTGCGTACGCTGGGGAAATGAACGCGCACGCCGGCCGCCGCGCGGCTCGCGCCGGCCGTCGCAGGCGCGGCCTTCGCGCATGCCGGCGTCGGACCGCATCGCGGGCCGTCGCGTGCGCCGTGCTGTCCGGCTGTCTCGTCGCGCACGGCGCGTTCGCGCAGCCGTCCGGCAAAGCGCCGGGCGCGGAGGGCGACGGTGCGCTCGCCGATGTCGTCGTCACCGCCTACCGGGTGCCGACGGTGCAGCGCGAAGCGGTCGACAGCGTCACGATCGTCTCGCGCGACGAGCTCGAGCGAAACGACTACGCCGGCGGCGTGGATCTGTTCCGGCAGGTGCCCGGGCTGCAGGTCGACCAGCTCGGCGGCCCCGGCGGAATCGCCCTGCCGTACATTCGCGGCAGCGACCCGAACCACGTGCTCGTGCTCATAGACGGCGTGCGCGTGAACGATCCGACGAACTCGCGCGGCGGCGCCTTCGATCTGTCGGGGCTCGACCCGAGCCAGATCGAGCGGGTCGAAGTCCTGCGCGGCGCGGCATCCTCGATCTACGGCGCCGACGCGATGGGCGGCGTGATCAACATCGTCACGCGCACGGCACGCACCGGCGAGCTGGCCGGCGAGCTGGGTGCCGGCGTGGGCGGTCACGATTACCGCAGGATGCAGGCGCGCATCTCCGGCGGATCGGGCATCGCGCGCCTTTCGTTCGGTGCCTCGCGCCTGCGCGACGGCACGGACGCGATCGGCGGAGCCCTCGACCACAAGAGCTTCACCGGATCCGCCCGCTTCACGCTCGGCGACTCGGCGGGCGTCGACCTGGACCTTCGCCATGGCGAGCGCGACAGCACGAGCTTTCCCGACGACAGCGGCGGTCGGCGGTTCGCCGTGCTGCGCACGCTCGAGCGCAGGCAGGCGACCGATACCAGCTGGAGCGTGCGCGCCTGGCGCGATTTCGGCGAGACGGTGACGCTGAACGCGGCGCTCACGCGATACCGTCGTGCCGAGGACATCGACTCGCCCGGCGTCGCGCCCGGCGTGCGCAGTCCGATCGGCCTTCCCGGGGCGGTCTCGCGTGCCGACTTCGAACGCGAGACCGCGCTCGCGAACGCCATCGTGCATTACCCCGGCGGCAGCGAGCTCGCGCTGGGCTTCGAATACCAGCGCGAGCACGGCGCCGACCGGATCGAGTACACGCTGTTCGGGATGCAGGTGCCGGCCGAGTTCGATTTGCGGCGCAACACGCGCTCGGCCTTCGCGGAGTTCAAGTGGCTGGCGAGCGAGAACTGGATCGTGCGAGCCGGGCTGCGCCACGATCGCGTCGACCGGATCGGGTCCGACACCAGCCCGAGCGCCGGCGTCCGCTACGCGCTGCGCTCCACGGGCGGATCGATCCGGGCGAGCTATTCCGAGGGTTTCAAGCCGCCGAGCTTCTTCGCGCTCGGCCTGCCGCCGGTGCTCAGCGGCAATCCCGACCTGCGCGCCGAGCACAGCCGGAGCGCGACGATCGGCTACGAACAGCCGTTCGCCGACGGCGCCGCCCACGCCTCGGCCACGCTGTTCCGGACGCGCTACACCGATCTCGTGACCTTCGACAACGCGACGAACCAGCTCGTCAACGCCGACACCGTGAACGTGCGCGGCATCGAGCTCGAGTTGCGCTGGAAGGCGACCGATGCGCTGTCGCTGCGTGCGCATTTCACGCGGCTGCTCACGCGCGTGACGGGCAGCGACGAACCGCTGCGGCAGCGTCCCGGAAAGCGTGCCGGCGTGCGCGCTTCCTGGGTCTTCGACGAGCGCTGGTCGTTCGCCTGGAACACCGAGTACGCCTCGGACATCTTCGATTCGTCGATTCCGACCGGCGGCCTGATGCTGCCGAGCTACGTGCGCAGCGATGCCGTGCTTGGCTACCGCGTGCGCAAGTGGCTGCGCGCCGCGCTCGCGATCGACAACGTGTTCGATAAGCGCAACCAGTGGTACGTCGGCTTCGTCGCCCCCGGCCGGCGCGTGCGCCTCGATCTCACCGCGACGTTCTGAGCGATACGGCCCGCGGGTCGGCTGCGGACGCGTCGGCACCGGGCGGCGGCAGCTCGTCGCCGAGTGTGCGCCGCAGCAGCCAGTGCAGGTACTGCGACAGGTCGAGCCCTTCACGACCGCCGACGTTGCGCGGCTCGATCGGCACGATGCCCGGGTTTCCGACCCGCGCCAGCACGAACGAGAATGCGTAATACGGGTGCTGTCCCATGCGAAGGTCGGTCATCACGACGAGGTCGTCTTTCCGGGCGACCCGAAAGAAGCCCCGCGTGAACTGCGTCAGCCGGCGGGCATCGTCCAGGTGGGCGATCGACCGATACAGCTCCGGGTCGCGGGCATGCCGGACGAAGCGCATCGTCGGCGCGGCGTCGAACAGCGAGCGGAACCCTTCCTCGAAGTGGTCGTCGTGCATGACGACGACGCGCCACAGCAGCGTGTTGAACGGAGCGGCCGTGACGAGGATGCGCGAAGCGTGCGGCGGGGTGTCGCCTCGCGCCTGCAGGCTCGCCTCGACCACGTCGCGCACGTGCTGCTGGGCGACGACGCCGAAGCCGAGATAGAGCGTCGAGACGGCGAGCGCCGCGGCGTTCCAGCGGCGTCCGCGCGCGTCACGCAGCGCGAGCGCGGCCGCGAGCCCCAGCAGCAGCGGCACCGTGTAGGCCGGGTCGATGATGAACACGCTGCCGATGCCGTAGGGCGTGTCGTCGAAGGGCAGCGCGAGCCGGGTGCCGTACACCGTCATCGCGTCGAGCAGCGCATGTGTCACGAGCACGAGCCAGATCGCCGTGCACCACGTGGCCCAGCGCCTGCGCTCGCCGGCGAGCCAGGCCACGGCGGCGCCGATCGGCACGGCCGCGAGGGTCTGCCAAAACGGCGCGTGCGATGCGCCGCGATGCAGCGTGACGTTGGCGACGATGCTGCCGTGGTCGAGGAATGCGTCGAGATCGGGCAGGGTGCCGCAGACGGCGCCCCAGGCGGCCGCCTTCCAGACGGGTGTGCCCCGGCCCGTGGATGCGACACATACGGCCGCCCCGAGGGCGGCCTGGGTCAGCGAATCCAAGCCGCTTCGTTGCCGGATCTACGAGATCGGGCTCGGCTGCGCGCCCTGCGCACGCTGGCGCTCCCGTTCGCGCAGCACGGCGCGCTGCACCTTGCCGGTCGTCGTCATCGGCAGCTCGTCGACGAACTCGATCTCCTTCGGGTATTCGTAGGGCGCGAGCTTGCCGCGCACGTGTTGCTGCAGCGCGTCGATCAGCTCGTCGCAGGCGCGCTGCCCTGCTGCGAGCACCACGTAGGCTTTCACCAGGTTGCCGCGCTCGGCGTCCGGCTTCGGTACGACCGCGGCGTTCGCGACCGCCGGGTGCCGCACGAGGCAGCTTTCGATCTCGCTCGGACCGATGCGGTAGCCGGCCGCCTTGAACATGTCGTCGGCGCGTCCGCCGTACCAGAGATAGCCGTCGGGATCGGCGGCCGCCAGATCGCCGGTGCGCAGCCAGTCGCCGCTGAATTTCGCGCGGGTGGCCTCGTCGTTGCGCCAGTATCCCAGGAAGACGACGGGGTCGGAATCGCCGTGCAGATCGAAGCGGTTCACGGCGATCTCGCCGAGCTGCCCCGGCGGCAGCTCGTGGCCGTCGTCGTCGAGGATCGCGACGCGATGGCCGGGGTAGGGGCGCCCGATCGATCCGGGGCGCGCCGGCCAGCGCAGCGACGAATTGCCGACGACGTAGTTGGCTTCGGTCTGCCCGAAGATCTCGTTGACGGTGATCCCGAGCGCGTCCTGGCACCAGTCGAAGAGCGTGTCGCCGACCGCCTCGCCGCCGCTCATCACGGCGCGCAGCGCGAGCCGGTGCCGCTTGCGCGGCTCCGGATCGTGCTTCATCAGCATCTTCAGGGCCGTGGGGAAGAGGAAGGCGTTGGTCACCCGGTGCCGCTCGAGCAGCGCGTAGCTGCGCGCCGGATCGAAGCGGCCCGACTGCGCGACGATCGGGCGTCCGAAATACAGCGTGGGCAGCAGTGCGTCCATCAGCCCGCCGGTCCACGCCCAGTCGGCGGGCGACCAGAAGACGTCGCGCGGCCGCGGGAACCAGTTCTGCGAGGCGACGAAGCCGGTGAGGTTGCCGATCAGCGTGCGGTGCGCGATCAGCGCGCCCTTCGGCGGCCCGGTGGTTCCGCTGGTGTAGATGAGCACCGCCGGGTCGCCGGCGCGGGTGCCGGCCGGCGCGAAGCGGTCGCTGGCGTTGCCGAGCAGCGAGGCCCAGTCGTGCTCGCCGTCGGCGAGTGACGTACGGGCGGTCGGCGGCGTGTCGTCGACGAGGATCAGGTGGCGCAGCGCATCGCCGCGCGCAGCGCGTACGGCGTCGGCCTGCGCCGCGGCGACGATCGCGACCGTCGCTTCGCTGTTCTCGAGCCGGTAGCGCAGCGCCTCGGGGCCGAAGAGGATCGACAACGGCATCGCGATCGCGCCCAGGCCGTGGATCGCGACGTGCGCGACCACCGTCTCGGGACGCTGTGGCAGCACGATCGCGACGCGGTCGCCGCGGCGCACGCCGAGCGCGCGCAGCGCGTTGGCCAGGCGGTTGCCGTCGCGCCGAAGCCGCCGGTACGTCACCTTTTCGATGCGTCCGTCGCCATGGTCTACGATGAGCGCCGTGCGGCGAGCGTCGGCCGCCCAGCGCGTGCAGCATGCGTCCGCGATGTTGAAACGCTCGGGGACGTGCCAGCGGAACTGTCCGTACAGTTCGTCGTAATCGTCGCGCACCGCCGTTCTCATGCCGGTCTCCGTATTCTTTTGGACCGTCGGGCCCCGCCCGCGGGAGTGATCATTGTGCCCAGTTCCGATGTCGCCGACCCCTATCGCCCGCAGCGCGAGAGCCGATCGATTTTCCATGACGTGCGCGGTCTTCGCTACCACCTGCGCTGCTGGGATCCGTCCGACGGCGCCGTCGACGGCGTGCCGACACTCTTCCTGCTGCACGGCTGGATGGACGTCTCGGCGTCCTTCCAGTTCGTCGTCGATCTCCTGCCGCCCGAATGGCGGGTGCTCGCACCCGACTGGCGCGGATTCGGCGAGACCGACCGTCCGCGCGCCGACACCTACTGGTTCCCCGACTATCTCGGCGACCTCGACGCGCTGCTCGACGCCTTCGCGCCGACGCAGGCCGTCGACGTGGCCGGGCACAGCATGGGCGGCAACGTCGCGATGCTCTACGCCGGGATCCGGCCGGAGCGCGTGCGCCGGCTCGTGAACCTCGACGGACTCGGGTTGCCGGCGACGCGTCCGGAGCAGGCGCCCGAGCGCTATGCGAAGTGGCTCGACGCGCTGAAGAGCGGGGCGACGATGCGCGACTATCCGTCGCGTCGCGCGGTCGCCGAACGCCTGATGCGCAACAACCCCCGGTTGCGTCCCGACCGCGCCGCGTTCCTCGCGCTGCACTGGTCGCGCCGCAACGCCGACGGCCGCTTCGAGCTTCTCGGCGATCCGGTGCACCGGCTGCCGTCGCCGATCCTGTACCGCGTCGACGAAACGCTCGCGTGCTGGCGACGGATCCGTGCCGACGTGCTGTTCGTCACCGCCGGAATCACCGACGAGCGCAGCGACTTCGCGCGCCTGCCGGACTACGAGGAGCGTCTGCGGGCGGTCCGCTCGTT
>DATGRE010000301.1:0-6600 GCA_035303885.1 Zeimonas sp. | reverse complement strand
CGACGAAGGGGGACCACGAGATCCACCACGCCCAGTAGAAGACCGTCCAGTTGTGCACCCATGCGTCGTCGCGGAACGGCGTCAGCCGCAGGCTCATCTGGATGAGGCCGGACAGATAGCGCCCGAGAGTCGACGTGAAGGTGTCGAGGATGATCGCGGTCGGTCCGGCGAGCAGCACGAAGCCGGCGATCGCCGCTCCGAGCAGCAGGTTCAGGTTCGACAGCCACTTGATGCCGCGTTCCAGCCCGGACATCGCCGAGGCGAGGAACAGCGCCGTCGTGACGACGATGATCACGACCTGCGATCCCGTCCCCACCGGCACGCCGGCGACCTCGGCCAGGCCGCTGTTGATCTGCAGCGCACCCAGGCCGAGCGAGGTCGCGACGCCGAAGGCGGTGGCGAGGATCGCGAGCACGTCGGCGGCGGCGAGCCAGCCGCTGCGCCGATGTCGCGACAGGCCGCTGAGCGTCGCGCTGATCGTGATGGGCAGCTTGCGGCGGAACTGGAAATACGCGATCGCCAGCGCGACGATGCTGTACACGGCCCACGGGTGCAGGCCCCAGTGGAAGAACGCATGGAGCATCGCCGCGTTCGCCGCTTCGGGCGTGCCGGGGAGAATGCCGGGCGGCGGTATCGCGTAATGCGACAGCGGTTCGGCGACGCCCCAGAACACCAGACCGATTCCCATCCCCGCGGCGAACAGCATCGCGAACCACGAGCGGCGGCTGAAGGCCGGCTCCTCGTCGTCGTCGCCCAGCCGCAGCCGGCCATAGCGGCTGAAGGCGATCCCGAGGCTGGCGACGACCACGCCGAAGACGATCCACAGGTACAGCCAGCTGAAGCCGCGCGTCGTGAACGCGAAGGCCGCGTCGGCGACGCGTTCCAGCGAGCCGGGGGCCAGCAGGCCCCAGCCGACGAACAGCAGGACGAACGCGAAGGCGACGCGGGCGGGCATTGGCGGACGTTACCCGATCGGCCGGGCGGGCGGAACGGTCGTCGTCGGACCCGACGGGGTATGGGGCACGGTTCGGAGACGCGTGCGCGGATGCGATCGGGATTTCGCGTCGGTCGACATCCGGAAAGCGCGCTATGGCGAAGACCGCGTCGCGGCTTGCAGCGCCCGCCGGACGCGGTCGAGCGCGTCCGGGGCGAACGGGTCGACGCGAATGCGGTCGGGCATCGCACGCAGCCAGGTCAGCTGCCGCTTCGCGAGCTGACGCGTCGCGGCGACGGCCGCGTCGATCATCGCGTCGCGCGGGCCTGCGCCGTCCAGCCATTGCCACACCTGGCGATACCCGACGCTGCGCATCGACGGCAGCGACGGCGAGAGGTCGCCGCGTGCGCGCAGCGCGCGCACCTCGTCGACGAAACCGCGCTCGAGCATCCGGCGAAAGCGCGCGTCGATGCGCGCGTGCAGTGCCGCGCGATCGTCGGGCTCGAGCGCGATGCGCACGACCGGCTCGCCGCGAGCGGCCGCCGGCGCGGGATCGTCGAGCCATTGCGACAACGGGCGTCCCGTCGACTCGAAGACTTCGAGCGCACGCTGGATGCGCTGCGCGTCGCGCGGCTCGATGCGCGCGGCGCTGCGCGGATCGACCGCCGCGAGCCGCGCGTGCAGCGCCGGCCAGCCGTCGCGGCGCGCCTCCTCCTCGAGCCGCGCGCGCAGCGCGGCGTCGGCGGGCGGCAGCCGATGCAGTCCGTCGACGAGCGCACGCGCGTAGAGCATCGTTCCGCCGACGAGCAGCGGGATGCGCCCGCGCGCGCGGATGTCGGCGATCGCCGCGCGCGCATCCTCGGCGAAGCGCGCCGCGGAATAGCGCTCGGTCGGCTCGAGGATGTCGATCAGGTGATGCGGCACCGCCTCGCGTTCGCGGGCATCGGGCTTGGCCGTGCCGATGTCGAGCCCGCGGTAGACCTGCGCCGAGTCGACGCTGACGATCTCGATCGGCAGGCGTTGCGCCAGACGCATCGCGATCGCGCTCTTGCCCGAGGCGGTCGGCCCGAGCAGCATCGGCAGCGGTGCGATGCGCGCGTTCATGGGGCGCGTTGCGGCGCCGGGAGTGCGCGTTCGCGCGGCTCGCCCCGGCGCAGCAGCCCCCATGCCGAGGCCGCGCAGAAGGCCGTGCTCGCCGCCACCGCCCAGGCGAGGGGGCGCGTCGTTCCGTCGTGCCAGGCACCGACCAGCCATCCGGCGAGCGAGGCGATGGTGAGCATCGCGAAGCCCATCAGCGCACTGGCCGCCCCCGCATTGCGCGGGAACGGGTCGATCGCGCCGATCTGGCAGCACGGCTGGATGAAGCCGTGCGAGGCCATCACGAAACCCATCGGGATCAGCACCGCCGAAGGCGCCTGCACGTCGAATGCCGCCAGCAGCGCCATCAGCGCGCCTGCGATCGCCGCGACGGTGGCGCCGAGACGGATGGCGCCGACGAGCCCGAGCCGCGCGAGCACGCGGCGCACGGCGACGGTTCCGAGCAGGTAGCCGAGCGTGACCAGTGCGTAGACGAATCCGAACCCGCGCTCGCTGATGCCGAACAGTTCGATGAGCAGGAACGACGACGCCGAGATGAAGCAGAAGAGCGCGCCGTAGCTGCCGGTGACCGGCAGCGCATGCGCCCAGAAGGCGCGCGACGATGCGACCCGCGCGTAGTTGCGCAGCAGCGGTCCGAGGTCGGTGGCGCGCGGATCGCGATGCCGGTTCGTTTCGGGCAAGCCGCGCAGCGTCAGGCCGAGCAGCACGAGGCCGGAGGCGGCGAGCAGCAGGAAATTCATGCGCCAGCCGAAGGCCGATTGCACGAGACCGCCGAGCACCGGGCCGGCGATCGGGACGACGCCCATCCAGCTCAGCGCACGCGACATCACGCGGGCGCCGAGCTCGGCTTCGTAGCGGTCGCGAACGATGGCGCGCGCACAGACGACCGTGCAGCACACGCCGAGCGCCTGCGCGACGCGGGCGACGACGAGCACGGCGAGCGACGGCGCAGCCGCGCCGAGCACCGATGCGCCCGCGTAGAGCGCGAGCCCGGCCACGGCGATCGGCCGGCGGCCGAAGCGGTCGGACAGCGGTCCGGCGAGCAGCTGGCTGAGCGCGAAGCCGGCGAGGAAGGCCGACAGCGTCAGCTGCACCGCGGAGACCGGTGCGTCGAAATGCGTTCGCAGCGACGGCAGCGACGCGAGGTAGAGGTCGGTCGACAGCGGCTGCAGCGACAGGAAGCCGGTGAGCAGGAACAGCAGGCCGGCCGGGACGGCGGCACGCGCGCCGGTCATCGTCTTAGCGGCCTCGCAGGAACCAGCGGTCGAGCTCGTCGAGCGGGATCTGGATCCACGTGGGCCGGCCGTGATTGCACTGGTCGGCCGCGGGCGTGCGCTCCATCTCGCGCAGCAGCGCGTTCATCTCGTCGAGCGACAGTCGCCGGTTCGCGCGCACCGCGGCGTGGCATGCCATCGTGGCCAGCAGCGCGTCGCTGCGCTCGGCGAGCGCGCGCGAGACGCCGTGCTCGCGCAGCTCGGCGAGCACCGAACGTGCGAGCGCGGCGGCATCGGCGCCGGCGAGTGCGGCCGGAACCGCGCGCACGGCGATCGATTGCGACGAGAGCACCGAGAGCTCGAGGCCGAGTGCGGCGATCGCGTCGGCCTCGTCCTCGACGAGCGCGAGCTCGACGGCGTCGGCGCGAAACACCACCGGAACGAGCAGCGGCTGCACCGGGAGCGCGCGCGCGGCGAAGGCGCTCTTCATCCGCTCGTAGACGACGCGCTCGTGCGCGGCATGCATGTCGACGACGACGAGGCCGTGCCGGTTCTGCGCGAGCACCCAGACGCCGTGCAGCTGCGCGATCGCATGTCCGAGCGGCGCCTCGTCGCCGGGCTCGGCCGACGCGATGCGGGCCGCGCCCGGCGCGTCGTCGGCGGCGGGCCGGCGGTCGATCGCTGCGTGATTGGGCGCGGAATCTTCGTCGTGGAACCTGCGGCGGAAAACCGCCTCGAGCGGGAGTCGGAGGCCCGGCTCGCGCGCGAGGTCGAGCCGTCCCGACGATGCGACCCGCGCGTAGCCGCCGGGCGTCGCGGTCGCGTCCGCCGCGAACGGGGGCACGGGAGCCCGGGCGGGCGGCACGGCTGCGGCTTCGGCGCGGGCGGCGTCGGCGGCGGCGTGCGCGCCGCGCGCGCCGGTCGCCGCACGCAGCGCCGATTCGATCGCGTGGAAGACGAAGGAGCGCACGCCGGCCGGGTCGCGGAAGCGCACCTCGATCTTCGCCGGATGCACGTTGACGTCGACCTGCGCCGGATCGATCTCGACGAACACGGCCCATGCCGCGTGCCGGTCGCCGTGCATCAGGTCGGCGTAGGCCTGCTTCATCGCGTATCCGAGCATGCGATCGCGCACGAAGCGCCCGTTCACGTAGAGGAACTGGCGATCGGCTCGCGCCCGGTTGCGCGTGGGCAGGCCGAGCAGCGCGCGCACGCGCAGCGCTCCCGCGTCGACGTCGACGACGCGGTGTGCCGCTTCGTATTCCTCGCCGAGCGCGGCGAGTGCGCGCTCCGACCAGTGCGCGGGGGCCAGCGATTCGCTTCGCCGCTCGTCGACCTGCAGCTCGAAGGCGACCGCCTCGTGCGCGAGGGCGATGCGCCGCAACGCCTCGATGCAATGCGCGCCCTCGGTGGCCGCGCTGCGCAGGAACTTGCGCCGCGCGGGCGTGGCCGAGAACAGGTCGAGCACCTCGACCTGCGTCCCGCGCAGGCCCGGGGCCGGCTCGATCTCGCCCGTCTGCGCATCGATGCGCCACGCGCAGTCGTCGCCGTCGGTGCGGCTGGTCAGCCGAAGCGAGGCGACCGACGCGATCGAGGCGAGCGCCTCGCCGCGAAAGCCGAGCGTGCCGACGCGCTCGAGCTCGTCGAGCGTCGTGATCTTGCTCGTCGCATGGCGCTCGAGCGCGAGCGGCAGCTGGTCGCGCGCGATGCCGACGCCGTCGTCGGCGACGACGATGCGGCGCACGCCGCCTTCCTCGATGCGCACGCGCACGCGCCGGGCGCCGGCGTCGAGCGCGTTCTCGACGAGCTCGCGCACGACCGACGCCGGCCGCTCGACGACTTCACCGGCGGCGATCTGGCTGACCAGTCGATCGGCGAGCCGCGCAATGGGGCGGCTCGACGCGCCGCGGACGGCGGGCGCTGCGGAAGGCATCGGCCGATTCTATAGGAGCGGCACGGCGGACGATCCGAACGGTGAACAGCGGCGCGCCGGAGCTGCGCGTCGCCCGATGCGGTGCCGCGGCGGGCGCGCCCGTCCCGGCACTCGGACTCGGCGACCGGCGTGCGAAGCCCCGTGTACCATGCCGCCCGATGGATCCCGCGCAGCTCCTCGACGTGTTCCTGCATCTCGATCGCCATCTGGCCGCGGTCGTCGAGCAGTACGGCGTCTGGGTCTACGCGATCCTGTTCGCGATCGTCTTCGTCGAGACCGGTCTCGTCGTCATGCCGTTCCTGCCCGGCGATTCGCTGCTGTTCGTCGCCGGCACGATCGCCGCCGTGGGCGGACTCGACATCGGGGCGCTGGTCGTGCTGCTGATCGTCGCCGCCGTGCTCGGCGACGCGGTCAACTATTCGGTCGGTCACTGGTTCGGCCCGAAGGTCTTCGGCTGGGAACAGTCGCGCTTCTTCAACCGGGCCGCGTTCGATCGCACGCACGCGTTCTACGAGCGCCACGGGCCGATGACGATCGTCGTCGCGCGTTTCCTGCCTTTCGTGCGCACCTTCGCCCCCTTCGTCGCCGGGGTCGCGCGGATGAGCTATCCGCGCTTCGCGCTGTACAACGTCCTCGGCGGAACGCTGTGGGTCGCCGGGCTGAGCACGATCGGTTATCTGTTCGGCAACACCGCCTGGGTCAAGGAGCATTTCGAATGGGTGACGCTCGCGATGATCGTCATCCCGGGCCTGCCCGCGGTGTTCGAAGTGTCGCGCCACATGCTGCGCACCCGCCGGGAACGGCGCGCACGGCTGCCGGCCGGGCGATCGACGCCCGGCTGAGCGCTCGGCACCACGTACGGGTCGCCTTCATGCAAGCGCCGCCTCGCCTTCGTCGCGACAGCGGCAGGCGAGCACGGCACGTCCTTTGCTGGCGCCGATGGCGGGCGGCCGGAGCGCACGGGTCTGCCTGGAACGAATAAACAGGGCTGCGCACATGAAAACGCTCGTCGTCACCGATGCGCCGGACGCGCAGGATCTCGTCGTCGCGCCGCTGCGCGAGGCCGGCTTCGACGTCGACCTGGTCGCCGATCCGGCCGAGCTCGACCCGCTGCTGCGCGTCGCGCCGGCCGGTGCCATCGTCCTCGACCTGCGCGGCGGTGCGGGCGCGGCGCTCGAGTGGCTGCGCGCCGTGCGCGGCCGTGGCATCCGGGTGCCGGTGCTGATCCTCACGAACGCGGACGACGTCGATGCGCGCATCGACGCGCTGGAGGCCGGGGCGAACGACTACCTGGCCGGCCGCTTCGAGACGCGCGAGCTGCTCGCCCGCTGCGCCGCCCTCGTGCGCAAGCGCGAGGAGGCGGGCGCAGCCGATGTCGTCTTCTGCGGCGAGCTCGTGATCGACAGCCGCAAGCGCGAGGT
>DATGRE010000300.1:0-2299 GCA_035303885.1 Zeimonas sp. | reverse complement strand
TCGATCTGGACATGCTCCTGCATCCGGCGCAGCACTTCGGGCCGGACTCCGCTCGCTCGCTCGCGACAGTGGTGCAGGACTCGCTTCGCCGCGCGTTCGCGGAGCTGTCCCGGATGCTGGGGCCAGACCCGGCCGGATGGCGCTGGGGTTCGATCCACGTGGCGCGCGCGACGCATCCGCTCGCGTCGCTGCTCACGACCTTGCCCGAAGCGTGCACGACGACGTTGTCGGCGCCGCGCGACGGCAGCGGCGACACGGTTTGCGACACGGCCTACGGCCCGGACTTCGTGCAGGCATCGGGTGCGACCTTTCGCGTGGCGATCGACGTGGGCGGATGGGACGGCTCGCTCGCGATGAACGCGCCGGGGCAGTCGGGTGCGATGGATTCGCCGCATTACACCGACCTCTTCGATCCGTGGGCTCGGGGCGAGTCGTTCCCGCTGCTGTTCAGCCGCGATCGGGTCGACGCGGTGGCCCGGAAGAGGATTCGGCTGACGCCGCGCTGACGTCGCGCCCTCGTTCCTGCGCGCGCGGCGTCGCACGACCGCAATGCGGGTGCGTCGATTGCTCACAGCTTCCTTCTTGGCTCGAACGCGCCGTCTGCCGACGGCTGCTCCGACGTTGGATCTACGGGAGGAAGTGGTGGCTGAACTCGTGGTGGTCGGAATCGAAACTGCGTACGACGCGCATCGGATCCTGGCCGATATGAACCGGATGGATGCGCGGCGCTCTGCCGAGCCCGGCGCCGAAGACGAAGTCGCAGGGCTGCTGATCACCCATCCGTCGATGCCTTCGACGCTCGGCGAAAGCGTGGGTGCGAGCGGCGACGACATTTCGGGTCCGCTGTCCGACTGCGGCATCGAGCGCGACTTCGTCCTTTCGCTGGCCGAGATGCTGGAGTCCGACGCCGCGGCGCTCTTCCTGGTCGTTCGCCGGTCTCAGACCGGCAAGGTGATGGACGAACTTTCCGGTTTCCCCGGGCGCGTCCTGCGATCTCCGCTGTCGGCCGACCAGATCCCTCGCGTGCGCAGCGCGCTGTCGCGCGTCTGTACCGCGCGTCGCTGACCGGGCGCGTCTCCGGGACTGGCGCGCCTCGGGGACCGACGCGCCTCGGGGGCCGGCGCGCCTCGCCCCCACGCGCCGCGCCGGATCGCGTCTCGTTCAGCGCGATTCGATCATCGTCCCCGGCAGCCACAGCGCGATCTGCGGCCACGCCATCACGATCGCCATTCCGACGATCAGCAGCAGCACGTACGGCGCCGAGCCGCGCACGATGTCCCACATCGGCGCGTGCGTGACGGCCTTGATCGTGAACAGGTTCATGCCGACCGGCGGGGTGATCTGCGCGACCTCGAGGTTGATGACGAGCAGGATGCCGTACCAGATCGGGTTGATGCCCAGGTGATTCATCACGGGCAGGATGACCGGCGTCGTGATCAGGATGATCGCGATCGACTCGAGGAACATGCCGAGCACGAAGATCAGCGTCATCATCGCCAGCAGGAAGCCGATGACGCCGATGTCGTAGGCGACGACGGTCTCGACGATCTGCTGCGGGATGCGCAGCTTCGTCAGCACGAAGCCGAACACCGACGCGCCGGCGAGGATCATGAACAGCATCGCGGCGGTCCGACTCGCGTCGACCGCGCAGTTCCAGATCTCGGTGGGCGGAAGCGTCCGGTAGATCACGATCCCGACGCCGAGCGCGAGGATCGCGCCGGCCGCCGCCGCTTCCGTCGCGGTGAACACGCCGGCATACATGCCGCCGAGCACGAACACCGGCAGCGACAGCGCCCAGCCCGACTTGCGAACGGCCGCGGCGGCTTCGTGCAGGCTCGCGCGCGGCTCGCGTGCGATGTGTCGCTGGCTGGCCGCCGTGGACGCCATGTTCCATGTGACGAAGATCGCCGCGATCATCAGTCCGGGAACGACACCCGCCATGAACAGGCCGCCGATCGACGTGTTGGTGACGACGCCGTACAGCACCAGCGGGCCGGACGGCGGGACCAGGATGCCCAGCGTGCCGCCGGCGGCGACGAGCCCGTAGGCCACCCGGGGCTCGTAGCCGAAGCGGATCATCTGCGGAATGGCGACCGCGCCGATCGTGAGCGCGGTGGCGACGCTCGAGCCGGAGATCGCCGCGAATACCGTGCAGGCGGCGATGGTCGCGATGCCCAGGCCGCCGGGAAGATGGCGCGTGAGCGTGTAGGCCGCGCCGTACAGGTCGTCGACGATGCGCGCGCGGATCATCACGTGCGCCATGAAGGCGAACAGCGGGATCGCCACCAGCAGGTAGCGG
>DATGRE010000299.1:0-6883 GCA_035303885.1 Zeimonas sp. | reverse complement strand
GGTGTGGTAGTCGCAGTGCGGCACGCGATACAGCGACGAGAAGGTCTGCATCATCACGAACGGCGTCGTCGCGCCCCACGAGGTGTACGCGCCGTTGTCGTGCAGCGTCTCCACCTGGCGGAACGTGAGGCGCCCGTCCTTCGTGCAACCCGAGCGCAGCTTCAGCAGGACCGGCTGGCGGGTGGGCGACGCGAGGAACTCCTCCTCGCGGTCGAAGACGATCTTCACCGGCCGGCGCGCGGCGCGCGCGAGGAACACGCAGATCACCTCGAACGGATAGACGTCGAGCTTCGAGCCGAAGCCGCCGCCGATCGGCGGCTGGATGATGCGGATGCGCGCCGGGTCCATGTTCAGGTACTCGGCGAACTCGCGCTTGTGCAGGAAGGGCACCTGCGTGTTCGAGTACATCAGCAGGTTTCCCGACGCATCGAACTCGGCGATGATCCCCGAGACGCCCATGCAGCAGTGCGTGACGTAGTGCAGCTGGAAGGTGTCCTCGATCACGACGTCGGACTCGGCTTCACCCTGCACGACGTCGCCGTGCGAGTAGTCGAAGCGCATCGCGATGTTGTCGGCCTTGCCGGCGAACGCGATCGGCATACCGGGCTTCAGGTGCTCGGGGCTGCCGTCGGCGCCGTGCGGCTCGGGGTGGATCAGCGGCGCGTCGGGGTCGAGCGCGCGGCGCGGGTCCGACAGCACGGGAAGGTCCTCGTACTCGACGCGGATCAGCTTCAGCGCGCGCTCGGCGAGCTCCTCGGTGTCGGCGGCCACCGCCGCGATCTCGTCGCGGATGCTGCGCACCCGGCCTTTCTTCAGCGGCAGGTGGTCCTTCGCGACGCCGATCGGCCGCTGGTCGGGGACGTCGTCGGCGGTGATCACCGCGTGCACCCCGGGCAGCGCGCGCGCGGCGCTGGTGTCGATCGAGACGATCTTCGCGTGCACGCGCGACGAGCGCAGGATCTTGCCGTACAGCTGTCCCGAGACGTTCAGGTCGTGGATGTAGCGGGTCTTGCCGCTCGCCTTCTCGGGCGCATCCATCTTCGCGATGCGCTTGCCGATCAGCGTGTCGGTCCCGCCCGCGAGCGTTTGGTCGCGCACGTTCATCATGACCTCCTGCTGGCTTCGGTGGCTGCCGGCGCGGGCTGCGCGGCGGCGGCCGACTCGATCGCCTCGACGATCTTCACGTAGCCGGTGCACCGGCACAGGTTTCCTTCGATGCCGCGACGGATCGTCTCCGCGTCGGCGTCGGGCTGGATCTCGAGCAGGTGCGTGGCCTGCATCATCATTCCCGGCGTGCAGAAGCCGCACTGCACGGCGCCCTTCTCGACGAAGGCTTCGCGCAGCCGCTCCGCGGTGGGGTTCGACTCCAGGCCCTCGATCGTCGTCACGTCGCGCCCGTCGCAGTCGACGGCGAACATCAGGCACGCGTTCACCGACGTGCCGTCGACGATGATCGTGCACGCGCCGCACTCGCCTTCGCCGCAGCCGTATTTCGTGCCGGTGAGCCCGATCACGTCGCGCAGCATCGTCAGCGTGCTGATCCCGACGTCGACGCGCGCGTGCCGGCGCACCCCATTCAGCGTGAACTCGATGTCATGCGTCAGCGACATGGGTCAGCATCCTCGCGGTCATGTTGTGGATCAGTTCCTTGCGGTACCAGGCGCTCGCGCGCACGTCGTCGATCGGCTGGACCTCGTCGCGCGCGGCCTTCGCGGCGGCGGCGATCGTCGCCGCGTCGAGCCGTCGTCCTTCGAGCGCCTTTTCGGTCCCGGGCGAGCGCACCGGGGTCGGCGCGACCGCGCCGAAGGCGACGCGCACGTCGGCGAGCGTGCCGTCGCGCCGGGTCGCGGCGAGGCCGATCGAGATCGTCGAGATGTCGAGCGCCGGGCGCGTGCCGAACTTGAAGAAGCGCGCGAAATGCCCTTCGGCGGGCACGGGCACGTGCACGGCGACCAGCAGCTCCGCGGGCGCGCGCTTCGTGCGGCCCGGGCCGGTGAAGAACTCGCGCAGCGGCAGCCGCCGGCGCTCGATGCCCTTCTCGCCGAGCGAGGCGAGCTCCACCGAGGCGTCGAGCACGAGCAGCGGCACCAGCGTGTCGCCGGCCGGCGACGCGTTGCACAGGTTGCCGCCGACGGTGGCGGCGTTGCGGATCTGGTCGCTGGCGAAGTGGTCGCCCGTTTCGACGAGCACCGGGAAGCGGCGCCGCACGATCTCGTTGGTCATCAGCTCGGTGATCGTCGTCAGCGCGCCGATGCGAACGGTTGCGCCTTCCTCGGCGATGGCGCGCAGCTCGTCGATGCGGCGGATGTTGACGAGCGCCGGGCCGATGCTGCGCCGGCCGATCTGCGTCTGCGGCATCAGGTCGGTGCCGCCGGCGAGGACGGTCGCGCCTTCGACCTCGCGCAGGCATTCGAGCGCCTGGGCGAGCGTGCGGGCGGCGACGTAGCGCTCGATCGCGGATTCGAGAACGGTCATGGGGTATTCCTGCAAAAGCGCTTCAGAAGCGGATCGGCTCGCGGTAGCGGCCGAAGACCTGGACCATTTCGCGGGTGATCTCGCCGACGCTGGCATAGGCCTTCACCGCCTCGACGATCGCCGGCATCAGGTTGACGCCTGCGCGCGCGTCGGCGGCCACCCGGGCGAGTGCGCGCGAGACCTGCGCCTCGTCGCGCTCGGCGCGGACGCGCGCCAGCGATTCGATCTGCAGCCGCGCGTCCTCCTCCCGGTACGGATGGAACTCGACCTTGTGGTCCTCTTCGTGCTCGTTGCGGTAGCAGTTCACGCCCACCTTCGGGAACGCGCCCGACTCGATGTCGCGCTGCATCCGGTACGCCTGCTCGGAGACCCTGGCCTGGATCGTGCCGTCGGCGATCAGCTGGACGATGCCGCCCTGCGCATCGACGTCGGCGATGATCTCCTTCATCAGGTCGCGCATGCGGTTCGTCATCGTCTCGACGTAGAACGAGCCGCCGAGCGGATCCACCGTTTCCGTGAGCCCCATCTCCTCGATCAGGATCTGCATCGTGCGCAGCGAGATGCGCGCCGAATACTCGGTGGGAATCGTGTACGCCTCGTCGTACGAGCACAGCGCCATCGTCTGCGCGCCCGACAGCGCGCTGATCAGCGCGTAGTATGCGCCGCGCACGATGTTCAACTCGGGCTGCTCGAAGGTGAGCCCGCCGCCGCCGCCGCCGGCGATCATGCGCAGCCACATCGAGCCCGGCTTCTTGGCCTTGTATTCCTCCTTCATGATCTGTGCCCACAGGCTGCGGCCCGCGCGGAACTTGCAGATCTGCTCGAAGAGGTTGCCGAAGATGTTGAAGTTGTACGACAGCCGGCCGGCGAACTCGTCGACGTCCAGCCCGCGGCGGATCACGTCGTCGGCGTAGGCGCGCGCGATGCAGAACGCGTAGGCCATCTCCTGCGCCGGCGTCGCGCCCGACTCGCGGATGTGGTAGCCGCACACCGACACCGGGCTGTATTTCGGTGCGTGCCGGGCGCAGTACTCGATCGTGTCGCCGACCAGCCGGATCGACGGCTCGACCGGGAAGATCCACGTGCCGCGACCGATGAACTCCTTCAGGATGTCGTTTTGGCAGGTGCCGCGCAGCTTCGTGACGTCGTAGCCGCGCTTCTCGGCCATCGCCAGGTACATCGCGATCAGGATCGCCGCCGCGCCGTTGATGGTGAGCGACACGGTGATCCGGCTCAGGTCGATGCCGTCGAAGGCGATCTCGACGTCGCGCAGCGTGTCGATCGCCATGCCGACGCGTCCGACCTCGCCCTCGGCCATCGGATCGTCCGAGTCGAGCCCGATCTGCGTCGGCAGGTCGAAGGCGACGTTCAGCCCCGTCTGGCCGTTGGCGATCAGGTACTTGAAGCGCTGGTTGGTCTCGTGCGGATTGCCGAAGCCCGCGTACTGGCGCATCGTCCACGGCTGCTTGCGGTACATCAGCGGGTGGATGCCGCGCGTGAACGGATACTCGCCGGGCTGGCCGAGCATCTCCAGCCCGCCGCTCGCCTCGACGTCGGCCGCCGTGTACAGCGGCTGCACCTCCAGGCCCGATTCGTTGACGACGGGTCGCACTTCGATCGGCGCGCGGTCGTTCATCGCACGTTCTCCCGGATGTAGTCGACGATCGCATCGAGCTTCGAGCCGGTCGGGAAGATGCCGGTGAAGCCGAGCGCGCGCAGTTCGTCGTGGTCCTGCGCCGGAAGGTTGCCGCCGATCAGCCACAGCTTGTCGGTCAGGCCGTTGGCCTCGAGCAGCGTCTTCAGCTTGCGACAGAAGGGCAGGTGCGAGCCGGCGAGGCTGGACAGCGCGATCACGTCGACGTCCTCGTCGAGCGACATGCGCGCCACCGCCTCCGGTGTCTGGCGCAGCCCCGTGTAGATGACCTCGAAGCCGGCGTCCATCATCGCGCGTGCGACGACCTTCGCCCCCTGGTCGTGCCCGTCGAGCCCGGGCTTGGCGAGCAGCACCCGGATGCGCCGCTCCGACGCGCGGGGTTGCGCCGCTCGCGCCACGGAAGTCGAACTCATGATGTGACCTCTTTGGCAATGATCAGTTTCAGGATCTCGCTGGTGCCGCCGCCGATCAGCGTGAAGCGCACGTCGCGCAGGTAGCGCTGCACCGGGTATTCCATCGCGTAGCCGTAGGAGGCGAGCACGCGCGCCGCCTGGTCGCAGATCGACGCCGCCGTCTCGGTGGCGAACAGCTTGCACATCGCGGCTTCCTTGTGGTGCGGCCGCTTCGCGTCGGCCAGCCACGCCGCGTAGCGCACGAGGTGCGTGGCCGCCTCCAGCCCGGTCGCCATCTCGGCGAGTTTCATCTGGATCGCCTGGAAGCGGTCGATCGGCTTGCCGAACTGCTTGCGCTCGCCGGCATAGCGCACCGCCTCGTCGAGCGCGGCGCGTGCCACGCCGAGCGCCATCGCGCCGGTGATGATGCGGATCTCGGCGAGCGTTTTCCTGAGGTGCACCTCGCCGTCGCCTTCCTCCTTCGACAGCCGGTGCGTGTCGGGCACGAAGCAGCCGTCGAACGAGACCTCCGACGTGGGAAGCGCCCAGACGCCCATCTTGTGGATCGGGCGCCCGACGTGCAGCCCTTCGAAATGCTTCTCGACGAGGAAGATCGTCAGCTTCCTCTCGTCGCCTGCCCGCGCGAACACGGTGAAGAAGTCGGCCACCGGCGCCGACGTGATCCACGTCTTGTGCCCGTCGATCACGTAGCCGCCGTCGACCTTGCGCGCGGTGGTGGCGATCGAGCCGAGGTCGGAGCCGGCGTCGGGCTCGGTCATGCGGATGCCGCCGATCTTCTGGCCCGCGAGCGCCGGGCGGAACAGCCGCTCGACGATGTCTTCGTTGCCGAGCATCTGCAGGAACTTCGTTCCCATCAGCGACTGCATCGCGGCGGCGCCGGCGAGCGACATCGAGCCGCGCGCGATCTCGGAGAGCGCCAGGCAAAACTCGGTGAGCGCCATGCCGCTGCCGCCGAGCTCCTCGGGATAGCGCATGCCGAAGAGCCCGAGCTCGGCGAGCTCGGCGAACAGCTCGTGCGGGAACGCATGCGCCTCGTCGATCGCCGCCGCGTTCGGCGCGATGCGGCGATCGCAGAAGCGCGCGAAGGTCTCCTGGACGGCGCGCTGCTCTTCGGTCAGGTCGAATTCCATCGTGCAGTCCTAGCCTTCCCAGCCGTACAGCTCGCGCGCTTTCTCGGGCGAGATCACGCCGTTGCGGACTTCCTCGGCGAGCACCCTGCGGTCGCGCTTCCTCGGGTCGCCGTAGCCGCCGCCTCCGCTGGCCACCTGGTGGTAGATCGTGCCTTTCGGCACGCCGGTAATCAGGTCCTTGTTGCGCGGGGTGACGGTGCGCCCGTCGGGGTAGGTGAGCCGGATGAAGTTCAGCCCGGCGTCGCCTCCGCCGAACAGCCCGAAGGCCGGCTCGAAGTCGCCGTCGCCGAAGGTGACGAGCTGCGTGTCGTCCGAGCCGATGCGGAAGATCGTCTCCACACCCAGGCCGCCGCGCCATTGACCCGCACCGGCGGAGTCGGTGAGCAGCTCGTGGCGCAGCAGCGTGTGCGGCGTCTGCTGCTCGAACATCTCGTAGTCCTGGTCGAGCACGCCGCCCGAGGCGTCGATCATCCCGATGTGGTCGTAGCCGTCGGTGCCGAGCATCGCGCCCGAGCCGCCTTTCAGGCCCATGAAGCCGATGTCGACGTATTTCTCGTTGGTGTTCGGATCGATGCCGGTGGTGAGCGAGGCCAGCAGGTTGTTCCAGCCGGCGGTGACGCGGTCGGGCAGCACGGGCGCCAGCGCGCGCTGGATCGCGTCGGCGTTCGGCGGGCACAGGTGGTTGCCGAAGGTCGTCGCCTTCGGATAGGCGGCGTTCAGGATCGTGCCTTCCGGGATGACGATCTCGATCGGCTCGACCATCCCCTCGTTGTGCGGGATGTCGGGATTGACCATCTGCAGCAGCGTGAGGATGGTGGCCGACGCGCTCGACGTGAACGTGCCGTTGACGAAGCCGTTGGTCTGCGGGTCGGTGCGCGAGTAGTCGAAGCGGATGCGCTTGTCCTCGACATCGATGTCGACGCGGATCGTGAACTTCGAGCCCTCGTGTCGCCCGTCGTAGTAGACGCGGCCCTCGCCCGAGTAGCGCCCGTTCGGGATCTTCGCGATCTCGGCTTCCATCATCCGCCGCGTCGCGTCGAACAGCGCGCGCTTGTGCGACTCGAAGCTCTCCAGGCCGTATTTCTTCAGCAGCTCGAGCATCCGGCGCTCGCCCACCGTGCACGCGCCCATCTCGGCCTTCATGTCGTGCTGGACGATCTCCAGCCGGATGTTGGCGAAGATCAGGTTCCAGACGTCCTTGCGCAGCTTGC
>DATGRE010000298.1:0-13127 GCA_035303885.1 Zeimonas sp. | reverse complement strand
CGACTGGGCATCGTCGCCCGGCTCCGATGCCTGCGCGGCTCCGGACGTCCATTGTGGAGCGTCGACGTATCGGGCAGCGAACAGCAGGCGCTGTTCCTGAAGCAGGTTGGGGCTTTCGGCCCCCGCGTCGGCCCGGCGACGCGGCTTGCCGAGGTGCTTGCGGCACGTGCGTCCGAAGCGAACGTCGACGTCGACACGCTGCCGCGAGAGGTCTTGGCGGAAGTCCGCGCATCGATGGAAGCGCACGGCATTTCGCATCGCCAGAGGGCCGCGATGCGCGGGACGTCGTACGGCGGCTCCGCACATTTCCGCTTTGCCCCGTCCCGGAAGATGCTCGAGGACTACGCCGACGAGCCCGGGGACGAATCGCTGCGCTCATGGTCGGGTTCCGACCTGTTCTGGGACCGGGTCGTCGCAATCGAACCGGATGGCGAGGAAGAGGTATTCGACCTCACCGTTCCGGTCCATGCCTCCTGGCTCGCCGACGGAGTCGTCTGTCACAACTCGGGCGCGATCGAGCAGGACGCCGACGTCATCGTCTTCATCTATCGGGACGAGGTCTACAACCCCGATTCCGTCGACAAGGGCACCGCCGAGATCATCATCGGCAAGCAGCGCAACGGGCCGATCGGCACCGTGCGGCTGACTTTCGTCGGCCAGTACACGAAGTTCGAGAACTACACGAGCGGGTAGGGCGAAGAGCGGGTTCGATACCGGTTCGGTTTGCCGGGTTGCAGCGGGGCAGGTCCAGCAGGGCATCCGCAGTGGGGCATCCGCAGCAGGGCATGCTCGAGCGCCAGGAAAACGAGTGCCGGCTGGGTGAGGGCCCGTCTGTCGCCTCGACGAGCGCCCGGTTTTCGGGCGTTTCGACCCGCGCAACTCGTGCCGCTGACGAAAGCGCATGGAAATCGGGCGCTTCTTGCCACGCAGCCAGGTGCATGCCGGAGATTGCCCGAGATTCGGGCATTCGCGCGGCGTCGACGCCGAACCTGCCGTACGCCGCGGGGCGGGAACGAACCCGCCGCACGCCGAGGGGCGAGAACGAACCCGCCGTACGCCGCGGGGCGGGACCGACCCCGCTGACACGCCACTTCGGCCAGCAACGGTCCCGAAAAGCGGGCGTTTCGCTGCATGCTCGCGGCGGCTCGGATCCGATGTCCCGATCGCCGGGCGTTTCTCCCCATGCAAGTACTTGCGTGCCAAGAAACGCCCGGAAAAGGGGAGTCTGGGCTTGGCGCGTTTCCGTGGACAGGTGGACGTTTTCGCCCTCGAGGCCTCGGCCCTGTTGGCGAACCTGGCCGTGGCCTTTGCGAGGTTGTCACGCTCGACCTGCAGTCGGTTCTTTCGGCGCAGACGCACGAGCTTCTGGCGGTCGGCGAGGTCGAGCGCTTCCTTGGCGGGTAGCGGCCGGTGTCCACGAAAGCGAGTCGACTCCAGCCAGGCCGCAAATGCCCGCTTTCCACGCGTTTCGACCCACGCAACTCGTGCCGCTGACAAAAACGCATGGAAACCGGGCGCTTCTTGCCATGCAGCCCGGGCGCATGCCAACCATCGCCCGTGGCTGCCTTGACGCGGCACCACCTCGCCCCGCGGAACCGCCCCCGGCGCCCCGCGACCATCCCGCCCCTACAGCACCTCCGCCGCGAACTCCGCCAGCCGCGAGCGCTCCCCTCGCTGCAGCGTCACGTGCCCGGCGTGCGGCCAACCCTTGAACCGGTCGACCACGTAGGTGAGCCCCGACGATCCTTCGGTGAGATACGGCGTGTCGATCTGCGCGATGTTGCCCATGCAGACGACCTTCGTGCCCGGCCCGGCGCGGGTGACCAGCGTCTTCATCTGCTTCGGCGTGAGGTTCTGCGCCTCGTCGACGATCAGGTACCGGTTCGTGAACGTACGTCCGCGCATGAACGACATCGACTTCACCTTGACCCGCGAGCGGATCAGGTCGTGGGTCGCTGCGCGTCCCCATTCGCCGGCCGACGGGTCGCTGCGGTTCAGCACCTCGAGGTTGTCCTCGAGGGCGCCCATCCACGGCTGCATCTTCTCCTCTTCGGTGCCGGGCAGGTAGCCGATGTCCTCGCCCACCGGCACCGTGGCGCGCGTCATCACGATCTCGGTGTAGCGCTTCGATTCGAGGACCTGCACCAGGCCCGCGGCCAGCGTGATCAGCGTCTTTCCGGTGCCGGCCTGGCCGAGCAGGGTGACGAAGTCGACCTCCGGGTCCATCAGCAGGTTCAGCGCGAAGTTCTGCTCCCGGTTGCGCGCGGTGATTCCCCACACCGCGTTCTTGGCGTGCGCATAGTCGCGCAGCGTCTGCAGCACCGCGGTCCGTCCGGCGATCTCGCGCACCTTGGCGACCAGCGGCATCTCGCCTTCCGACCAGACGAACTGGTTCAGCAGCAGCGAGGACACGAGCGGCCCGCGGATGCGGTAGAACGTGTAGCCGCCCTGCTGCCACGACTCGATTCCCTTGCCGTGCTTCTCCCAGAAATCGTCTGGCAGCCGCAGCACGCCCGTGTAGAGCAGGTCGGTGTCCTCGAGGACCTGGTCGTTGAAGTAGTCCTCGGCGGGAAGGCCCAGCGTGCGGGCCTTGATCCGCATGTTGATGTCTTTCGACAGCAGCACCACCAGCCGGTCGTGCAGTCGCTCCTGCAGCGCACGCACGACGCCGAGGATCTGGTTGTCCGCCTTGCCCATCGGCATGCCCGACGGGAGGATCGACGCGATGGCCTGCGTCTGGAAATACAGCCGGCCGCCGGCGTCGCGGTTGCCGAGCGCGTCGAGCGGAATGCCGTCGGCGATGTCGGTCTCGCCGGCCGCCTCGATCAGCTCGTCGAGCGTGCGGCTCACCTGCCGCGCGTTGCGCGAGACTTCCGACATCCCCTTCTTGTGGTTGTCGAGCTCCTCGAGCGTCATCATCGGCAGGTAGAGGTCGTGCTCGGCGAAGCGGAACAGGCACGTCGGGTCGTGCATCAGCACGTTCGTGTCGAGCACGAACAGCTTCCGGGGCTCGCCCTCGGCGCGCGCCCGCGGTTCGGTTCGTGCGCGCGCCCTGCGCGCGGGAACGGCGGCGGATACCTCGTCGTCCGCCGCCC
Source organism: Zeimonas sp. (assembly GCA_035303885.1). Classification (GTDB taxonomy): domain Bacteria; phylum Pseudomonadota; class Gammaproteobacteria; order Burkholderiales; family Burkholderiaceae_E; genus Zeimonas. Next base: position 10,032 of record DATGRE010000298.1, on the reverse strand, counting down.
CCGGCGGAGCCCGCAGCACCGCCGGCAACCGGGAGGACGCGGCGGCCCGACGCCGTTCCGGTCCCGACGGCTCGCGCCGCGCCGCGTCGGACGCTTTCCTGTCGGCGGTCCCGTTCGCCGGCGCCGTCGCCTCCGCGGCGGCGCCGGCGGCTGGGGCGGACGCGTCGGCGGCGTCCGCCGCGCGCGTCGCGCCGCGCATCGGCACGACGCGTTCGGCGGCGCGTTCCCGCGGCGGCGTGGCGGGTTCCGGCGCCGCTTCCTGCGCGTCGTCCGACTTCCGAGGCGTGCGGCGGGCGCGCGCTTCGATGGCGGTGGAGAGATCGAGGAGGGTGGCGGGCTTGCTCGGTGGCTTCGGTAACGGCATTCGTCGTGTTCTCAGATCGAGCGCACGAAATCGAGCACTTCCTCGACGTGCCCCGGGACCCGCACGCCGCGCCATTCGCGAACGAGATTGCCGCGGGCGTCGATCACGAAGGTCGAGCGCTCGACTCCGCGCACCTTGCGGCCGTAGAGATTCTTGTCGCGAAGCACGTCGAATGCCCGACACAGCGTCTCGTCGGCGTCGGAGATCAGCTCGAACGGGAACTGCAGCTTCGCCTTGAAGCTCTCGTGCGATTTCAGGCTGTCGCGCGACACGCCGAGCACGACGGCGCCGGCGTCGACGAAGGCCGCGTGCAGGTCGCGGAAATCGGCGCCCTGGCGGGTGCAGCCGGGCGTGTTGTCCTTCGGGTAGAAGTACAGGACGACCTTGCGTCCCTTCAGCTTCGCCGAGTCGATCTCACCGCCGGTGGAGGCGGCGCGGAAAGGAGGAATCGGACTGCCGACCTGTACGCTCAACGAAACCCCGGCTACGGACGATCCGACGCACGTCGTCGATGTGGACCGAACATACCACAGGCGATCAGCCGGTCGGCAGCAGCGCGGCGAGTGCACGCCGGCCCTCGCCGGCGAGGATGTTGTACGTGCGGCAGGCGGCGCCCGTGTCCATCACCTCCAGGCCGATCTGCCGGCTTGCCAGCGGCGCGGTCAGCCGCGGATGCGGAAAGCGCTGGCGCGTGCCGGTGCCGAACAGAACGAGCTCGGGCTCGAGCGCGAGCAGCCGCTCGAAGTCGGCTTCGGTGAGCGCGTCGAAAGCCGTCACGCCCCAGGCGATCACCGCCTGCTCGGGAACGACGAGCAGCGAGCCGGTATGGCGCTCGCCGTTGACGGCGAACCATCCGTCGCCGTATCCGGTGAAGAGATTGGTTCCCCCCGGCGTCTGCGCATGAAGCTTCATCGCGGAAAGCGCTCCAAGACGGTCGAAAATGTTACATTCTCAGGCTTACTGGAGTCGACCCATGTCCCAACGCGAGTTCTCTCGCATCCAGCGCCTGCCCCCGTACGTCTTCAACATCACGGGCGAGCTGAAGATGGCCGAGCGGCGCCGCGGCGAAGACATCATCGACCTGAGCATGGGCAATCCCGACGGCCCGGCTCCGCAGCACATCATCGACAAGCTGGTCGAGGCCTCGCAGCGCCCGCACACGCACGGCTATTCGATCTCGAAGGGCATCCCCCGGCTGCGCAAGGCGATCTCCGACTGGTACAAGCGGCGCTACGACGTCGACATCGATCCCGAGACCGAGGCGATCGTCACCATCGGATCGAAGGAGGGCATCGCGCACCTGATGCTCGCCACGCTCGATCGCGGCGACACCGTGCTGGTGCCGAACCCGAGCTACCCCATCCACATCTACGGAGCGGTCATCGCCGGCGCCGACACCCGTCCGGTGCGCATGACGCCCGGCGTCGACTTCCTCGAGGAGCTCGAGCGCGCGGTGCGCGAGACCACCCCGAAGCCGAAGATGATGATCCTCGGCTTCCCGAGCAATCCCACCGCGAAGTGCGTCGACCTCGCGTTCTTCGAGCGCGTGATCGCCCTCGCGCGCGAGCACGACATCCTCGTCGTGCACGATCTCGCGTACGCCGACATCGTCTTCGACGGCTACCGGGCGCCGTCCATCATGCAGGTGCCCGGCGCGATGGACGTCGCCGTCGAATTCTTCACGATGAGCAAGAGCTACAACATGGCCGGCTGGCGGATCGGCTTCATGGTCGGCAACGCCGAGCTCGTCGCCGCGCTCACGCGCATGAAGAGCTACCACGACTACGGCACCTTCACGCCGATCCAGGTCGCCGCCATCGCGGCGCTCGACGGTCCACAGGACTGCGTCGAGGAGGCGCGCCTGAAGTACCAGACGCGGCGCAACGTGCTCGCCCGCGCGCTGAACGAGGCGGGCTGGGAAGTCGAGGTGCCCAGCGCGTCGATGTACATCTGGGCGCGCATCCCCGAGCCGTACCGCGCGATGGGCTCGCTCGACTTCGCCAAGAAGCTGCTCGTCGAAGCGAAAGTCGCGGTCTCGCCCGGCATCGGCTTCGGCGAGTACGGCGACGACCACGTGCGTTTCGCGCTGATCGAGAACGAGCAGCGCATTCGCCAGGCCGTGCGCGGCATCAAGGAGATGTTCCGCAAGGACGGCCTCATCCGGATCGCGGCGTGAGCGCGGCACCCGGACAGGAACGCGTGGCTGCCGCGGGGCAGGCGTCGGCCGCCGAGAGGCTGGGCCCGGTGCGCGTCGGGCTGCTCGGCATCGGCACGGTGGGCGGCGGCACCTTCGACGTGCTGCGCCGCAACCAGGACGAGATCCGGCGCCGTGCCGGCCGCCCGATCGAGATCGTTCAGGTCGCCGACCTCGATGTCGCCCGCGCCCGCGAGCGGGTGGGCGAGGGCGTCGACGTCGTCGACGACGCGCGCCGCGTCCTCGACAATCCCGAGATCGACATCGTCGTCGAGCTGATCGGCGGAACCGGCATCGCGCGCGAGCTGGTGCTGGCGGCGATCGAGCGCGGCAAGCACGTCGTCACCGCGAACAAGGCGCTGCTCGCCGTGCACGGCAACGAGATCTTCGCCGCGGCGTCGCGCCGGGGCGTCATGGTCGCCTTCGAGGCGGCGGTCGCCGGCGGCGTGCCGATCATCAAGGCGCTGCGCGAAGGGCTCACCGCCAACCGCATCGAGTGGATCGCCGGCATCATCAACGGCACGACGAACTTCATCCTTTCGGAGATGCGCGAGCGCAAGCTCGCCTTCGACGTCGTGCTCGCCGAAGCGCAGAAGCTCGGCTACGCCGAAGCCGACCCCACTTTCGACATCGAGGGCGTCGACGCGGCACACAAGATCACGATCCTGTCGGCGATCGCCTTCGGCGTGCCCGTGCAGTTCGACAAGTGCCACGTCGAGGGCATCACGCAGCTGCAGGCCGACGACATCCGCTACGCCGAGCAGCTCGGCTACCGTATCAAGCTGCTGGGCGTCGCGCGCCGCCGCGAACGCGGCGACGGCGGCGTCGAGGGCTTCGAGCTTCGCGTGCATCCCACGCTCATCCCCGCCACGCGCCTCATTGCAAACGTCGAAGGCGCGATGAACGCGGTATGGGTGAAGGGCGACGCGGTCGGCCACACGATGTACTACGGCAAGGGGGCGGGTGCCGAGCCCACCGCCAGTGCCGTCATCGCCGATCTCGTCGACGTCACGCGCATGCTCACCTCCGACCCCGGCAGCCGCGTGCCGCACCTCGCCTTCCAGGCCGAGGCGCTCTCCGACCTTCCCGTGCTGCCGATCGACGCGGTGCAGACGGCGTACTACCTGCGCCTGCGGGTCGCCGACCAGCCCGGCGTGCTCGCCGACGTCACGCGCATCCTGGCCGACGGCGAAATCTCCATCGACGCGGCGTTGCAGCGCGAGCCGGGCGAGGGCGAGAACCAGACCGACATCATCCTGCTCACGCACCGCACCGTCGAACGCCGCATCGTCACCGCGATCGAGCGTATCGAGGCGCTGGAGACCGTGCTGTCGCGCGTGGTGCGCATCCGGCTCGAAAACCTGCAGTGAAATACGTCTCCACCCGCGGCGGCATGGCGCCGGCGCGTTTCACCGAGATCCTGCTCGGCGGCCTGGCACCCGACGGCGGTCTTGTCGTGCCGCAGCACTACCCGCGGGTCGACCGCGAGACGCTCGCCCGCTGGCGCACGCTGCCGTACGCCGAGCTCGCGTTCGAGATCCTGCGGCTGTACGCCGACGACATTCCGGCCGCGCAGCTGCGCGAGCTGTGCGAGCGCACGTACACGGCCGAGGTCTTCGGCAGCGACGAGATCACGCCGCTCGCCGAGCTCGAGCCCGGCCTGCACCTGCTGCGGCTCTCGAACGGCCCGACGCTCGCGTTCAAGGACGTCGCGATGCAGCTGCTCGGTGCGCTCTTCGAGCACGTGCTGCGCGAGCAGAAGAGCGAGCTGAACATCCTCGGCGCCACTTCCGGCGACACCGGCAGCGCGGCCGAGTACGCGATGCGCGGGCGTGCGCGCATCCAGGTGTTCATGCTGTCGCCGCTCGGCCGCATGAGTCCGTTCCAGACGGCGCAGATGTACTCGCTCACCGATGCGAACATCTTCAACATCGCGATCGAGGGCGTCTTCGACGAGTGCCAGGATCTCGTCAAGGCCGTCTCCGGCGACCTGCTCTTCAAGCGGCGCCATTCGATCGGCACGGTCAATTCGATCAACTGGGCGCGCGTCGCCGCGCAGATCGTCTACTACTTCCGCGGGTATTTCGCCGCCACGCGAAGCGACGACGAGCGGGTCTCCTTCGCCGTTCCGTCGGGCAACTTCGGCAACGTGCTCGCCGGACACATCGCGCGCTGCATGGGGCTGCCCGTCTCGCGCCTCGTCGTCGCCACCAACGAGAACGACGTCCTCGACGAATTCATTCGCACCGGGTGCTACCGTCCCCGCTCGGCCCGCGAGACGCATCACACGAGCAGCCCGTCGATGGACATCTCGAAGGCGTCGAATTTCGAGCGTTTCGTCTTCGACCTCGTCGAGCGCGATCCGGAGCGCCTGCGCGAGCTGTGGTCGGCGCTCGAGCGCGACGGTTTCTTCGACATCACCGGCAGCGCCGAAGCCGAGCGCTTTCCGGCGTACGGCTTCGGCTCCGGGCGCAGCACGCACGCAGACCGCGTCGCGACGATCCGCGCGGTGCACGAGCGGTACGGTGTCCTCGTCGATCCGCACACCGCCGACGGACTGCACGTGGCGGGCCGCTGGCGCGAGCCCGGCGTGCCGATGATCTGCCTGGAGACGGCGCAGCCGGCGAAATTCGCCGACACCATTCGCGAGGCGATCGGCATCGAGCCGCCGCGCCCCCCCGGCTACGAGGGCATCGAGGCGCTGCCGCAGCGCTTCGAGCGCATGCCGCCCGACGTCGAGCGCCTGAAGCGCTACATCGCCGAGCGCTGCGAGGCGCTGCCCTCGAGCGTCGATTGCCGCTGGCGCGTCGACGCCTGAGTCGGGCGGACGCGCGGAGGCGCGAACCGCGCGCCGCGGGCGCCGCAATCCCCGCGCGCCGAGGGCCGTCCGTCCCGCGCGTGAAACCTGCGGCTCGGGTATCCTCGATTTCGACATGAAAGTCTTCGGGTTCGCCGGCTATTCGGGCTCGGGGAAGACGACGCTCATCGAGCAGTTGATCCCGCGCTTCGTCCTGCGGGGGCTGCGCGTGTCGCTCGTCAAGCACGCGCACCACCTGTTCGACATCGACAAGCCGGGCAAGGATTCCTGGCGCCACCGCGAGGCGGGCGCGTCGGAGGTCCTGATCACCTCCGACCAGCGCTGGGTGCTGATGCACGAGCTGCGCGACGAACCCGAGCCGTCGCTGCACGAGCAGCTGGGCCGCTTCTCGCCCTGCGATCTCGTGCTGGTCGAAGGCTACAAGCGCGCGGCGATTCCCAAGCTCGAGGTCTATCGGCCCGCACTGGGCAGGCAGCCGCTGTATCCGGACGATCCGAACATCGTCGCGGTGGCCAGCGACGCGCCGTTGTCGACGACGCTTCCGCGGCTCGACCTGAACGACCCCGACGCCATCGCCGCATTCATCCTCGAACATCTCGAAGGCGCCCATGAAACCCGGATTGCTGCCGTTCGATGACGCGCTCGCGGCGTTGCTCGACAACGCGGCCGCCGTCCCGGAAACCGAATCGCTCGACACGATCGACTGTGCCGGTCGCGTGCTCGCGGCCGACGTGCGTTCGACCATCGACGTGCCGCCGCACGACAACACGCAGATGGATGGCTACGCCGTGCGTCGCGCCGACCTGCTCGACGCGAGCGAGCAGTCGCCGGTGCGCCTGCCGGTCGCGCAGCGCATTCCGGCCGGCCACGTGGGCGGGCCGCTCGCGCCGGGCGAGGCCGCGCGCATCTTCACCGGCGGATTCATCCCCGCCGGCGCCGACGCCGTCGTCATGCAGGAGCAGGTGCAGGCCGAGGACGACGCGGTCGTCTTCACGCGCTGCCCGGAGCCCGGCGCGTGGATCCGCCGCGCCGGCGAGGACATCCGGCGCGACAGCGTCATCCTGCCGGCCGGAACGCGGCTCTCGCCGCAGGCCACCGGGCTCGCCGCCTCGGTCGGCCTGGCCCGGCTCGACGTGCGCCGGCGCGTGCGCGTCGCCTGCTTCTTCACCGGCGACGAGCTGGTGATGCCCGGCGAGCCGCTGCGCCCCGGGGCGATCTACAACAGCAACCGCTTCGTGCTCGTCTCGCTGCTGCGCGCGCTCGGCTGCGAGGTGCTCGACCTGGGCATCGTCCCCGATTCGCTCGAGGCGACCCGCGCAGCGCTGCGCCGGGCCGCGCGCGAGAGCGATCTCATCGTCACCTCCGGCGGCGTCTCGGTCGGCGAGGAGGATCACGTCAAGCCCGCGGTCGAGGCCGAGGGCGAGTTGCGGTTGTGGCAGATCGCGATGAAGCCGGGCAAGCCGCTGGCGTACGGGCGTGTGCGCGGCGGCGATGCCGCCGAACCGTTCGCGCATTTCATCGGTCTGCCCGGCAATCCGGTCTCGAGCTTCGTCACCTTCGTGCTGATGGTGCGTCCCTTCGTGCTGCGCCTGCAGGGCGTCGTCGACGTTCGCCCGCCCGCGATCCCGATGCGCGCCGATTTCGACTGGCCGAGGCCCGACCGTCGGCGCGAGTTCCTGCGGGTTAGAATCAACGAACGGGGCGGGCTCGAACGGTTTCCCAACCAGAGCTCCGCCGTGCTCACATCGACCGTCTGGGGCGACGGCCTGGTGGACAATCCCCCGCAGCAATCGATCGCCCCCGGCGACGTCGTTCGTTACCTGCCGTTCGCGGCGCTGCTGAACTGACATGCCGATCACGATCCTGTATTTCGCCGCTCTGCGCGAGGCGCTCGGCACCGGGCGCGAAACCGTCGAACTTCCCGAGGGCGTCGCCAACGCCGGGCAGCTGCGCAGCTGGTTGCGCGAGCGCGGCGGCGCGTGGTCGGAGGCGTTCGCGGAGAACCGCTCGATCCGCGTCGCGGTCGACCAGGCGATGGCGCGACCCGACACGCCGGTGCGGGCAGGCGCCGAGGTGGCGTTCTTTCCGCCGGTCACCGGCGGCTGACGAGGAGGACCGTCCCGTGCCCGTCCGCGTCCAGACCCACGACTTCGACGTCGGGGCCGAGATCGACGCGCTGCGCGCGGGCAACCTCAGCGTCGGCGCCGTCGCCGCCTTCGTCGGCACCGTGCGCGACCTCAACGAGGGCGCGGGCGTCGCCGCGATGACGCTCGAGCACTATCCCGGCATGACCGAGCGTGCGCTCGAGGAGATCTGCGCCCAGGCGCGCAGCCGCTGGAACGTCTACGACACGCTCGTCGTGCATCGCTACGGTCCCCTCGCGCCCGGCGACCGCATCGTGCTCGTCGTCGTCACGTCGGCGCATCGCGGCGAAGCCTTCGATGCCTGCGAGTTCATCATCGACTACCTGAAGACGCAGGCGCCGTTCTGGAAGAAGGAATCCACGCAGCAGGGCGAGCGCTGGGTCGAGGCGCGCGAAGCCGACGACGAGGCGGCGGCCCGCTGGTGAGCACGCGGGTCCCGATCGCGTCGTTCGCCGAAACTGGCTCCGGCGCCGCCGGCATCGCCGGGCGCGGGGTGCGCCCGACGCAGGCGCGCCGTTGATCGCGCCGCACTTCAGCACTTCCGGTTTCGTCGCCGTCGGCGTCGGCGCCGTGCTCGGCGCGTGGCTTCGCTGGGCGCTCGGCCTGTGGCTGAATACGGCCGACCGGATGTTGCCCCTGGGTACGCTGCTGGCCAACGTCGCCGGCGGCCTGCTCGTGGGCGTGGCCGTCGCCTGGTTCGCACGCCATCCGCAGCTCGCGCCCGAATGGCGGCTCTTCGCCGGCACCGGATTCCTCGGCGCGCTCACCACCTTCTCGACGTTCTCGATCGAGTCCTTCGGACTGATCGCGCGCGGCGCCTTCGGTTGGGCGCTCGCGCACGGCGCGCTGCACCTGTTCGGCTCGCTCGCCGCGGCCGCGCTCGGCTACCGCCTCGCCAGCTGAGGGCCGAACGGTGAGCGTTCCGCCCGATGCGCCTGCGTGGCTCTGGGTCGCCTGCACGATCGCGGCCACCGGCGTGCAGACGGCGCGCAACGCGATGCAGCGCAGCCTGGTCGACTCGCTCGGCACGGTCGGCGCGACGCACGTGCGCTTCCTGTTCGGTCTGCCCTTCGGCGTGCTGTTCCTCGTCGTCGCCGCCGCACTCGCCGATCTGCGCGCGCTCGAGCCGTCGGCGCGCTTCGTTGCGTGGACCGCGCTGGGGGGCGTCTTCCAGATCGCCGGCACCGCGCTGATGCTCGCCGCGATGCGGGCCCGTTCCTTCGTGCTCGCGATCGCGTACGTGAAGACCGAACCGGTGCAGATCGCGTTGTTCGGCCTCGTGTTCCTCGGCGAACGCTTGAGCGCGCAGGCGAGCGTCGCGGTCGTGCTGGCCACCGCCGGCGTGCTGCGGATGTCGCTCCCCTCGCAGCGGATGCGGGCGGCGGACGCCGCGCCCAACGGGGTCGTACTGCCGCGCGCGATGCTGCTCGGCATCGCCTCGGGCGCGATGTTCGCGCTCTCCGCGGTGGGCTTTCGCGGCGCGATCCTCGCGCTCGGCGATGCGCCGTTCTACGCTCGCGCGACCGCGACGCTGGCCGCGTCGCTCGCGCTGCAGACGGCGCTGCTCAGCGCCTGGCTGGGTTGGCGCGAGCGGCGGGTGCTCGTCGAGATCCTGCGGCTGTGGCGCCCGTCGCTGCTCGCCGGCGCCGCCGGTGCGCTGGCGTCGCAGCTCTGGTTCCTCGCGTTCTCGTTGCAGACGGCGGCCGCGGTGCGCACCGTCGGCCTGACGGAGATCCTGTTCGCGCAGGCCGTGTCGCATCGGCTGTTCTCGCAGCAAACGACGCGGCGCGAGGCGATCGGCATGGTTGCGATGGTTGCCGGCGTGCTGTGGCTGCTCTGGGCCGGCCCGGCCTGACACCCGCGTCGGCCCGAAGCGGGCGCGCCGGCGCGAGAGCGTTCAACGCCCGCGCTTCATCAGCGCCTCGATCGCTTCCCGCGCCTCGTCCAGGTTCGCCACGACCGAATGCGCGAGCCCCGCATATTCGTCGCGCGGCGGTCGCATGTCCGGCACCACGATGCACGTGAGCCCCGCGCCGTGCGCCGCACGCAGTCCCGTGTCCGAATCCTCGAGCGCTATGCAGGCGCGCGGATCGAAGCCGAGCCGTGCGGTCGCCGCGAGGTACACGTCCGGCGCCGGCTTCGTCTTCGGCACCTGATCGCCGCAGACGATCGTCTCGAAGCGATCGCGCAGGCCCGCGCTCTCGAGCTTCTCGAGCGCGAGCTCGCGCATCGTCGACGTCGCCACCGCCTTCGGGACGCCGCGCGCATCGAGCCAGTCGAGCAGCTCGACGATGCCGGGCTTGCGCTGCACGCCTTCGCTGCGCAGCCGTTCGAGATAGCGCTCGCGTCCGCGCCGCGAGACCTCGTCGAGGGGGAAGGTCCTGCCGCCGGCGTCCAGCAGCTTCTGGCGCGACGCGCGATGGTCCAGGCCGACCATCGCCAGGCAGGTCTCGCGCGAAATCTCCCAGCCCGACACCCGCGCGGACTCGATCCAGCACTCGACGGCGATGCG
>DATGRE010000297.1:0-14479 GCA_035303885.1 Zeimonas sp. | reverse complement strand
TCGTTCTTCTCGAGCACGCCGTCGCACCAGCGCGACACGGTAATGCCGGGCTTGTTCATCATCTCCGGCGAAACGAAGCGTTTGGTCAGCCAGTCGAGATCGACGTTCCACACTTCCGCCCAGTGCTTGAATGCGCCGGGCGCCACGCCGTAGTAGCCGGGTAGCGAATCGGGGTTGGGGCCGATGTCGGTCGCGCCCTGCACGTTGTCGTGGCCGCGGAAGATGTTCGCGCCGCCGCCCGGCACGCCGACGTTGCCGAGCGCGAGCTGCACCAGGCACGACGCGCGCACCATCGCGTTGCCGATCGAATGCTGCGTCTGGCCCATGCACCAGACGAGCGTCGACGGGCGGTTCTTCGCCATCATCTCGGCCGCCTGCGCGAGGATCGCCTCGGGCACGCCGGAGGCCTCCTCGACCTTGTCGGGCGTCCACTTCGCGAGGACCTCCTCGCGAACCTTCTCCATCCCGTAGACGCGGTCGTTGATGTACTGCTTGTCTTCCCAGCCGTTCTTGAAGATGTGGTACAGCAGCCCGAACAGCACCGGGATGTCGGTGCCCGAACGGAAGCGGACGTACAGATCGGCCTTCGCCGCGGTACGCGTGAACCGCGGGTCGGCGACGATCATCTTCGCCCCGTTCTCCTTCGCATGCAGCATGTGCAGCATCGAGACCGGATGCGCCTCGGCGGCGTTCGACCCGATGTAGAACGCGCACTTCGTGTTCTGCATGTCGTTGTACGAGTTCGTCATCGCGCCGTAGCCCCAGGTGTTGGCCACGCCGGAGACGGTCGTCGAGTGGCAGATGCGCGCCTGGTGATCCATGTTGTTCGTTCCGAAGAACGACACCATCTTGCGCATCAGGTACGACTGCTCGTTGCTGTGCTTGGACGACCCGATCCAGAAGGTCGCGTCGGGACCCGACTCCTCCTTGATCTTCTTCAGCCGCTCGGTGATCTCGTCGAGCGCCTGCTTCCAGCTGATGCGCTGGTACTTGCCGTTGACGAGCTTCATCGGCGTCTTCAGCCGGTATTCGCCGTGCCCGTGCTCGCGAATGGACGCGCCCTTCGCGCAGTGCGCGCCGAGGTTCAGCGGCGAATCGAACACCGGTTCCTGGCGCACCCAGACGCCGTTCTCGACGACGGCGTCGATCGAGCAGCCGACCGAGCAGTGCGTGCAGACCGTGCGCTTGACCTCGATGTTGCGCGCGGGCTCGGAGGTCTGCGCCTCGGCCTTCTCGACCATGTTGAACGAGAAGGCGCCGGCCGCGGCCCCGGCACCGACCCCTACGCCCGAGCGCTTCAGGAACGTGCGGCGGTCCATCGTGGTGGAGAGCGCGGAACGAACGCCGCGCGCGAGGCTCGCAGTGAGCGCGCCGGGAGCCGGCGTCGCGGCCGATTTGCGTTGCAGTAGCATGTCGCGCCTCCTCGTTCTCAGATCATCGTGCTGCGGTAGTAGCGCCGGACGTGATCGGTGACGTGGTAGCCACCGCCGCCGCGCTCATCGAGCTTGGCCTTCTCCTCCCTGGCCGGCCCCTTCACGGCCGCACCGCGCGTGGCGACCGCCGCTGCGCCGGCGGCGCCCGCGAGTCCCGCGCCCAGCAGGAATCCCCTGCGGGCCATTCCGTTGCTGACTTCCGGCTTCTTCGTGCTCATGGCTCCACCTCCGCAGCTTCAATCGAGGGACTCGAAATCGAAGGCCTGGCGCTCGATCGCGAGGAACTCGCGCAGCAGCCGGGCCGCATGCTTGTAGAAATCGGTGATGCCGCAGTGCTCGATCGCCTCGACGAGCGACTCGTACCACGGCGCAAGGAACCGCTGGAAGAACTCGCGCTGCGTCGACAGCGTGCGCAGCGCGTCGGGCGCCGCGACGATCAGCCAGGCCATCGTCTCGCACAGCGCGGCGACGTGGTCCTCGGTTTCCGCGACGTCGGCGCGCCGCGCGATGCCGAGCTGCGCAAGGTGTCCGCGCAGCTCGACCAGCGGACGTTCGTGCAGGAAACCGGTCAGGTGCCAGGACGCGAACAGGAACACCTCCGCCTTGCCGACGCCGATGAACGCGGCTTCGTATTCCTCGCGCACGGCCTGCGCGTCGGCCTGCGCGCACGCCTGCGCGAACGCGTTCCAGGCGCGACCGAGCGGCGTTGTATCGGCGGCGGCCACGTCGGGCGCGGCCGCCTGCGCGCCGATCTCGCGCAACCACTCGGCCGACGGCGGCGCGCGGAACACCTCGGCCAGCGTCGCGTACCAGCGCGCGCGCGCGACATCCTCGGGTGACACGGCAGGCGACACCGGAGACGACGGATACGACGCCGGTGCCGCCGCGTTCACAGCCGTTTCCTCTCGCCCAGGTCGGCGATGGTCAGTTCGTCGGTGCGCGAATAGAGGTCGACGACGCGGCAGTCGGCGCACATCTGCAGACGGCGCGCGGCCTCGCCGCCGAACATTGCGTGGCCCGAGAGCCTGCCGAGCATGTTCTCGATCATCTGGCGCGTCCCGAACGGCTTGCCGCACGAAATGCAGGCGAAGGGCTCCGCCTCGTTGAGAACGACCGGCTGGCGTGTCTCCTCACTGAACACATACCTCGGTTCCAGTGTGATCGCCTGTTCGGGACAGGTCTGTACGCACAGGCCGCACTGCACGCAGTTGCGCTCGATGAAGCGGAGCTGCGGTGAATCGGGGTTGTCGAGCAATGCCGATTCGGGACAGGCACCTATGCAAGCCAAACATAGCGTACAGCTATCCCTTTGCACTTTCAATGAACCGAAGGGCGCACCTGCGGGCAATGCGACGCTTTGCGGAACGATACGTGTACGCGACCTCGCCTGCTCGACGAGATGGTCGAGCGCGAATTCGATCGAACGTCGCTTGTCCTCGGACAGACCGAAAGTTGCGGGCTGCTCGACGGTCTCGGCGGGCTCGAGCGCGAACAGCGCATCGGCCCAATCGGCGCGGCTCGCGTCGATCACGTGCAGATGGCGTCCGCCGTAGCCGAGTGCGCCGACCAGCGTCTGCGCGATCGCGAACTGTGCGTTCGTCGCCTCGCGATACTGCGGTGCAATACCGGGTGCGGCGAGCACGGCGACCTGGCTCGCGCCATAGGCCAGTGCGGCGAGTGCGACGTCGATACCCACGGAGCCGACATGGTGAACGGCCACCGGGATCACGCGGGCGGGCAGCCCGCGGCCTTTCGGTGCCGAACGTGCGGGGCCGCGCGCGCCGCGCGGCGCTTGCGCGAGCGACTCGAGCAGCGCATGGCCGGCGTCCTCGTCGTGAAAGAGGATCAGCGCATCGCGTCCGCCGCGTTCGCGATACGCCGCGAGGCCCAGGCGCACCGGCTCCATCAGGCGCGCCGGCGTCGGGTACTGGTAGCTGATCGCGCCCGAGGGGCACACCGTGGTGCAGCCGCCGCAGCCCATGCACAGGTGCGGCTCGACGCGGATCGTGTCGCCGGCCGACTCGATCGCGCGCGTCGAGCAGACGTCGATACACGCGGTGCAGCCGGTGATCCGGTTGCGTCCATGCGCGCACAGCTTCTCGCGATAGCGAAAGTACTTCGGCTTCTCGAACTCGCCGACCATCGCGACCAGCTCGAGCGCCATGCGCGTGCGCGTCTTCTCGTCGCGACCCGCGTGGAAATAGCCCTGCGGCGGCTGATGGCTCTCGAACATCGGCGAGCCGAGGCGCGACACCGAGCAGCGCCGGCAGGTATCGCCGAGCGGCTGCAGCCGGCAATCGAACATCGAATCGGCACGCAGGTCGAAGATCAGATCGAAACGCTCGCTGCGCTCGCGATCGGCGCGCGCGAAATCGATCGCGCCGATCGAGCCGCACGCACGCACGCAGGCGCGATGCTCGCGGCACAGGCTCGTGTCGACCTGCAGATCGGCACCGATCGCCGATTCCGGACACGCATCGACGCAAGCGCCGCAGCGCACGCAGGCATCGAGATCGATCGGGTTGTCCTGCGTCCAGCGCGCCTCGAAGTCGCCGAGCCAGCCGTCGATCGAGACCAACGTTCCCGACAGCACCGGAAAGGCGCGCGAAACCGGCAGCGCGGCGCCGCGCGAATCGGTCATCAGCACCGTCGGGCTCAGATGCGCCGCCAGGCGTTCGGCCCAGTCGAGCGCGTCGCGCCCCGAGCCGACCACGAGCACGCGGCCGTGCGAGCGGTACTCGACCGCCGGAACCGGCTCGATGCCGCGGGCCGCGGCGATCGCAAGCAGCGCGGCGATCTTCGGTCCGGCTTCGGCGCGCTGCTCGCCCCATCCGGCGAACTCGCGCACGTTGGCGAAGCGCAGCGGCGCGACCGCCTTCTTCGCGGCGGCGAGCTCCGAGAAGAGCGCCGATTCCTGCGTGCACGCGACGACCACGTCGTCGGTGCCGGCGAGCGCGTCGACGAAGCGCGGAACCTCGCGCCGGCACAGCTCGCGCGCGGCGGGCAGCACCTCGACCGAAGCGGGCAGGCCCAGGGCGAGGCGAGCGCGCTCCAGGTCGATCGTTCCGTTGCAGCTGCAGACGAGAACCTTGGTTTTCACCGCTCGGGCTCCTCCGTGTCGGTGTCGGACGCCGCACCGTCGCGGCGCGCGCTCGGGATCGGGCCATGGGGTATCGGGGGATCCGATGAGCCGCTCGGCGGCATGCGGGAAACCGGATCGACCGCGGACGCGTCGATCGCCTGCGCGTCGTCGATCGCAGGGGTTTCGTCGACCCCACGCCTCTCGTCCATCGTACGCGCCTCGTCGGCCGCACGCATCCGGTCGGCCGGTCGGGGCTCGGTCGCTGCGTCAGCGCGCGGCGAGGCATCGGCCTGCGCGATTCTCGTCGCCGCCTCGCCCTCGCGGCTCCAACGCTCGATCTCCTCGTCGGACAGGCCGATCGCGTGCAGCTGCTTCAGCTTCGCGAGCATCGCCGGCGGAATCGGTTCGGTCTGGTTGTAGTCGTCGATGTAGACGTCGAGCCCGTCCATCACGCTGAAATGCGGATCGGCGAAGAGCTTTGCGAGCGCCGCGTTGCGCGTGGCCGCGTCCACGCCCGCCTGCATGAAGGGCCGGAAATCGGACCGAGGCGTCAGCGAATCGATCGCCGGCAGCTCGACCGGGCGGCGCTCCGCATCGGAAGCCGAGGCGTCGCGCGTCGACGGCGCCGACGCAGCGGCTGCGCCGGACGACGAAGGCGCACCGGGCGCAGCGGAAGCACCCGCGTCGACGCCGCCCGCGTCGCGCGCCGCCGGTTCCCGTACGTCGTCGGACGACGGCGGCGCTCCACGATGCGCCGGGTCGTCGCCGCGCGCCTCGGGATCCGCGCCCGCGTCCCCTTGCCGGCTCTCGCGCTTGCGGCGCGACCAGCGCGACAGGAAGCCTTCGTCGCGGCTCACCGTTCCTCCTCCGGCGGACGCCGCGGCGCCTGCGCGGAATCGGGCTGCTGCGCCTGCCTCTCGCGCATCGCCGCGCGCTCGCGCTCGATCAACGTGCCGAATTCGCGCCGCTCCAGAAACGACGGCTTGCCGCCTTTGTGCTTGTGCTTCTTCTTCGTGGGCTCGGCGACGTAATGCAGGCTGACGTATTCGGCGACCCACGAGACCATCGGCGCGGGCATCGGCACGCGATCGACGCGCGCACCACCGTCCATCCAGCGACCGGCCTCGTTGTAGCTGGCGGTGACGGCGAGCGCGCGCGGCGGCGTCTCGTCGTCCTCCACCACGATGCCGGTGTCGTCCTCGCGCAGGCGCCACTGCACGAACAGCGACGGCTCGTCGGTGGTCAGGTTCAGGTAATAGCCTTCGCACTCGTCGAGGTACAGATGCACCGCGAGCGCGCTGTCGGCACCCGCAGGCTCGACGGCCACCGGGCGCCACAGGCGCGGCTGCAGCCAGTTCCCGGTCTCGCGGCACTCGAAGCGCACCTGCACCGGGACGGGTTCGACCTCGAGCAGGGGCTCGGCCCCCTCGGGGGGGCGGAATTCAGAAGCAGTCAAGACGTTCCGGGCCGATTTCCGCGTGGATTGCTACCATGCACGCATGCTAGCGAGTTCGACATGAGCGAACGACTCCCCTCCGCCGAGCAACGGTATGCAGCCTCGGTGCCCGACGCGCCCGCCGATGCGGCGCCGCCGTCGGGCCGTCTCTTCGACCGACGCGGGCGCCGCCTGCACGATCTCCGCATTTCGGTCACCGACCGCTGCAACTTCCGCTGCACATACTGCATGCCGAAGGAGATCTTCGGCAAGGACTACGCCTTCCTGCCGCACGCGTCGCTGCTGACCTTCGAGGAGATCACGCGGCTGGTACGCATCTTCGTCGCGCATGGCGTCGAGAAGATCCGCCTCACCGGCGGCGAGCCGCTGCTGCGCCGCAACGTGGAGAATCTCGTCGCGATGCTCGCGGCGCTGCGCACCCCGGCCGGCGACCCGCTCGACCTGACGCTCACCACGAACGGCTCGCTGCTGGCGCGCAAGGCGCAGGCGCTCGCCGACGCCGGACTGCGCCGGGTCACGGTGAGCCTCGACGCGCTCGACGATGCGGTGTTCCGCAGCATGAACGACGTCGACTTCCCGGTCGCCGACGTGCTTGCCGGCATCGAGGCCGCCGAGAAGGCCGGACTGCGCCCGCTGAAAGTCAACATGGTCCTGAAGCGCGGCGTGAACGATCACGAGATCGTGCCGATGGCACGGCACTTCCGCGGCACCGGCCACATCCTGAGATTCATCGAGTTCATGGACGTCGGTACGTCGAACGGCTGGCGCATGGACGACGTCGTGCCGAGCGCCGAGGTCGTGCGCCGCATCGGCGAAGCCTTCCCCATCGAGCCCCTCGAAGCGAACTATCCGGGCGAGGTCGCCCAGCGCTGGCGCTACGTCGACGGCGCGGGCGAGATCGGCCTCATCTCGTCGGTCACGCAGCCGTTCTGCGGCGGCTGCACGCGCGCACGGCTGTCCACCGAGGGGAAGCTTTTCACCTGCTTGTTCGCGACGGGCGGACACGACCTGCGCGCGCTGCTGCGCGGCGGCGCCGACGATGCGCAATTGTCGGCGGCGGTCGCCTCGGTCTGGGGCAAGCGCAACGACCGCTATTCGGAACTGCGCTCGGCCAACACGGTCGGGCTGCGCAAGATCGAGATGTCGTACATCGGCGGCTAGCGAACGATGGCGCTCGTCCTCACCTCCCATGCGCGTCCCGCCACCTACGAGGTCGAGGCGGTCAACGAACGCGGCGAGACGGTCCCCACCGCGATCGCCGGCGAGCATCCGCTGACCCTGTATCTCGACAAGCGCGAGCTCGTCACGCTGATGACGCTCGGCGGCGCGCCCGAGTACCTGGCGCTCGGCTACCTGCGCAACCAGCGCCTGGTCGAATCGCTCGACGAGCTCGCCTCGGTGCAGGTCGACTGGGACACGAACTCGGTCGCGGTCACCTCGGCGTCGCTCGCCTCGCGCGGCGTCGCCGTCTGGGACGACGATGCGCAGGCCGACTCGCTCGGCGCACGGCTCGCCCGGCGCACCGTCACCACCGGATGCGGCCAGGGGACGGTCTTCGGCGACCTGATGGACGAGATCGACCGCATCGAGCTGCCCGCGCAGGCGCGCCTCACCGAGGAAGTGCTCTACGCGGTGATGGATCGCGTGCGCCGCCACGAGTCGATCTACAAGGTGGCGGGCGCGGTGCACGGTTGCGCGCTGTGCTCGAACGCCGGCGACGAGCGCGGCGAGATCCTGCGCTTCGTCGAGGACGTCGGCCGGCACAACGCGGTCGATGCGATCGCGGGCTGGATGTGGGTCGAGTCGATCAGCGCCGCCGACAAGATCTTCTACACCACGGGCCGCCTCACCTCCGAGATGGTGATCAAGTGCGCGCAGATGGGCATCCCCTTCCTGCTGTCGCGCTCCGGGCTCACGCAGATGGGGTACGAGATCGCGCGCCGCGTCGGGCTGACGATGGTCGGGCGCTGCCAGGGCAAGCACTACCTGCTGTTCACCGGCGCCGAGCGCTTCGTGCGCCAGCCGGTGCGGGCGTGGGCCTGAGCGCGTGGCGCCGGCGGTGAATCGCGCGCGCGCCGTCTCCGCGCAGCGCGCATCGATCGGCCGCGACGACGTAACCGGCGTCGTGCTCGCCGGCGGGCTCGGGCGACGGATGAGCGAAGACGGCCGCGGCATCGACAAGGGACTGCAGCCGTTTCGCGGGCGGCCGATGATCGCGCACGCGCTCGAGCGCTTCGCGCCGCAGGTGGGCAGCGTGCTGGTCAACGCCAACCGCAATCTCGAACGCTACCGCGCGTTCGGCTGGCCGGTCGTGTCCGATGCGGTCGAGGGCTTCGCCGGTCCGCTCGCCGGGCTGCACGCGGCGATGTCGCAGGCACGCTCGCCGTGGGTGGCCACCGTCCCGTGCGACTCGCCCTTCCTGCCGCTCGATCTCGTCGCGCGGCTTGCCGCGGCGATCGACGCGTCGGCCGAACGCGGCGAACGCGCCCAGCTGGCGGTGGCGCGCACCGGCGAGCAGGCGCATCCCGTGTTCGCGCTCGTCGAGCGCGCCCTGCTCCCCGATCTCGAGCGCTTCCTTCGCGAAGGACGGCGCAAGATCGATGCCTGGTACGCACCGCTGCGCGTCGTCGAGGTCGACTTCGACGACGCGGCGGCGTTCCGCAACCTGAACACGATGCAGGAACTCAAGAACGAGGAAGGCGCATGAGGCGAACCCGATGACGCCACCCGACACGCGCGTGTCCACGCTCGCCGAGACGGCCATCGGCATCGAGGATGCCGACCCGAGCACCTATCTGCCGCTGGAGCGCGCGCGCGGGATCATCGCCGGCTTCGTCGAGCCGGTCGCGCTCGTCGAGCGCGTGGCGATCCGAAGCGCGCTCGATCGCGTGCTCGCGCACGACGTCGTCTCGACGATCGACGTGCCGCCGCACGACAACTCGGCGATGGACGGCTATGCGCTGCGCTTCGACGACCTCGCGCCGCAGGGGGAGACGCGGCTGCGCGTGACCGGCACCGCCTTCGCCGGCCGCGGCTTCGACGGCGAAGTCGGCCGCGGCGAGGCGCTGCGCGTGATGACCGGCGCGACGCTGCCGCCCGAGCTCGACACCGTCGTCCCGCAGGAGCACCTGCGCGTCGACGGCGACTTCGTCGTTGTGCCCGCCGGACAGCAGCGCGGGCAGCACCGGCGCGCGCGCGGCGAGGACCTGCGGGTCGGCGAGCCCGCGCTACGCGCCGGCAAGCGCCTGGCGCCGGCCGACATCGGCCTGCTCGCCTCGCTCGGCACCCCCGAGGTCGGCGTCCGGCGCCGGCTGCGCGTCGCCTTCTTCTCCACCGGAGACGAGCTGCGCTCGATCGGCGAGACGCTCGCCCCGGGTCAGATCTACGACAGCAACCGCTACACGATCTGGTCGATGCTGACGCGGCTCGGCGTCGAGGTCGTCGACCTGGGCGTCGTGCGCGATTCGCCCGAGGCGCTCGAACAGGCGATGCGCACCGCGTCGGCCGAGGCCGACGCGATCGTCTCCTCCGGCGGCGTCTCGGTCGGCGAGGCCGACTTTACGCGCGAGGTGATGGCGCGCGTGGGCGACGTCGCGTTCTGGCGGATCGCGATCCGCCCCGGCCGGCCGATGGCCTTCGGACGCGTCGGACGCGCGTGCTATTTCGGGCTGCCGGGCAACCCGGTCGCCGTGATGGTCACGTTCTATTTTCTCGTGCGCGACGCGCTGCTGCGCATGATGGGCGCCACCGAGCAGCCGCTGCCGTGGGTGCGCGCGCGCTCGCTCGAACCGATGCGCAAGCGGCCCGGGCGCACCGAATTCCAGCGCGCGCGGCTCGAGATCGGCGCCGACGGACGAATGGAGGTGCGCAGCGTCGGCGACCAGGGCTCGGGCGTGCTGCGCTCCATGTCGGAGGCGAACTGCCTCGTGGTGCTGCACCACGACCAGCGCGCCGTGGCGGCGGGCGACGAGGTCGACTGCGTGGCTTTCGAGGGGCTGCTATAGCAGCGGCGCGTCGCTGACGACGATGCCGTCCTCGTCGGCGTAGCACCAGTGGCCGGGCGCGATCCGCACGCCGCCGATCTCCACCGTCACGCCGATCGTGCCGTTGCCGCGCTTCTCGCTGCGGCGCGGATGCACGGCCAGTGCACGAACGCCGATGCCGCAGGCGTCGATCTCGACGACGTCGCGCACGCAGCCGTTCACCACCACGCCGGCCCACCCGTTGCGCTCGGCGAGCTGCGCGAGGTTGCCGCCGAGCAGCGCGCAGCGCAGGCTGCCGCCACCGTCGACGACGAGCACGCGCCCGTCGCCGGGCTGCTCGAGCGCGCTGCGCACGGCCGAGTTGTCCTCGAAGCAGCGCACCGTCTCGACCGGACCGCAGAAGCGCGGATGGCGCCCGAAGGCGCGGAAAGCCGGATGCAGCGCGTGCATCGAGCCGGCCGCCAGCCGTGCCTCGTTGGCGTCACACAGATCGGCGGTGGCGAAGGAAACGGGGGATGCGGATGCGGGCATCGACGGTGCGGGTTCAGCGGCGATTGCTGATCGTGCCCGACAGGCTGGCGTAGTACGCGGCGAGGTTGCGGATGTCGTCGCGCGTGAGCGCCTTGGCCTGCGCGCCCATGATCGGGTTCTTGCGCCGGTCGTTCTTGTAGTCGAGCAGCGAGTGCTCGAGATAGTCCTGGTACTGCCCGGCGATCTTCGGATACGAGGGATCGATCGGCGTGTTGCCGTCCTTGCCGTGGCAGGCCGCGCAGACCTCGTCGGCCTTCTGGCGGCCGGCGTCGATGTCCTGCGCGTGCACGGGCAGTGCGAGCATGGCGAGCGCGGCCATCGCGCCGAGCACGGCGCCGCGCATCGGGAAACGGGAATACGTCCGCGGGGAGTTCGAGGCGGGCATGTTCATTTCGATCCGTAATACGCGGCGAGATCGGCGATGTCGCTGTCGCTCAGGCCCGCGGCGACGGCGGTCATCGTCGGGTGGTTGCGATCGCCGTTGCGGTACGCCTTCAGCGCCGACTCGATGTAGGCGGCGCTCTGCCCGATGATGCGCGGCACGTGATAGACGCTCGGGAACGAGGACTTGTACCTGGGGATCTCGTGGCAGCCGATGCACATCGATACCTTCGCGCGCGCGGCGTCGGGGTCTCCCTGCGCCGCTTCCTGCTGCTGTGCCAGCGTGGCGCACGGCAGCAGCATCGCCGTCGCGAAACCGGCGACCATCAACCTCTTCTTGCTCATGGGTCTCCCGACCGTTGCGCCGGGCGGCGCTGGCCATAGTTTTCGTGTTTGAGGGTGCCTGGATTCTAGCGGAGTCGCTCGAAGACAGTCCAGCCGGCGGCCAGGCACGGGCGTTCCCGTATACTCGGCGGACCCACCGACCCGGCCGCCCGTGGGCGGCCGCAACCCCCGAGAATCATGCGTTTCCAGGGCACCGACACCTACGTCGCCACCGACGACCTGAAGCTCGCCGTGAACGCGGCGATCCGCCTGCAACGTCCGCTGCTGATCAAGGGCGAACCCGGCACCGGCAAGACGATGCTTGCCGAGGAAGTCGCCTCGGCGCTCGACATGCCGCTGCTGCAGTGGCACATCAAGTCGACGACGAAGGCGCAGCAGGGCCTGTACGAATACGACGCCGTTTCGCGGCTGCGCGATTCGCAGCTCGGCGACGAGCGCGTGAAGGACATCCACAACTACATCGTCCGCGGCGTGCTCTGGCAGGCCTTCGAGTCCGACCGGCCGGTCGTGCTGCTGATCGACGAGATCGACAAGGCCGACATCGAGTTCCCCAACGACCTGCTGCGCGAGCTCGACCGGATGGAGTTCTACGTCTACGAGACGCGCGAGCTCGTGCGGGCGAAGCACCGGCCGGTGGTGATGATCACGTCGAACAACGAGAAGGAGCTGCCCGACGCGTTCCTGCGCCGCTGCTTCTTCCACTACATCAAGTTTCCCGACAAGGAAACGATGCAGAAGATCGTCGACGTGCACTTCCCCAACCTGAAGCAGACGCTCGTGAAGGAAGCGCTCGAGGCCTTCTTCCAGATGCGCGAGCTGCCCGGGCTGAAGAAGAAGCCCTCCACCAGCGAGCTGCTCGACTGGCTGAAGCTGCTGGTGGCCGAGGACATCCCGCCCGAGGCGCTGCGCGCGAAGGACGGCAAGAGCGTCATCCCGCCGCTGCACGGCGCGCTGCTGAAGAACGAGCAGGACGTGCACCTGTTCGAGCGGCTCATCTTCATGGCGCGCCACAACCGGTAAAGACGCGTCCCGAGTGCCATGGCCCGCTGGATCGAACCCGTCGTGCTCGAGGGCGAGCATGTGGTGCTCGAACCGCTCGCGCACTCGCACGTCGACGCGCTCTCGCGCGCCGCGGCCGACGGCGAGCTCTGGCGGCTGTGGTATACGTCGGTGCCCGCCCCCGGGCAGACGGCCGCATACGTCGATGCGGCGCTCGAGATGCGCGAGCGCGAAGGCGCCCTGCCCTTCGTCGTGCGCCGGCGCGCCGACGATGCGATCGTCGGATGCACGCGCTATCTTCACGTCGAAGCCGAGCACCGGCGGCTCGAGGTCGGCCACACCTGGTACGCGTCGAGCGCGCAGCACACCGTGGTCAATCCCGAATGCAAGCTGCTGCTGCTCGGGCACGCCTTCGAGCGGCTCGGCGCCATCGCCGTCGAGCTGCGCACGCATTTCCTGAACCACGCGAGCCGTCGGGCGATCGAACGCCTCGGCGCGAAGCTCGACGGCGTGCTGCGGCACCACCGGGTGATGCCCAACGGAACGCTGCGCGACACCTGCGTCTACAGCATCCTCGCCGCCGAATGGCCGGCGGTGCGCGAGGGGCTGCGGCTGCGGCTGTCGATGCGCGTCGGAGAACGACGATGCTGATCGATTTCTTCCTGCATCTGCGCAGCGCGAAGCTGCCGGTGTCGATCAAGGAGTACCTGCTGCTGCTCGAGGCGATGCGCGAGCAGGTGATCGGCCCTTCGATCGACGAGTTCTATTTCCTGTCGCGCGCGACGCTCGTCAAGGACGAGCGCAACTTCGACAAGTTCGACAAGGCCTTCGGCTCGTACTTCAACGGCGTGCGCAACATTCCGGGCATCGAGATCGACCTGCCGCTCGACTGGCTCAAGCGCCAGCTGCAGCGCGAGTTCACGCCCGAGGAGAAGGCGGCCATCGAGGCGATGGGCGGACTCGACAAGCTGCTCGAGCGGCTGCGCCAGCTGCTCGAGGAGCAGAAGGAGCGCCACGAGGGCGGCAGCAAGTGGATCGGCACGAACGGCACCTCGCCCTTCGGCAACGGCGGCTACAACCCGGAAGGCATCCGCATCGGCGGGCCTTCGGCGGGCAACCGCACCGCGGTGAAGGTGTGGGAGCAGCGCGCCTACCGCGACTATGACGACCAGGTCGAACTCGGCACGCGCAACATCAAGGTGGCGCTGCGCCGCCTGCGCAGGTTCGCGCGCGAGGGCGCCGAGGAGGAGCTCGACCTCGACGACACGATCGCCTCCACCGCGCGCAACGCCGGCTACCTCGACATCCGGATGGTTCCCGAGCGACACAACACGATCAAGGTGCTGATGCTGCTCGACGTCGGCGGCACGATGGACGATCACATCCGGCAGACCGAGGAGCTGTTCTCCGCGGCGAAGACCGAGTTCAAGCACCTCGAGTTCTACTACTTCCACAACTGCGTCTACGACTTCGTCTGGAAGAACAACCGTCGCCGGCACGCCGAGCGCTTCGACACCTGGGACATCCTGCGCAAGTACAACCCCGACTACCGGCTGATCTTCGTCGGCGACGCGACGATGAGCCCCTACGAGGTGCTGCAGCCCGGCGGCTCGGTCGAGTACAACAACGAGGAAGCGGGCGCGGTCTGGCTGCGCCGGCTCGTCGAGCGCTTCCCGAAGTTCGCGTGGCTGAACCCGGAGCCCGAGGGCGTCTGGGAGTACCGGCAGTCGATCGCCGTCATCCGGCAGATCATGCAGAACCGGATGTATCCGGTGACGCTGCAGGGGCTCGAGCGGGCGATGCGGGAGCTGGCGAAGTAGGCGCGTGCCTGCGACCAACTCTGCGGGTGCCGCCGAGCTTGGCGCAATGCGCGCGTGGCGACGGGCTCTGCGCGTACCGCTGTGGCTTGCACGACGCACGTCGGCGGCCCCCGCTTCGCGGGGGCTTCCCTCGCCTACCTCGCAAATTCGCACCCGCTGCGTAGCGGCGCTTCGCGCCGCAACGCGCCGGGTCCCGCGAGTTTGCTTTCGGTAGCGCTCGGCTTGCCGAGCGCCGGGCAACGGGCAGGGGCCCTCGGCTCCCAAGCGCCCACCCCCGCCGGCAAGCGCACAGCGCCCGCAACGCCCGCGTCGACGTGCGGCGTTCGACGCGTCGAAAAGCGGCGCATCGATGTGGTTGAGCGGAATCGGGGTGGGTTTTCGGCTGAGGTAACGAGAGTCGCGAATGTGCGTGGGGTTGCCGCACCTGCAATCGAGGTGAGCCGATGCTC
>DATGRE010000296.1:0-3863 GCA_035303885.1 Zeimonas sp. | reverse complement strand
CCGCTTCCACGGCTGGTCGAAGGCCTCGATCAGGTTGTAGCGCAGCGGCTTGTCGGACACGGCGTCGACGAAGCCGCGCACGAAGCGCGCCTGCTCCACGCGCCCGGGCACCGCCGCGCGCCGCTGGCGCCCGGCGCGCGGCCAGCCGGTCTCGCCGATCAGGATCTCGTGATCGGGAAAGGCCGCCTGCACGCGCCGGTGCACCGCGAAGAGGTGCCCGATCGCGTCGTCGACCGCCACCGGCTCGTCCTCCCAGTACGGCAGCACGTGCACGGTGACGAAGTCGACGCTGGACGCCAGGCGCGGATGGCGCAGCCAGAACTCCCAGACGTCGGCATAGGTGACCGGAACGTCGAGCGCGCGCTGCGCGCGGCCGGCGAGCGCGATCAGCTCGTCCTCGGACAGCTCGCCGCGCAGCAGCACCTCGTTGCCGACGACGAGCGCGCGCACGGTGTCGCGGTGCGCTTCGGCGAGCTCGAGCGCGCGCTCGAACTCGAGCGCATTGCGTACGCGATCACGCCCGAGCCAGACGCCGAGCAGCACCTGCATGCCCAGCTCGCGCGCGACCGAGGGGACGGCGTCGAGCCCCTGGTCGATCGAGTACGTGCGAACGCAGCCGGTGATCGACGAGAGCAGCGCCAGGTCGGCGCGGATGCGATCGGGCGAGACGCGCTGCGACGCGTCGAAGGGGGTTTCGCCGGGTCGCCGGAACGGTGCGTACGAGACGCAGTCGACGCGTTCGGCGCGCGGCTCCGGCACGGGCCGCGCCGCGCCGAGCCAGGCCCACCAGGCGAGCAGCGCCGCGGCGAAGAGCGCGAGCGCGACGATTTCGCGCGTGCCGGGGCCGGAAGGAGCGGGTTGCGCACCCGAGGCGCGAAGCGGGGTCGGGGGCACGGGGCTTGCTACGCCCTGCGCGCCGAGCGGACAAGGTCGGGTTTACCCGTGGTTTCGCGGGGACTTCGGTAATGTTCGCACCCCATCGTCCATTCGCTCCGGATTTCGATGCACCTCGAATTGCGCGCTCCCGCGCGACGCGTGTACGCGATCGCGCGTCGGCTTCCCTCCATGGTATCGGTGCCGGCGCTGCTGCTCGCACTGGCCATCGTCGCGGCGAACCTCGGCGTGTGGCAGCTGCTGAACCCGCCGATCGAGGCGCCCGATTTCCACGGTCGCGTGACCGGCATGGCGTACAACGCCTTCCAGCGCTGGGACGACCCGACGAAACGCCGCTATCCGAGCGTCGAGGACGTCGAGAACGACCTCGCGATGCTCGCCGATCACACGCGCCGGATCCGTACGTACAGCTCGAGCGAGATCCCCGAGCTGCCGGCGATCGCCGCCCGCTACGGCTTGAAGGTCACCGCCGGCGTCTGGCTCGATCGCCGTTCGCTGAACAACCGTCGCGAGATGGAGGCCGCCAAGCGCGCCGCGCACGAGCACGGCAACATCGAGCGGATCATCGTCGGCAACGAGGCGATGCTGCGCGATGACGTCGACGTGCACCAGCTCATCGGCTACCTGAACGAGATGCGCAAGGCGACCGACGCCGCCGTCTCCACCGCGGAGCCCTGGCACATCTGGCTGTCGTATCCGGAGCTCGTCCGGCACGTCGATTTCATCACCGTGCACCTGCTGCCGTACTGGGAGGGCGTGCCCGACGAGGCGGCGCTCGAGCACGCGATGCAGCGCCTGGATCAGCTGCGCCGGCGATTCCCCGACAAGCCGGTGGTCATCGGCGAGATCGGCTGGCCGAGCCGCGGCGACCGCTTCGAGATCGCCCAGGCGACGCCGGGGACGCAGGCGCGCTTCATCCGCGAGTTCGTCGCCTACGCGCGCGCCAACTCGATCGACTACTACCTGATGGAGGCGATCGACCAGCCGTGGAAGACCGCGAACGAGGGCCGCGTCGGTGCGTACTGGGGCATGTTCGATGCCGACCGCAACCCGAAGTTCCCGATGACCGGTCCGATCGACGACGATCCGCGGTGGGCCGACAAGGCGCTCGCCGCGTCGCTGCTTGCGTTCGGCCCGATCCTCTGGTTCTTCGCGGCCTTCGCACGCCTGCGCCTGGCGAGCCGGCTGTGCTTCGCGGTGATGATCCAGACGGTCGCTTCGCTCGCCGTCTGGCTCGTCGCGCTGCCGTTCGACTATTACCTGCGGCCCACCGACTGGGCGGCGCTCGCACTGCTGCTGCCGTCGCTCGGCGCGATGGTCGCGATCCTGCTGGCCAACGGCTTCGAGTTCGTCGAGATGTACTGGCCCGGCAACCTGCGCCGCGTCTTCGACCCGAAGCCGCTGCCGGCCGGCGCGCGCGAGCCGCGCGTCTCGGTGCACCTGGCCTGCTGCAACGAGCCCCCGGAGATGGTGATCGCCACCCTGGACAGCCTCGCCCGGCTCGACTATTCGAACTACGAAGTCCTGGTCATCGACAACAACACGAAGGACGAGGCGCTGTGGCGGCCGGTGCAGGCGCACGTCGAGCGGCTCGGCGCGCGCTTCCGCTTCTTCCACCTGCCGAGCTGGCCGGGCTTCAAGGCGGGGGCGCTGAACTACGGGCTCGAGCAGACCGATCCCGCGGCGGAGATCGTCGGCGTCGTCGACGCCGATTACGTCGTGCGGCGCGACTGGCTGCGCTCGCTGGTCGCGCATTTCGACGACCCCGGGGTCGCGGTCGTGCAGGCGCCGCAGGCGCACCGCGAATGGCAGCGCCAGCCGCTGCGGCGGATGATGAACTTCGAGTACGACGGCTTCTTCCGCATCGGCATGCACCATCGCAACGAGCGCGACGCGATCATCCAGCACGGCACGATGACGCTGATCCGCGCGCAGGCATTGCGCGAGCACGGTCGCTGGGCCGAGTGGACGATCTGCGAGGACGCCGAGCTCGGCCTGCGCCTGATGCAGGCCGGCTATTCCACGGTCTACGTCGACGAGGTGATGGGCCAGGGCCTGACGCCGGAGGACTTCGGCTCGTTCCGCAAGCAGCGCCGCCGCTGGGCGCAGGGCGCGATGCAGATCCTCAAGGGGCACTGGAGCGCGCTGGTGTCGGGCGAGCGGCTCACCGCCGGCCAGCGCTACCACTTCCTGACCGGGTGGCTGTCGTGGATCGGCGATGCGCTGCACCTGGTGTTCGCGTTCGCGGCGATGCTCTGGACGGTGGGCATCCTCGCCGCGCCTCATTGGTTCAGCCTGCCGATCGCGCTGTTCATGCTGCCGCTGTTCGTGTTCTTCGCGGTCAAGGCGCTGTTCGGGCCGCTGCTCTATGCGCGCCGCGTGCGCTGCACCGCTTCGGACATCCTCGGCTCGGCGCTGGCCGGTATGGCGCTGTCGCACGCGATCGCCCGCGGCATCTTCAGCGGCCTCGCGTTCCGCAGCGCGGTGTTCGAGATCACCCGGAAGGCGAGCGGCCAGGATGCCAAGACCGCGCAGGCGCGGCCGGCGCTGCCCGTGCGCGAGGAAGCCTTCCTCTTCACCGGGCTCGTCGTCTGCGCGCTCGGCGTGCTGGTCACGCAGCCGCCCGGCCAGATCGAGGCGACGCTGTGGACGACGATCCTGCTGCTGCACTCGCTGCCCTACGCCGCCGCACTCACGTGCAATGCGCTGTCGCGCGTGCCCGAGCGCGCACCGGCGCCGGCGCTGCAGCGCGCGGCGCCGCCCGATCGGGCCGCCGTTCTCGACCTCGCGGTTGCGGTCGAACGCGCCGCCGGCGTGGAGCGCCCGCTTGCCGCGCGGCGCGTGGAAGCGGGCGGCGCGGACCGGGCGATGGCCTTCGAGCGCGCCGCCGTCGAGCGCGCGCTCGCGCCGCACCGGCCCGGAACGGCGGCGGCGAGCGGGCCGATGCAGGCGCTTCCCGAGCGGGCGCC
>DATGRE010000295.1:0-4906 GCA_035303885.1 Zeimonas sp. | reverse complement strand
TGCGATGGAAGCGGCGCTCGAGCGCGACCGGCACTGGCAGGGCGAGCTGTGGAACCGTCGCAAGAACGGCGAGCTCTACCCGGAGTGGCTGAGCATCACCGCGGTGACCGACGACGAGGGCCGCGTCGAGCACTACGTGGCCGTGTTCACCGACATCACGCAGAAGCGCAAGGCCGACGAGACGATCCCTTCGACGCGCGCACGCACGCGGCGATGACCGAGCGCGCCGAGCTCGAGGCCGACCTGCGCCAGGCGCTGCCGGAGAACCAGCTGCAGCTGCATTTCCAGCCGCAGGTCGACGAGTACGGCGACGCGGTGGGCGCCGAAGTGCTGCTGCGCTGGATCCATCCGGTGCGCGGCGTGATTCCTCCGGGCGAGTTCATCGCGCTCGCCGAGGAGAGCGAGCTGATCCTCGACATCGGGGACTGGGTGTTGCAGCGCGCATGCGCGCAGCTGGCGGCGTGGGCGGAGTCGGAAGTCTTTCGCGACCTGCAGTTGTCGGTGAACGTCAGCCCGAAGCAGTTCCGCCAGGCCGATTTCGTCGAGCGCGTGCGCGCGGCGATGCGTGCGGAGGGCGTGTGCCCCGGTCGGCTCAAGCTCGAGCTCACCGAGAGCCTGGTGGTGCTCGACATCGACGAGACCGTCGCGACGATGCGCGAGATCCGCAAGCTCGGCGTCGGCTTCTCGATGGACGACTTCGGCACCGGACATTCGTCGCTGACCTATCTCGCCCGCCTGCCCCTCGATCAGCTGAAGATCGATCAGTCGTTCGTACGCAACCTGCCTGCGAACCGCAACGACGCGGTCGTCGTGCAGACGATCATCGGCATGGCGGCGAGCCTTTCGATCGAGGTGATCGCCGAAGGCGTCGAGACCGCGGCGCAGCGCGCCTTCCTCGAGGCCAACGGCTGTCGCCGCTTCCAGGGCCACCTGTACGGCGTGCCCGCGCCGATCGGCGAGTTCGAACGTCGGCTGCGCGAGCTCTTCAGCGCGTCCTGAGCGCGAGGGCGGCGTCGATCGTCCGCAGCAGTTCCGGCAGCGACAGCGGCTTCTCGACGAAGCGGAAGAAGCCGCAGCCCTCGATGCATCGGCGGTTGCGTTCCGATACGTCGGCGGTCAGCGCGATCACCGGAAGGTCGCGCGTGCGCGGGTCGCTCTTCAGCTCGCGGATCATCGCGAAGCCGTCGACCGCAGCCGAATCGACGTCGACCATCGCGACGTCGGGTCGCTTCGCCAGTGCCAGCTCGACGGCGAGCAGGGTCGACGGCGACAGCAGTATCCGTACCCGGGCGTCGTCGCGGAACAGTTCCTGCAGCAGCGACAGGCGCGTGTGGTCGCCGTCGACGTGCAGCACGGTGCGGCGCACCGGTTCCGGCGCAGACGCGGGTTCCGATTCGGATGCGGTTGCGGAATCGGAGGCGGGCCCGGAGTCGGATGCGGTTTCGAGTTCGGGCGGCGCGACCGGTGCCGTCCCGCCGTCGTCCAGCGTCGTGCCCGTGTCGTCTGCCGGCCGCGCGGCGGGCAGTCGGACGACGAGCGTCTCGATCGTCTCCTCGCTGCGCGCCCGCGCGAGCGTCGCGCCCATGCGCTCGAGCAGCAGCCGCGCGAGCGACTCGCGCTCGCGCGCGCTCGCGGCATCGGCTTCGCGAACGATGCGAAACTCGACCGGCGCGTCGCCGTCGGCGGACGACGGGCGCGTTGCGACGAGCGAGCCTTCGCGGGCGCCGGCGAGCAGCGCACGCAGCGCCTGTCGCACGCGCATCGGGTCGCAGCGAGCGGCAAGGGGCTCGGCGCAGGCGATCGAGACGCGCAGCTCGAGTGCGGGACCGTCCAGCCCGGGCCGGCGCAGCGCAGCGAGCAATGCGTCGAGCGCGACGCACTCGATGCGCAGGGACAGCCGGCCGGCCTCGGCGCGTGCGCGGTCGAGCTCGTCGCCGACGACGTGCAGGATGCGTCGGCCGGCATCGAGCACCTGGCGTACGCATTGCCGCGCCACGGCCGAGAGCTCGGGCCGCGTCGAAAGCATGTGCGCGAAGGCGAGCACCGCCTGCGACGGCGCGTGCAACGCCTCGCAGGCATCGGCGACGACGCGATAGGCGGCTTCGCGGGCGCGCGCGGCCTCGACCTGGGCTTCGGCGAGCGCACGTTCGTGCGCGAGCGCTTCACCGGCGTCGCGGAACTGGTGCACGAAGTACTGCACGTCGCCACGCGTGTCGTGCGACACGGCGATCTCGCCGCGTGCGACGAACGACGTTCCGTCGGCGCGCTGCATCGGCAGGTCGCCGCGATGGTGCAGCGCGGGGTCGCCCCTTTGCAGCTCGCGCGCGAGCGTGTCGCGCTCCGGCTGCGCGCACGCGGCGAGCAGCGGACCCCGCGGCCGGCGTTCGTCGTCGCGCCCGAGGATGCGACGCCAGGCGTGATTCGCGTAGATCAGCTCGCCGTGCCGGTCGGCGATCGCGAATGCGTCCTCGCCCATCGTGATCACGCGGCGCAGCAGCCGTGCGCAGTCCTCGCGATGGACCGCGTCGTTGACGTCCTGGACCGTGCCGGCGAGTGCGACGACGGCGCCGAGCTCGTCGAATTCGGGACGTGCGCGCAGGCGCACCCAACGGCGTTCGCCGTTCGGCAGCGCAACGCGATGCAGGCAGTCGGACTCGCGCCCGTCGCGAGCATCGGCGAGCGCCCGCTCGACCAGCGGACGGTCGCGCGGATCGGCGGCCTGCACGAAGCTCTCCGACTGTGGGTGGAACGTGGCCGGATCGCGCTGGTACAGCGCGTACATCGTGGTCGACCACCATGCTTTGCCGCGGTCCGAGAGCCGCCAGTCGCCGAGCCGCGCGAGCTCCTGCGCGAGTGCCAGCCGCTGCTGCGTGCGCTGCAGCTCGTCCGCCAGCGCGCGGCGATCGGTGACGTCGGAGACGACGCCCAGCATGCGCGCCGGACGCCCGCGCTCGTCGCGCAGCACGTGCCCGGTCTCGTGCACCCAGCGTATGCTCCCGTCGGGCCGGATGCACCGGTGCTCGACATCGTAGGGCCGGTCGAGCGTGAGGCAGGCCTGCACCGCGTCGGTGACGCGCTGCCGGTCGTACGGATGCACGGCGGCGAAAAAGCGATCGTAGGTCGTGTGGATCTCGCCGGTCCCCAGGCCGAACATCGAAGCGATCGATGCAGACCAGTACAGTCGGCCGGTTTCGATCTCCCAGTCCCAGGTGCCGAAGCCGGCGTGCGCCTGGCTGCGCTGCAGCCGTTCCTCGCGATCGCGAAGCGCGCTGCGCGTCTCCTCGAGCTCGGTCGCGTCGGCGACGATGCCGACCACGTGCGTGGTCACGCCCGAGTGCCGCATCGGCGAGACGCGCAGGTCGAGCGTGCGCGGCGTCCCGTCGGTGCGTGCGCCGCGCAGCACGATCGTGCCGCCCTCGGCGTCGTGCAGCAGCGCGTCGAGCGCGTCGTAGACGTCGGCGGACTGTCCTGCGGCAAGCAGCTCGACGAGCGACACGCCCTGCAGCGCCTGCTCGTCGCGTTCGAGCAGTCGCGCGAACGAGGGGCTCGCCCAGGCGATGGGCAGCTCGGCGCACAGTGCGTCGGCGACGACGATCCCGCTGCTGCTCGACAGGATCGCGCGCTCGAGCAGTGCGAGCCGCTCGTCCGACTGCTTGTCGGCGGTGATCTCGGACCGCACCGAGACGTACTCCTCGGGTCGACCCGAGGCGCCGAGCACCGGGACGATCGTCGAGCGCACCCAGTAGTACCCGCCGTCCTTGCGCCGATTGCAGATCTCCCCGGTCCAGATCCGCCCCGCGGTGATGGTCCGCCAGAGTTCGTCGTAGAACGCCTGCGGGTGGCGGCCCGATTTCACGATCGAGTGCCGCGCTCCGAGCAGCTCCTCGCGGCGGTATCCGCTCACGCGGCAGAAGGCCTCGTTCACCTCGACGATCACGCCGCGCGCATCGGTCACGCTGACGATCGTCTGGTCGCGGAGCGCGAAATCGGCGCGGTACAGCCGGGTGAGCGCGCGGGTCAGCAGCCCGGTGAATCGCTGTTCGGACGACGATCCGTCCGCAGTCGGCCAAGCGGCGCAGGCGGGCGACGATGCTGCGGGTGCGGGCATCGAGGTGTCGTGGCCGGCTGGCGTGTAGGACCATCCGGGGGGCTGCGCGTCGCGTGGCAGGCCGGCTGCGTCGAGCAGCGCGCCGTCGCGCAACGCGAGCAACCGTTCCAGGAAGGGACCGCGGTCGGCGATGACTGCCGGGTCGAAGAGGTCCGCCGCGGCGAGCGCCTCGAGCACTGCGCCGCACGCGTCGTCGTCGCCCTCCGCGGTGCGGGCCAGCAGCAGCGCGCGCAGTCCGGCTTCGATCGATCGACCGCGCTCGGGTGTCCAGTCGCCGGCGGCGAACAGGCGCACGACGGCGGCGGCGACCTCGTGCAGGCGTGCGAAGCGTTCGACGGCGAGAGAGGACGCGGGCATCGTTTCCGGGAAGCCTGCCCCGGAAATTCGCGGGCAAGGACGAACGAACGATACGATATGGCGTACATGAACGCAAAGGCTAATGCGATACAGCGTGCATGCGTGCGCGTACGGTGTCAGAATTTGGCAAAAGTAGAAGTAGAACAAGGGGGACGCCGATGGACAGCTCCGGTCTTCGTCCGCAGCGCACCCGCCGCACGCGAACCCAGCAGCGCGAGTTGCACGAGCAGGCCGTGCGCGCGTCGCTGCGGATGTTCGAGGACGGCGGCTACGAGGCACTGTCGATGCGCAAGCTCGCCAGCGAGGTCGGTGTGCCGCCGATGTCGCTGTACCGCTACTTCCCGACGAAGGCGCATCTGATCCGCTACATCTGGGCCGACCTGCTGCTGCGCGCACACAACGCCGCGCTGGCTGCGCAGGAGAACGAGGCCGGCGCACCCG
>DATGRE010000294.1:0-5708 GCA_035303885.1 Zeimonas sp. | reverse complement strand
TTGGATCGCTTCGACCGGTTGGGTCACTTCGACCGGCTCGGCCACTTCGACCGGCTCGACCGCTTCGATCCGCTCGACCGCTTCGATCCGCTCCAGCGCTTCGATCGGCTCGTCGGCTCCTACGTGTTCAGGGAGCTCGATCGATTCGGCACTTTCGATCGTCTCGACGCCTTCCCCCGATTCCGCGGCCGCGGATTCGAGCGCATCGCCCGCATCGGAAACGGTCGCTTCGATCGACTCGGAGACCTCGAACGGTTCCGCTGCATCGACCGCCTCGACGAAGTCGACGCGTTCGTCGGCTTCGACGGGAACGTCTTCCACGGGCTCGGCGAGCCCGATCGCGTCGAGATCTTCGATCGGCTCGACGACGTCGACGATGTCGACGGCCTGCTGCGATTCGCGCGGCTCGACGTCGTCGCCCGCCTCGACGCCGCACGCCGCAGCGGCGTCGACCTCGACCGCTTCCCACGCGACGACGGTCTCCTCGCCGGCACGCGCTGCGGCATCCTCGCCGTCGCCGTCGTCCGCGTCGGGCGAAAGCGTCGCCTCCGCCTCGCGCCCTTCGCGCAGCGCGGTCGCCGCGCGAACGATCGGCGCAGGGTCGATCGCCGGCGCCGTGTCGGCCTGCAGCGCGTCGACCCAGCGGGCGAAGCGCACGTGCGCAGCGTCGATCAGCGCGTGCAGCGTGTCGGTCGCGGCGCGCTCCTCGGCAAGCCACAGGTTCAGCACCTGCTCCATCGCCCAGGCGGCTTCGCCGAAATCGACCAGCCGGACCATCCGGCTCGAGCCCTTCAGCGTGTGGAAACCGCGACGGATCGTCGTCAGCAGCGCGGTGTCGCCGGGAGCCCGCCGCGATTGCGCGCCGGCGTCTGCGATCGCCTCGAGCACTTCGCGTGCCTCGCCGAGGAAGATCTCGAGCAGCTCGCGGTCGATATCCTCCTCGGGCCGATCGGCCTCCTCGGCGGCTTCCGGCGCGGCGGGTGTCGCCGCTGCGCCGCCCGCGAGCTTCGCGACCGCTTCCATCACCGGCGACAGGTCGTCGCCGGTGGCGCCGTCGAGGCACGCGATCGCCTCGGCGGCGCGCGTCTTCAGCGATGCATCATCGGCGAAATGCGCGTCGTCGCGGACCTTCGCGAGGGTGCGACGCAACGCGTCGCGCGTCGTCGCGTCGTCCGGACGCAGCGCGAGTGCGTTCGCCAGCTCGGCCGCCTGGCGTGTGTGCTGCGCCAGCAGCGACTCGGCGGTTCCGTCGAGCTCGACGACGACCGTGCGCGGATCGGCGCGGGGCTCGTCGAGCACCGCATCGAAACGACCGCTCGCCGCATCGAACACGAAACGTGCGCCCCCGGGCTTGCTCTGCTGCAGACGCTCGACGAAGAAGCCGAGCGCGCCCACGCTGTCGGCGACGGTCTGGCAGAGCTCCAGCGGAGGAATGCCGTCGCGTACCGCGAACTCGTCGATCCGCGCCGCCACCGCCTGCGATGCGGCGGCCGCGTCGGAATGACCGAGCAGCTCGAGCGCGCCGGCGACCTGGCGCAGGCGGCGCGCGGTCTGCGCGAGATCGGCGCGCTGCGAAGCGTCGCGGAAGAACGCGTCGAGCGTCTGCTCGGCCGAGCGCAGGTTGTCCTGCGCTTCCGCGATGAAGGTGGCCATCGTGAGCCGCTCCTGCGCGGCACGGCTGATGTCGCGCAGCCACTGCGGCATCTCGTCGGCGAGGGGTCGACCCGCGCAGCACTGCAGCACCCGCTCGGCCATTTCGCCGGCGTGCGCGTCGTAGTCGCCCTGCCCCTTCAATCCGCGCTCGAAGATCTGTTCCGCGAAGAGCAGCGCGGAAGCCAGCTCGAGCGCGAGCGTCTCGGCCGGAACCGGCTGGGCGAGCGCGAGCGTTCGGCTCGCTTCGCCGAACGCCTCGGCCAGCGCCTGCACGCCGGGGAACGGCAGGCTCGCCACCGCGGAACGCAACGTGGCGACGGCCTGCGTGAACGATGCGAGCTCGGCCGCATTGCCCCCCGCGAGCTTCTCCCAGGCGAGCTTGGCGCGCGCGATCGCCTCCTTCGAGGTCTGCAGCGCGCGCACGTCGATGCGGCCGAAGCGCGGCGTCGTGAAATCGGACGGCACGCTGCCCGGCAGGCCGAAGGCGCGCCGCACCTCGGCCACCAGCATCGAACCCGCGCTGCGCGCCTCGTCGGCCCCGGCGAGCGCGAACAGCGTGTCCTTCAGCAGCCGATCGGCGACGGGCGCGCCCTCGGCGATCGAACGCCGCAGCTGCAGGTTCAGCCGCGCGAGCAGCCGCTTACCGTAGACGTCGAGCGCGAGCGCGCCGTCGCGCAGCGCCTCGAAATAAGCGAGCGCGACCTTCCAGAACGTCGGGTGCGCCGCACCGATCTGCGAGGCGCCGATCGTCGCTACCGAGGCGTGCAGCGCGGCCAGTCCTTCGCTGTCGGCCGGGTCCCGCAGCACCGCGAGCAGTGCGCGCTCGAACGAGACGCGGGTGGCGACGAGCTCGGCCCGGTCGCGCTCGCGGATCGCGTCGTTGGCGACGAGCTGAGCACGCACGGGCACGACGAAGAGATCGGCCGGATGGATGCGCTCGGCACCCCGCAGCTCGAGCAGCGAGGCG
Organism: Zeimonas sp.; assembly: GCA_035303885.1. GTDB lineage: Bacteria > Pseudomonadota > Gammaproteobacteria > Burkholderiales > Burkholderiaceae_E > Zeimonas. The sequence continues at coordinate 3,088 of DATGRE010000294.1, read as the reverse complement.
TAATAGGGGAACAGGTACAGCGGCTGTTGCGGCTCGCCGAGCAGCAGCTCGTCGAGATATTCGAGGATCGCGGCGAAGGCGCGTGCGAAAGCGGCGATCAGCGGCTCGTCGAGCGCGAGCTGGCCACGTGCGACGCGCTCGAGCACGGTCTCGGCTTCGCCGGTCACGGTGGTGACGCCGGCGAGGTCCACCACCGCCAGCGCGCCGTGCGCCTGGTGCAGTGCCGCGCGTGCCGCCGCCAGTCCCGGGCGCTCCTCGGGCGCGGCGACCGACTCACCGTGCGTGTCCTGAAGGCAGGCCCGCAAGCCATGCTCGCAAGCCGCGAGCGATTCGCGGATTTCGCCGATGCACCACGACAGCGTCGCGAGATCGGCGGCTTCCGGGCTTTCGTTCCGATGCGCTTCGGTCATCACCGCTTCCGTTTCAGGCGACCTTGAATCGAGCCACCGAGTTCTTCAGCTCCTGCGCGAGCTCGGACAGATGGCGGATCGACCCGGCGGTCTGCAAGGTTCCCTCGCTGGTCTGCTCGGTGACGAGCAGGATGCGCTGGATCGCCTGCGCGACGCTGCCGGCCGACGACGCCTGGCGCGAAGTCGTCGCCGAGAAGTCCTCGATCAGCTCGGCGAGCAGCGTCGAGACCCGGCCGATCTCGCCCAGCGCGCGGCCGGCCTCGTCGGACAGCCGTGCGCCTTCGACCACGCCCTGCGTGCTGCGCTCCATCGCCGCCACCGCGTCCTGCGTGTCGGTCTGGATCGTGCGGATCAGCGTCGAGATCTGCCGCGTCGCCTCGGCCGAACGCTCGGCCAGCCGCTGCACCTCCTCGGCGACGACGGTGAAGCCGCGGCCCGCCTCGCCGGCCGAGGCCGCCTGGATCGCGGCGTTCAGCGCGAGCACGTTGGTCTGTTCGGTGATGTCCGAGATCAGCTCGACGATCTCGCCGATCTCCTGCGACGACTCGCCGAGCCGCTTGATGCGCTTGGCGGTCTCCTGGATCTGGTCGCGAATGCCGTTCATGCCCGCGATCGCGTTGTCCACCGCGCGCGAGCCTTCCTCGGAGGCCCCGAGCGACTGGCGCGCCACCTGCACCGACTCGGCGGCGCGCGTCGAGACCTCGTTGATCTGCCGCGCCATGCGCAGCACCGCCTCGCCGGTGTCGCGGATCTCGCGCGACTGCTGCTCGCTCGCGGCCTGCAGGCTCGACGCGGTGACCTGCGCACGCGACGACGCCTCGCTCACCTGGTCGGCCGTGCTGTTGATCCGGCTCACCAGGCTGCGCAGCTCCTCGACCGTGTAGTTCACCGAGTCGGCGATCGCGCCGGTGATGTCCTCCGAGACGGTGGCCTGCACCGTGAGGTCGCCGTCGGCGACCTCCTGCAGCTCGTTCATCAGGCGCAGGATCGCCGCCTGGTTCTGGTCGTTCGCGGCCTTGGCCTGCTGTTCCTGGCGACGCGCCGCGGCTTCCTGCCGCTCGGCCTCGGCCGCGCGCTGCTCGCTCTCGGACAGGAACGCACGGAACAGGCCGTACAGGGCGATCAGCGCGATCACGCCGAACAGCGCCGCGGCCGCGACGTACCAGACGCGCAGCGCATCGCGCGCCTGCAGCTTCGCGCGGATCTCCTCGAGCAGCGTCTGCACGACCTCGCTGTCGCCGAACACGTGCCGCTCGGCCTGCCGCGCCTGCTGCAGGCGCGGCAGGCTCGACACGACCGCGGCGACCTGCGGCGCGACGGCCGACAGCATCTGCTTCAGCTCGGTGAGCGCCTTGCGCGCCTCGGGATCGCTCACCGCGGACAGCCGCATGCGATCGCTGCCGCCGAGGATTCCGTCGACGAGCTGCGCCAGCTCGCTCATCGACTGACGCAGCCGTGCCTCGAGCACGGGGTCGGGCGCACCGCCGAGGATCAGCTCGTTGACGTCCTTGCCGATGCCCTGCGTGAGCGTCACGAGATCGGCCGCGGCCGCGACGTCGCGTGCAGGCGCGCCGGTGCGCAGCCGGCTCGCGACCACCGCCTGCGCGTTGCGCAGCATCTGCGATTCGGTCCGCGTCGCGTCGATGCGCATTCCGTTCAACGACTGCAGCAGCAAGTCCTGGTTCAGGATCACCATGACGGCATGATCCGAACGCGACCAGACGAGCGAGAGCGTGCGCAGATCGGGCAGGACGTTCGACGGCACCGGCCGCTCGTCGCCTTCGCCTCGCGCCAGCGCGTTCAGCGCGCGGTTCATCGCGAGGCGGCTGTCGCTGAGCTGGCCGAACGCGATCGGATCGCCCGCGATCGCCTGCGACGCCGCCTTCGCCACGCGCTGCGACTGGGTCAGCGCGTCGCCGAGCTGCCGGAACCAGCTCGACGCGTCGCTCGACTGCCGCGCATCGAGCTGCAGCAGGAAGAACGCCATCACTAGCGCGACCAGCAGCGTCGGCAGCCAGACCTGGATCTGCCGTCGGAACGACATCGCTCCGACGAACGGGATGCGAAAGCGCTCGCGCGGGGCCGGCGCCGCCACCTCCGGCTCCACCGCCAGCGGCGGTGGAACGTCCATCCGCACGGTGACGCGCTGCGCGGTTTCGACCGCGGGCTCCGGCGACACCGGCGCGGGCTCGGGCGGCGGCGACAGCAGGTCTTCGAGGATCGCGGTGTCCGGCCCCAGCGCGGCGGTGCGGGGCTGTCGCTGCAGGAAAGCGGGAAGCCTTGCGGTGATGTTCATTGTCGTTTCTCCACGAGGCGGATCAGCGGTTCACGGCGAGGAATCGCTCGTCTCCCGCAAGCGCTTCGAGCCGCAGTTCGCTCCATCGGTGACCATCGGGGTCGATCCAGTCGCGGCCCAGCCACGAAGGCGACGACTGCGCGTCGTCGCGGGCCGCCTCGGTCCAGCTCGCCGTGCTCTGCAATCCGAGCATGCGGTCGACGACGATCGCACCGTTCAGCCCCAATCGCGGGGCGAACGCGAGCAGCCGCGTCGACTTGGTGATCGGCGTCGGCTCGCGACCCTCGAAGCGGGCGAGATCGGAGACGCCGTACAGCGAACCGCGCAGGTTCACGAGACCGCGAAACCAGTCGTGCGTGAGCGGCACCGGCGTGATCGCGCC
>DATGRE010000293.1:0-3706 GCA_035303885.1 Zeimonas sp. | reverse complement strand
CAGCATCTCCTCGACCGCCGCGTTCACGAGACCGCGGTCGTCGCGCAGCCGGCGCAGCTCGTCGGGATGGCGCAGCAGCGTGTCGAGCCCGTTGCCGATGAGATTCGTCGTCGTCTCGTGTCCGGCATTGAGCAGGAAGATGCAGTTGTGCACGAGCTCCACGTGCGTGAGCCGCTCGCCGCTCTCTTCGCCCCGGATCAGCCGCGTGAGCACGTCCTCGTCGGGATCGAGCGGATGCGCACGCCGGTCGGCGATCAGCTCGTCGAGGAACGCCGAGAACTCGCGCACCGCCCGGTTGCCGCGCTCGAGCATCGCCTCGGTGGGAACGGGCTCGAGCGCACCGAGGATCGCCAGCGACCAGTCGCGCAACGGCCTGCGCGCCTCGCGCGGCACCGCGAGCAGATTGCCGATCACCTCGACCGGGATCGCAGCCGCGAAATCGTCGATGAAGTCGACGCGCTCGCGTTCCTGCATCTCGTCCAGCAGACGGTCGACGAGCTGCACGACGCCCGCCTCCATCCGCGATACCGCCCGCTGGCTGAGCGCCCCGAGGATCAGGCGGCGCACGCGCGTGTGCAACGGCGGATCGCTGAAGACGAGACTCGTCGTGTGGTGCTCGTAGAGCGGCGTGCGGCCGAACTTGGGCGCGAACTCGATCTTCTTGTCGGAGCTCGCGCGTTCGCTCCGATAGACGATGGAGACGTCGTCGTACCGGGTGAGGAAGAAGCTTCCGTCGCCCAGCGTGCGCACGGGATCGTGCGTGCGCAACGCCGCGTAATACGGATACGGATCGTCGCAGAACCCCTCCGGCGGCGTTCGCAGCTCGAAGCTGCGCGCGACGCGCTCGGCATCGGCGCCCGCGAAGCGCTCCGACGCGGCGGGGGTTCCCGGCGCACTCATACGCCGAAGCCGTCGTCGGCGGCGATCACCGCGCCGTTGATGAAGCCGGAACGCTCCGAGGCGAGCAGCACGAGCAGGCCGTCGAGATCCTCGGGTTGCCCGACCCGGCGCCGGGGCAGCATGCGAATGAGCTTCTGTCCGGCCTCGGTATTCCAGTGCTCGGCATTGATCTCGGTCTCGATGTAGCCGGGGCAGACGGCGTTGACGTTGATCCCGTAGCGCCCCCACTCGAGTGCCATCGCCTTCGTCATCTGCACGACGGCGGCCTTGCTCATGCAGTAGACGCCGATCTGCGCGAGCACGCGGAGCGCGGCCATCGAGGCGATGTTGATGATGCGTGCCTGGCGCTTCGGATCCTCCTGGGCGCGCGCGATCATCCGCCGCGCCACCTGCTGGGCGACGAAGAACGCGCCGCGCGTGTTCGTATCGAAGATGAAGTCGAAGTCTTCCGGTGCAACGTCGACCAGGCGCTGCGTGGTGCTCACGCCCGAGTTGTTCACGAGGATGTCGATCGGGCCCGCCTGCGACTCGGCCTGCTCGACCGCGTCTCGGATGCTCGCGAAGTCGGTGACGTCGAGCGCGACCACGTGCGCACTGCCTCCCGTCGACTCGATCTCGGCGCGCAGCTCCTTCAGGCGTTCCACGCGGCGCGAGGCCAGCACGACTTCGGCGCCGTTGTCGGCGAGCACGCGCGCGAATCGCGCGCCGAGCCCGCTGGAAGCGCCGGTGACGAGCGCGATCTTTCCGTCCAGATCGAATCGGGTGGGCACGTGCAGTCTCCTCCGTATGTTCCCGGAAATGGTAGCCGATCGCCCCCGGGCGCCGGCCCCGACCGTTTGCGCGGGCGCGCCGCTTTCCGGGACAATCCGCAGCGCATCGCGGCGCCTTCAGCGCCGGGCGGAAACGGAGAGCACACGAAGATGGAAATCGAACGCGAGTCGATGGAGTTCGACGTCGTGATCGTCGGCGCGGGCCCGGCGGGTCTGTCGGCCGCGATCCGGCTCAAGCAGCTCGCGACCGAGCGGGGCACGGAGATCGGCGTGTGCGTCGTCGAGAAGGGGTCGGAGGTCGGCGCGCACATCCTGTCGGGCGCGGTGATGGATCCGCGCGCGCTCGCCGAGCTCTTCCCCGATTGGCGCGAGCGCGAGGCCCCGCTGAGCACCGAGGTGCAGGAAGACCGCTTCCTCTTCCTCTCCGAGAAGGGCGCGCGCGGCGTTCCGGGGTGGATGCTGCCCGAATGCTTTCGCAACCACGGCAACTACGTGGTGAGCCTGGGCGAGTTCGTTCGCTGGCTCGGTGCGCAGGCCGAGGCACTCGGCATCGAGGTGTATCCCGGCTTCGCCGCCGCCGAGGTGCTGTACGACGCGAATGGCGCGGTCAAGGGGATCGCCACCGGCAACATGGGGGTCGGTCGCGACGGCGAGCCGACCGCGAACTTCCAGCCCGGCATGGAGCTGCACGGCAAGTACACCTTCTTCGCCGAAGGCTCGCGCGGTCACCTGGGCCGCCAGCTGATTGCACGCTACCGGCTCGACGACGGCCGCGACCCCCAGAGCTACGCGATCGGCATCAAGGAGCTGTGGGAAATCGAGCCTTCGAAATTCGAGCCGGGCCTCGTCATCCACACCGCCGGCTGGCCGCTCGAGAGCGATACCTACGGCGGGTCGTTCCTCTATCACTGGCGCGACAACAAGATCGCCGTCGGCTTCGTCGTCGGTCTGAATTACCGTAATCCGTACCTGTCGCCGTACGAAGAATTCCAGCGTTACAAGACGCATCCGGCAATTCGTTCCATGCTCGAGGGCGGCAAGCGGCTGGCGTACGGCGCCCGATCGATCACGGCCGGCGGCATCAACGCGCTGCCGAAATTCACCTTCGCGGGCGGCTGCCTCATCGGCTGCGAGGCGGGCTTCCTGAACGCGTCGCGCATCAAGGGCAGCCACGCGGCGATCAAGAGCGGGATGCTCGCGGCCGAAGCGGCCTTCGAGGCGATCGGCGCCGGACGCTCGGGCGACGAGCTCGTCGCCTATCGCGACGGCTTCGAGCGGTCGTGGCTGCGCGAGGAGCTGCACCGGGCGCGCAACTTCAAGGCCGCGATGAGCAAGGGACTGTGGGCCGGGACGCTGCTGGTCGGCATCGACCAGACGGTGTTTCGCGGCAAGGCGCCCTTCACGCTGCACGTGAAGCGGCCTGACCACGAATACCTGATGCCGGCGGCCGAAGCGAAGCCGATCGCGTATCCGAAGCCCGATGGAAAATTCTCGTTCGATCGGCTGTCGTCGGTGTTCATCTCGAACACCAACCACGAAGAGAACCAGCCGGTCCACCTGACGCTGAAGGATCCGCAGGTGCCGGTGCAGATCAACCTCGCGCGCTACGCCGGCCCCGAGCAGCGCTACTGTCCGGCCGGCGTATACGAATTCGTGCGCGACGATGCCGGTGTCGAACGACTGCAGATCAACGCGCAGAACTGCGTGCATTGCAAGACGTGCGACATCAAGGACCCGACGCAGAACATCGTCTGGGTCGTCCCCGAAGGAGGCGGGGGACCGAACTATTCGGAGATGTGACGCCGGGAGCGGAGAAGGGAGAAGGGGGAAGAGGCACTTCAACCGGCTACTGCGAGCGGCCGGCTCGGCACCCTTCTCCCTTCCCCCTTCTCTTTTCGTTCACTGCCCGAACTGCCGCGCGCGTCGCTGGCCGCCGTAGCCGCCGCGGTTGTTGCCGCCTCCGTCGCCGTATCCGCCACCGCCACCGTAGCCGCCGCCACCGCTGCCTCCGCCGTAGCCGCCGCCACCGCGGCCGT
>DATGRE010000292.1:0-21097 GCA_035303885.1 Zeimonas sp. | reverse complement strand
ATAGGCGCGGATCACTTCCGGATCGTTCTGCACCTGCTCCGGCGTGCCGCGCGCGATGACCTGGCCGAAGTTGAGCACGACGACGTGGTCGGACAGCTCCATCACCATGCCCATGTCGTGCTCGACCATGAGCACGGTCACGTCCCATTCGGCGCGCAGGTCGAGGATGAAGCGCGCCATATCTTCGGTTTCCTCGCGGTTCATCCCGGCGACCGGCTCGTCGAGCAGCACGATCTTCGGGCGCATCGCCAGTGCGCGCGCCATCTCGACGCGTTTCTGCAGGCCGTAGGGAAGCGCCGCGACCGGCGCATGCCGGATGTGGTCGATCTCGAGAAAGTCGATGACGCGTTCCTCGATCTCGGCGCGCAGCTGCAGCTCCTCGCGTCGCGCCCGGCCGAAATAGAGCAGCGCATCGAAGACGTTGGTACGCAGATGGCAGTGCCGGCCGAGCTTGATGTTGTCGAGCACGGTCATGCCGCGGAACAGCGCGATGTTCTGGAAGCTGCGCGCGATGCCCAGCGCGGCGCGCTTCGGCGGAGGCAGCCGCGTGATGTCGCGGCCCTCGAAGCGGATCGAGCCGCTTGCCGGCCGATAGAAGCCGGAGATCGTGTTGAACAGTGAAGTCTTGCCGGCGCCGTTCGGGCCGATCACCGACGTGATGCTGCCCGCGGCGACCGAGAAGCTGACGCCGCCGAGCGCCTGCACCCCGCCGAAGGCGAGTGTGAGCGAGTCGACCTGCAGGAGATTCCGCTCGGGAGCAACGGACTCTTGGAACGGCACGCGCGTGATTCGGCTGCGTTGTTTCGTAGGCGCGCAGTCTCGGCGATCGCCCGATTACGCGCAAGTATCGGGCGGGTTTTTCCGGATGGGGGGAGGGAGGTGAAGGGGGAAGGCGGGAGGGAGGTGAAGCGGGAAGGGTGAAGGAAGGGGCAGGGCTTCGCCCTCGACCCTTCACCCTTCACCGAGCATCAGGTGCGACACTCGTTCGCCAGCTGGCGTCCGTGCTTGGTGTCGAGGAGCATCGACTTGCCGGCGATGATCAGCCAGACGATGCCCGACTTGTCGTCCTCGTAGCGCAACGCGCCGCTGCGCGCGTGGACGGCCTTCATGTGGTACTCCTTCTTGCCGAAGCGGAGCACTGCGGTCGTCATGTCGGGGGCGACCTGTCGGACGTCGACGCTGCGGTTCAGCTCGCAGCGGTAGACGCCGGCCGGGAACTTGAAGTTGTGCGGGTTGAAGCTGGGCGGGGAAGCCGGCTCGGCAGTGGCGGCCGGCAGGTGCAGCGCGGCCACCATCGCGGCGGCCGCAGCGGGTGCGAAGCGGGTGATCGGGAAGCGGGTCGAGCGCATGTGAAGGACTCCAGTGGGCTCGGCTCGGCGCCCCGGGAGGCGCCTAAAAAATCGCGTGCAGTATACGCCCGGCGACGGCCGGTTCGTGTCGAAGATGCTGCAACAACGCATCGGGCGCCCGCAACGTTCCGATGCCGGGGAGTCGACGGACGGCAGCAAAAGCGAGACCCGATGGCGATGCCTTGCGAATCCGTCAGACCGCATCGTGGATCGGGTCGGGGACCGCCAGCCTCGAATCGCGTACACCGTCGGGGTACAGGCGCGCGAGCACGTCGAGCGCGGCCCCGGTGAGTGCCGGCCGCAGCGCGGAGGCGAGCACCGGCGATCCGCCTTCCTCGCCGCGCAGCGACCAGGCGTGGTCGAAGTATTCGCGATGCGCCTGCAGCACCGAGCGCACGAGATCGCGCCAGTGCTCGGGATGCTCCGACGCGCTCCAGTCGCCACGACCGCGGCCGTAGTGCGCGACCGCGAGATAGGAGAGCAGGGCCGCGGCCGTCGACTCCTCCAGCACGGCGTCGCTCCAGGTGACCATCGGAGTCGGCCCGCCGCGCACCAGGTTGTAGCCGCGGGCCAGCCCGAACCCGCCCATCGCACCGAGCAGGCTGCCGCCGAGCACGCCGGCGCCGAAGCTGAAGCCGCCGGTGGCGAGATCGGCCTTCAGCCCGGCGAGCGCGCCGGTGACCATGCCCCCGAGCACGGCGGCCTTGCCCTCGGGCAGGCGGCTGCTCACCTGGTAGTGCTCGGTGATCCGCTCGATGATCTCCTTCGACGCATGGCCGCCGAGGCCGTGCAGCGCGATGAGTCGGTCGGTGGCCGAACGCAGCGACTCGTCGAGTCGCTCGGCGAGCGCACGCATCGCCTGCCGGCGGGCGGCGGGCACGGCGTCGCCCTGCGTCGCGTTGCGCGACAGGGCTTGCGCCGCGCCGCGCAGGCGGTCGAGCATGCCGATTTCGGCGATCGTTTCGCGGTCGACGGCGATCCGTGCGAGCGCCTGGGCGAGCACGTCGACCGATGCGTCGAAGACGCGCCTGCGTTCGCGCAGCCATTCGTCGATCAGGCGCTGGCACGCCCGGCGCTGTTCGGCGGGAAGCGCCTCGGCGATTGTGCGCAGCAGGGTCGCTTCCTGCACCCAGCAGCGCGCGAAGGCGTCGAGCGGCAGCACCGAGCGCACCACGCGCGCGCGCAGCAGGTGTCGGCGCCATTCCTCGAGCTCCGCGGCTTCCTCGGCTGCGGGACGCGGCGCCCCGAGCTGATTCAGCAGCACGATGACCGGCTTTCCGATCCATTCCAGCACGCGCATCTCGTCGTCGATGTACCGCGCCTGCGACAGCGGTTCGGAGGCATTGACGAGGTAGAGCACGACGTCGGCGCGTTCGCGCACGTTGCGCACCGCCTGCTGACTCGCCCACAACGCGCGGTCGCGAAAGCGGTCCCAGACCTGCCCGACGAACCAGCCGATCGGATCGCCGGCCGATTCGAGCCGGCGCGCCAGGCGCGCGCTGTCGCCGAAGCCCGGGGTGTCCCACAGTGCGAGCCGGTCGCCCTCGGGCGTCTCGACCAGCGTGTGTTCCTCGGCGGCTTCGGTCACGTGCGCTTCGTCGCGCACGATGCCGATGTCTCGTCCGAGCAGCGTGCGTGCGAGGGTCGTCTTGCCGACATTGGTGTGCGAGACCAGGCTCAGCGAGATGGTGCGGGCTTCGCTCATGCGGGAACGGTTTGGGCGATCCGCCGGTCGAGCGCCTCGCGAAGGCGCCGTCCGGCTTCGGGAGCTTCGTCCCGCTCGAGGTCGACGAACACGGGACGGGACTCGTAGGCGGCGAGCAGTCGCTTCCAGGCCTGGCGGCGTTCGTCGCGCCGCCGCAGCGAGGTTTCGTCGTGGCCGCCGAAGCGGGCGGCGAAGGCCGACTCGTCGACGAGCGCGATGCATTCGCTGCCCGCCGGCCGCTGCGCCAGCAGACGGGTGAGGAACACGCCGTGCGTCTCGGGCTCGGGCGTCGCGCTCGACGAGAACAGCGCGAGGACGACCGCGGGCGGGGGCGCCGTCGCGAATACGCCGTCGACGCGTTCCTCGTCTCCGTACTCGACCGCTTCGCCGACGACGAGCCGCAGGGTCGGGCCGAACACGGTGCCGAGCATCGCGCGCAGCGACAGCGTGGCCTGCGGGCTCGGCGCGAAGTGACACGGCACGACGAGCACGAGCGCCGCCTCGCCCGAATGCTCGCGCAGAAGGGAAGCGAAGTAGCGGTCGGAGGCGGGCAGCGTGAACGATCGCGCGAGCCGGCGCTCGCGTGCCCGGTCGTAGGTCGCGAGCAGCGTGCGCGGAATGACGACGACCAGCGCGATCATGACCGCGTACAGGTGGATCCAGGGTGCGGCGCGCTCGCCGGCCGTTTCGGGAAAACGCATCGCTTCGAGCCGGACGGCGTCGGGCAGCGCGATGCCGGAGAGCAGCGATGCCGGCTTGAGCACGAAGCCGAGGATCGCCTGCAGCGTGTCCGCGTCGAGGAAGGTGCTCTCCCACCCCGCGCGGTATTCGAAGACGAGGCCGCGCACGTAGAGCCCGGCGAGCGCGCCGAGCGCGAAGGCGATTGCCGAGACGTGCAGCACGCGCGCAACGCGCGTGGCGGTGAGCGCCGCGCTCGCCTTCGCCCAGTCGCCGGCGAAGCGCGCGATCACCGCCTGTCGCGCGCGCCTGCGCCCGCTCGCGTCCTCGGCGTCGCGGCCGCCGCGGTCGCGCCCGGGGACGATCGCCCGCTGTGCCGCGCGCGCGATCGCGCGCGTGAGAACGCCGCGCTCCGGCCGTCCGCGCCGACGCAGCAGCGCGCGCACGGCGATCGAGACGTAGGCGAAGAGGTTCCACCCCAGCACGGCCAGCAGCGGCGGGGCGAGCACGTTCACCTGGCGCGACGCGCCGATGGCGTCGGTCGCCAGTCCGGCCACGAGTGCGAGCGCCGGCAGCGCCCATCCGAACCAGGGACGCCAGTCGGTGCCGCGCTGGGCGTGCCGCACGGCGGGCTCGCGCGACGAGAGCCGTTCGAGTGCGAGCTGGGCGCGACGCGCGACGAAGCGCTCCCCGTTCGCGCTCTCGCCTTCGACCTCGGCGGCGGCGCGGCTCGCCCAGGCTCGATCGTCGTCGGTCCAGCGCACGACGCCGGCGGGCGCGAGTTCGAAGGCGCGCACGAGCAGCGCGTTACGGGCTTCGGTTTCGGTCATGGAAATGCGCCCGGCCGTCGTGCGTCCGGGACGAAAGCTCCATCGTAGCCGGCAATTCCGTTCGGCCGACAGGCTCCTGGCATTGGGATTGCATGAGGGCGACACCTCATCCTGCAGATCATTCCGGTCGTGTCTTCGTCTGGACCGTCCCCGTCGGGCGTGCCGGGGCTCGTCTTGCACGCGCAACAGATTCGCGATTGGCACGACGGCTTCGTCCAGGGGCGGGCGGCGTACGCGCCCGGCGGCGATCCGTGGCGATGGATCGGAGAGAATCATCGCAACAACGTCGCACTGTGGAGCGAGGAGGACAAGGCCCGTCGAAGCGATGTTCCGGACGCGGCGATCGCGGCGTGCAAGCGGCGCATCGACCGCCTCAACCAGAGCAGGAACGACGCGGTCGAGCGGCTGGACGAGGCGCTCGACGCCTGGTTGCGGGATGCGCACGCGACCTACGGAACGACGGTCGCGCACGATGCGCGTCTGGCGAGCGAGACGCCGGGCGCGATGATCGACCGGCTTTCGATCCTCGCGCTCAAGGTGCATCACATGCGGCTGCAGGCGCTGCGCGAGGACGAGGACGACGCGCACCGCCGGCGCTGTGCGGCGCGCCTGGAGGTCCTGAACCGGCAGCGCGACGACCTGCTCGCGTGCCTCGACGCGCTGCTCGTCGGACTGGTCGAAGGGCGCGAGCGCTTCCGGGTCTACCGGCAGTACAAGATGTACAACGATCCGCGGCTCAACCCCGAGTTGTACCGACGGCGCGGCACGCCCGGAGCGGCAGGCCGTGCCTGCCCGGCGCCGGCCGACGAGCCCATGGTCGACGTGCTCGTGCCGACCTGCGATCGTCCGGCTGCGCTCGCGGTCACGCTGACCTCGCTGCTCGCGCAGACCGCCGAACCGTTGCGCATCGTCGTCTCCGACCAGGGCCAGACCCATCCGGTGGACGCGCAGCGCGAGACGCAGGCCGTCGTGCGCATGCTGCGCGCGAAGGGCCACCGCATCGAGATCCACCGCCATCTCCCGCGCCGCGGGCTCGCGGAACAGCGACAGTTCCTGCTCGAGCAGGCCCTCGCGCCGTACGTGCTGTTTCTCGACGATGACGTCGTCGTCGAACCCGATCTCGTCGAACGGCTGCGCGCGACGATCGTCGAGCAGTGTTGCGGCTTCGTCGGCAGCGCGCTGATCGGACTGGGCTTCGTCGACGATCACCGTCCGCACGAACAGTCGATCGAGTTCTGGGACGGGCCCGTCGAGCCGGAGACGGTCGTACCCGACAGCGACGAATGGCAGCGACATCGGCTGCACAGCGCAGCGAATCTGTGGCACCTGCAGACGCAGCTAGGCCTCGATGCGCAGCGCCAGCGCCTGTACCGGGTCGCGTGGGTCGGCGGGTGCGTGTTGTTCGACGCGCAGAAGCTGCGGGAAGCGGGGGGCTTCGGCTTCTGGCCCGAGCTTCCGCCCGAGCATTGTGGCGAGGACGTGCTCGTGCAGTTGCGGGTGATGAAGCGGTTCGGCGGATGTGCGGTCATCCCGTCGGGCGCCTATCACCAGGAGCTGCCCACTACGGTGCCCCGGCGCGAATTCGATGCCCCGCGCGTGCTGCGGGCCTGAGGTTGGCGCTCTCGAGTTCGATCGGCTCGGGCCGCAGCAGTTCGTTCGCCTGCGCGACGACGTTCTCGGGCGTGCCCCGGTCGTCGTGCGCGAGCACGACGCGGTGCAGCTCGGTGTCGAGCGGTGCCCAACGCGCGGGATCCGAGTTGCCGAAGACGATCACCGAGGGTACGCGCAATGCCGACGCCAGGTGCGACGCGCCGGTGTCGTTGGCCACCAGCAGCCGCGCGTCGGCGATCAGCGCCGCGAGCGCGCCGAACGAGATCGGTGCGGCGGCGTCGACCGCCGGCGCTCGCATTCGCTGGCGCATCGCTGCACTGAGCTCGCGTTCCTCGCCCGAGCCGGTGATGACGATCGGCAGGCCCCAAGCCGCGTGCAGCGCGTCGGCGACGGCGGCGAAATGCTCGAGCGGCCAGCGACGGTCCGCCGAGCGCGCACCGGGGTGCACGCAGATGTAGCGACCCGGCTCGAGGCCGTGGGCCAGCCCGCTGGTGCGCAGCTCGGCGCGATCGGACGGCAGCAGCGGGAACTCGAGCGATTCGTCGCGCGACTCGCAGCCGAGGAAGCGGACCAGCGCGAGCAGTCGCCGCACCTCATGGCCGCGGTCCGGGTAGCGCAGCCACGCGTCGCGGCTTCCCCGCTCGACGTCCTCGTCGCGACGTCGGAAGCCCGCGATGCGCCCCGCGCCGAGCAGGCGGGCGACGCGGTTCGATATCCGGCCGTCGCCATGCATCTGCACCGCGAGATCGAAGGCGCGCAGGCGTGCGTCGAGCACGAAGCGCGCGAAGGCCGGCGGATGGGGCGGCTGCTCGGGAAGTCCCGGAAAGCCGGGGAAGGACATGAAATCGTCCAGATAGCGCGGCAGTCGATCGGGCAGCGAACGCGCCCACGGCAGGCCGACCAGCGTGATCGACGCGTGCGGACATTCCTCTCGGAGCGCGCGCAGCGCAGGCACGGCGCACAGCGTGTCGCCGAGCTGCAGCGCGCGCAGCACGACGATGCGGCGGGGACGGAATTTTCGCAGCAGCGGCATGGCGGTCCAGGCATCCTCGAGATTGCCCGGGCCCAGCAAGCGTCGGGCCCTCCGGCCGCCGACGGTTCGGCTAGTGCGCTTGCAGCGACGCCAGCGAGACCCGGAAGCACGCACCCTGTCCGCGATCGGGCATCAGCGTCAGGCTGCCCCCGAGCCGGCGCATGATCTGCCAGCTGATCGCCAGCCCGAGCCCCGCCCCGACCACCGAGGTCTGCGTGTGCGCCCACCCGCGGGCGAACTTCGAGAAGATGTACTCGCGCTCCTCGGGCCGGATGCCCGGGCCGTTGTCCTCGACGAAGACCTCGTACTGGCCGTCGCGGACGCGACTGCTCACGCGCACGTACGGCTTGCTGCTCGTGTTGTACTTGATCGCGTTCGAGATCAGGTTGATGAATACCTGGCTGAGCCGGTCGGCGTTCGCCTGCACGAGTACGCCGCGCGCGCGCGCGCCGTCGAGCAGGCGCACGCGGGTGTTGGCGGCCAGCCCGTGGCACATGCGCATCGAGCGATCGAGCGTGTCCTCCGGATCGATGCGCTCGAGCGCCCACGGGGCCTCGCCCCGCTCGAGCTGGCTCAGGTCGAGCGTGCTGTCGAGCAGGCGTGTCAGGCGCACGCTCTCTTCGTGGATGATCTCGAGGAAGTGCCGTGCCTGTTTCGCTTCGAGGTCGGGCGTATCGAGCAGGATCTCCGAGAACGAACGGATCGAGGTCATCGGCGTGCGGACCTCGTGGCTGACCTGGCTGAGGAAGTCGTCCTTCTGCGCGTCGAGCCGGGTCAGCCGCTCGTTGGCTTCACCCAGTTGCGCCGCGGTGACCTCGAGCTCGCGCGACTTGCGCTCGAGCCGCTCGCTGTATTCACGGATCCGCTGCGTCTCGTCGGCGATCTTGATCAGCTCGTCCAGGCTGATCGTCTCGCCGGTGACGACCTGCGAGATCATCGCGCGCGCCGAGGCGGCGCCGACGCTTCCCGCGAGCTTGCGCTCGAGCTGCGAGATGAACGCATCCTCGGCGCGCGCCGCGGCGGCGGGCGAGTGACCCTGCGCCCCGGCGTCCTGGAACAGCCGCCCGGCTTCATCCGCGCCGAGGATGCGCTGCGCGAGCAGGTTCAGGTCGTAGGTGGTCGCCGAGCGCCGGATCAGTGCGGCAGCGGCTTCGGCCGGCGTGCGGAAGACGTCCACGAACAGCGTCGCCTGCAATCGCTCCAGCGGCTTCGGCTCGCGCCACAGCGATCCGAGCACGAACAGCAGCGTGTTCAGCGACAGGCTCCAGAACAGCGAGTGCACGAGGGGATCGACGCCGTCGAAGCCGAACAGCGCCTGCGGGCGCAGCATCTCGATTCCGAAGAGTCCGTGCGCGATGTCGTCGGGAGACAGCAGGAAGCCGCCGAAGCTCGGCAGGTACAGCGTGTAGGCCCACAGCAGAGAACCGGTGAGCAGGCCGGCGAAGGCGCCGGTCGCGTTCGCGTGTCGCCAGTACAGGCCGCCCAGCAGGCACGGCAGGAACTGCGCGACGCCGGCGAACGAGATCAGCCCGATCGACGCGAGCGCATCGGAGTTGCCGCTCACGCGGAAATAGAGGAAACCGAGCAGCAGCATCGCGCAGATGCTCAGCCGTCGGCTGATGAGCAGGAAACGGCGGATGTCGGCGCCCACCGGCACCCAGCCGAAGCGCAGCGCGACGGGCATGATGAGGTGGTTCGACACCATCGTCGACAGCGCGATGCAGGCGACGATGACCATCGACGTCGCCGAGGAGAAGCCGCCGAGGAAGGAGAGCAGCGCGATGGTGTCCTGCTCGGCCCACATCGGCAGCGTGAGCACGAACATGTCGGGGTTCGACCCTTCCGGCAGCAGGCTCAGCCCGCCGATCGCGATCGGCAGCACGAACAGCGTGATCAGGAATAGGTACAGCGGAAACAGCCACGACGCCGTTCGCAGGTGTCGCTCGCTCGAGATCTCGACGACCGTCACCTGGAACTGGCGCGGCAGGCAGATGATCGCGGTGGCCGACAGGAACGTGAGCGTGATCCAGCGCGGACCGAAGACTTCGTCGGCGTGCAGCAGCTCGGGCGACGCGAGCTCGAACAGCTCGCCCGGGCTGCCGGCGACGAAGAACACGAGCAGGATGCCCACCGCGAGCAGCGCGGCGAGCTTGACGACCGCCTCGAGTGCGATCGCGGCGACGACGCCGTGATGCCGCTCGTTGGCATCGATGTTGCGCGTGCCGAACAGGATCGTGAACACGGCCATGCCCGCCGCGATCCAGAAGCCGGTGCGGTAATCGGGCCCGACCGTCGGCACCCCGCTCAACGCCTCCGGCCCGGTGTTGGTGATCACGTGATAGCTGACGGTGACGGCCTTCAGCTGCAGCGCGATGTACGGCGTGGCGCCGACCACCGCGATCAGCGTGACGAGTGCGGCCAGGCTCGCGCTCTTGCCGTAGCGCGACGAGATCATGTCGGCGATCGACGTGATGCGCTGTGAGCGGCCGATGCGCACGAGCTTGCGCAACAGCGCCCACCAGCCGACGAAGACGAGCGTCGGACCGATGTAGATCGTCGCGAACTCCAGTCCGTCGCGGGCGGCCGAGCCGACCGCGCCATAGAAGGTCCACGACGTGCAGTACACCGAGATCGACAGCGTGTAGACGACCGGCGACTGCAGCCAGCCGATGTGCCCCGTGCGGGCGCGTCGGTCGCCGTAGAAGGCGACGGCGAACAGCAGCGCCACGTACAGCAGCGCGATCAGCAGGACGAAATTCGGCGACAGCATTCAGCGCGCGGCGGAATCCGCCGGCTCGGCGCGATCGGTCGGCGCGATTTCGTCGACCCGCTCGGCATCTTCCTCGGAATCGAGGTGGCGCGAGAACCAGAACGCCACGACGATCAGCACGAACCAGATGCCGAAGAGCCAGGCGACGATCAGCGGAATGCCGAGTACGCGGCCGGTGCGGGCGAACAGCCCGATCACCGGCGGCATCCAGGCGAAGAGCCCCAGCAGCGGCAGCACGACGGCGGCGTCGCGCAGCCGCGGCGCGGGCGCGGAGTGGGTGGAGGGGTCGGCTTGCATCGCGCGGCGGCGTGCCGGGCGCCGGGGTTACTCCGGCGCCAGCCGGCGCACCTCGTCGACGATCTCGCGGTTCGAGAACGGCTTCGTCATGAAGCCGTCGACGCCGATCTCCTCGGCCATGCGCCGGTCCTGCGTCTGTCCCTTCGCGGTGAGGATGATCACCGGTATCGAACGCAGCGATGGGTCGGATTTCACCTGCTTGAGCACCTCGAAGCCGTTGAGCTTCGGCAGCATCACGTCGAGGATCATCATGTCGGGCGGGTCGCTGCGCAACTGCGACATCGCCGCCTCGCCGTCGAAGACCGACGCCACTTCGTAGCCGCTTCGCTGCAGCACGAAGCTCAGCGATTCGACGATGTGCGGTTCGTCTTCCGCGATCAGCACCCGAGTGGTCATCGATGGTCGTCCTGGGCTGAGCTGCGGCCGGTCGTTGAAGGGGTTCGCACGAGTGTAGCGGGTCTGCGGCTCTGGATGAAGAATGGCGGCTCAGGCGTCGATGATCGGGTCTTCCTGCCGGTACCAGCAGTCGTGGCGCACGCACAGGCGGCAGTTCGGCCCCACCGGGATCGCCGGGGCATGCGACGACCAGTCGATTCCGTCGCCGTACACGGTGCGGTCCGCGTGCAGGGCATCGCAGGCGAGCATCACCGAGACGAGCCGGCGCGGCATGCCGAAGGCCGGACGGGCTTTCTCGTCGGTGCGCGCGAGCATCAGGAAGCGTGCCCCGTTCGGGAACTCGGAGAGCTGGCGAACGAGCGTGCCCGGCGATGTGAGCGCCTGGTAGACGGGCCACAGCGGACATGCGCTGCCGTGGCGCGGCATCAGCAGGTGCGGCAGTGGATAGCGCTTGGTCACGAAGCCGGCCGCGTCGACGCGCAGGAATGCGAAGGGAATCGCTTGCGCGCCGGGTCGCTGCAGCGTCACGAGCCGATGGCAGATCTGCTCGAAGCTCGCGTCGAAGCGGCGGGCGAGCCGATCCAGGTCGTAGCGCGCGGCGATCGCGGCCTCGAGCACGACGTCATAGGGCATCAGGATCGCCGCCGCGAGGTACGAGACCAGCACCCGCGTCGCACGACGCTTCGCCGCGTCGCTGGTGAGCAGTGGCGAGGCGGCGATCTCCGCGCTGACCGGCCGACCCTGGTGGAAGACCTGCGCGGCGAACTTCGCGAGCTCGAAGCGCCGCGTCGCGCGCGAGACGCCGTCGGGCAGCGTCAAGGTGCGCGAGTCCGGATCCCAGGTGGCGTAGGGATGCGCGGCGGCCGCCTCGGGCGCGTCGCTCGGGCCTACGCGCACCCGCACGTCGTGCACCTCGGCCAGATAGTCGGCGAGCCGGCCCTCGCCGCAGTCGCCTTCGATGCCCGCCGCGGCACGGAAGTCGAGTGCCGCCTGCTCCAGCGCCGGGAAATGATTGCCGCGCTCGAGTAGGAAATCGTCGACCTCCTCGGCCGGCGTCACCGAGCGCGTCTCGGTGTGCGCCTTGTCGAAGAACGCGGCGAGCGCCTGCGCGACGTCGGACAGGCGGGTGCTCTCGGAGGCGATGATCGACAGGAAGCGCTCCCGCTGCTTCGGCTCGAGATCGTCGACCGTGTCGAGGATCTCCGACGACGAGCGGATCGCCGCGACCCGGCTGAGCATCGAGTGCACGGCGTCGCCGAGGAAAGGGTCGTGGTTCAGCCGGTCGGAGAGCGCGCGCACGGCCTCGAGCCGGTCGAGCGAAATGCGGTGCAGGCGCACCAGGGCCTGTGCCCACGGTTCGTGCTGGCTGGCGAAACGCTCGGCGCTCTCCGGGTCGAGGCGCAGCTCGGTCAATACGGGCTCGATGGCCAGCGACGCGAGGTCGTCGGCGAGGCGGCGCTGGGCGGCCCCGTCGAGCTCGTCGATCCCCACGTCGAGCGCGGCGGCGATCCGCTTGAGCACGGCGCCGCCGATGTTGCGTCGTCCGCTCTCGATCAGGTTCAGGTACGAGGCGGAGATGCCGATGCCCGCGGCGAGCGCCGACTGGGTGATCCCGAGCGCGCGGCGACGCTCGCGGATACGCGGACCGATGGCAGAGCGATAGGACATCCCGACCTTCGTACGACAGCCTGCGCCATGTTGCGTTGCAAGGTGAAAAATCGACTCGATTGACCACCCGTTTTCGAATTCTTTACAAAATCATTGTTCGTTGTCAAAGACTTGTTGTTCGATTGACAGTCCGGCGCGCATCCTCCTTGCGCAGTCGTCGGCGACCGGATCGGCTCGCCTCACCGCAGTCCATCACGCAAAGGAGGACGGATACATGACCGACATTCGAGACAACGGCCGGCGCAGGGTGATCAAGGGTGGTGCGGTGCTGGGCGCCAGCGCGATCGCCTCGCCGATGTTCTTCACCCGCAACGCCTGGGCGCAGAACTTCCGCAACAACCCGGCCAGCCGCAAGACGGTCATGCTCGGTTTCAACGTCCCGCAGACCGGGCCGTACGCCGACGAGGGCGCCGACCAGCTGCGCGCGATGAAGCTCGCCGCCAAGCACCTGAACGGCGAGGGCGACGGCGGTGCGATGGCGACCTTCAAGCCGTCGAACCTCAAGGGCAACGGCATCCTCGGCAAGAAGATCGAGTACGTCACCGGCGACACGCAGACGAAGGCCGATGCCGCGCGCGCATCGGCCAAGCGCATGATCGAGAAGGACGGCGTCATCATGTTCTCGGGCTGCTCGTCGTCGGCGGTGGCGGTGGCTTGCCAGTCGCTCGCGCAGGAAATGGGCGTGATCTACATGGTCGGCCTGAGCCACTCGAACGACACGACGATGAAGGACCGTCGCCGCTACGGGTTCCGCCACTTCTTCAACGCCTACATGTCGGGCCAGGCGCTGGCGCCGGTGCTCGCCAAGGAATACGGCAAGGATCGCCGCGCCTATCACCTCACCGCCGACTACACGTGGGGCTGGACGCAGGAGGAGTCGCTGAAGGACGCCACCGAGAAGATCGGCTGGCAGACGGTTGCCGCGGTGCGCACGCCGTTGGGTGCGGGCGACTTCTCGCAGTACATCACGCCGGCGGTCAACTCCGGCGCCGACGTGCTGATCCTGAACCACTACGGCAAGGACATGGTCAACTCGCTGCGCCAGGCCGTGCAGTTCGGCCTGCGCGACAAGCAGGTCAACGGCAAGCAGTTCGAGATCGTCGTGCCGCTGTACTCCGAGCTGATGGTGCAGGGCGCCGGCGAGGCCGCGCAGGGCATTCTCGGCACCGCGAACTGGCATTGGGAGCTGCCCGACGAAGGCACGAAGGCCTTCGCCAAGTCGTACGCGAAGGAATACGGCTTCCCGCCGTCGCAGGCCGCGCAGACCTGCTACGCGCAGCAGATGCTGTACGCCAACGCGGTCGAGACTGCCGGCACCTTCCATCCGCCGGAGGTGATCAAGGCGCTCGAGGGCTTCAAGTTCGACGGGCTCGGCATGGGAGCCACCGAGTATCGCAAGGG
Source organism: Zeimonas sp. (assembly GCA_035303885.1). Taxonomy (GTDB): domain Bacteria; phylum Pseudomonadota; class Gammaproteobacteria; order Burkholderiales; family Burkholderiaceae_E; genus Zeimonas. Next base: position 7,359 of record DATGRE010000292.1, on the reverse strand, counting down.
CGACCACCAGTGCTTCAAGGACGTGCTGGTCGTGAAGGGCAAGGAGAAGCCCAGCGGCAAGTGGGACATGCTCGAGATCGTGCAGGTCGTTCCGCGTGCGCAGGTCGAGTACCCGGAGAACATGGGCGGCGGCGAGCTCGGCCCGTACGAGGTGACGAGCTGAGCCGAGCGGAATCGCGGCGCTAGCCCGCCGGCCCGGCCCCTGCGCCGGTCCGGCGGGCCTTCGACCACCAGCGCCTGCGCCCCGGCGCAGGCGCGGCGACCGGAACGACGATGGAAGCGATCCTCCTGCAATTGCTCAACGGCCTCGACAAGGGCGGCGCCTACGCGCTGATCGCCCTCGGGCTCACGCTGATCTTCGGCACGCTCGGCGTCGTGAACTTCGCGCATGGCGCCCTGTTCATGATCGGCGCCTTCTGCGCGGTCACGCTGAACCAGCTGTTCCACATCTCCCGGCAGGTGAAGGACGAGAGCATCACGTTCTTCGATGCGTACAAGGAGATCCCGTACCTGAAGATCTGGTTCGGCGACTTCGGCGAGCGCCTGATCGACTACTCGGTTCCACTGTCGATCCTGCTCGCGATCCCGGTGATGTGGCTGCTCGGCGTGGCGCTCGAGCGCGGCCTGATCCGCCATTTCTACCGTCGCCCGCACGCCGACCAGATCCTCGTCACCTTCGGGCTGGCAATCGTGCTGCAGGAGATCGTGAAGGCCTACTTCGGCGCGAACCCGATTCCGGTGTCGGCGCCGGCGGCCTTCGCGGGCAGCGCGAACATCGGCGCCTGGTTCGGGCTTGGAGACGCCATCAGCTACCCGTGGTGGCGGCTCGTCTACTTCCTGTTCTCGCTCGTTCTGGTCGCACTCGTGTTCTCGTTCCTGCGCTTCACGACCTTCGGCATGGTGGTGCGCGCCGGCATGCGCGATCGCGAGACCGTGGGCTTGCTCGGCATCGACATCCAGCGCCGCTTCACGATCGTCTTCGCCATCGCGGTGATCGTCGCGGGCGTCGCCGGGCTGATGTACACGCCCATCCTCTCGCCCGACTACCACATGGGGATGGACTTCCTCGTGCTCTCCTTCGTCGTCGTCGTCGTCGGCGGAATGGGCTCGCTTCCGGGGGCGGTCATCGCCGGCTTCCTGCTGGGCATCCTGCAGTCCTTCGCGTCGATGAACGAGGTGAAGGACCTCATCCCCGGCATCGACCAGATCATCATCTACCTGGTCGCCGTCGTGATCCTGCTCGTGCGTCCGCGCGGGTTGATGGGCCGCGTCGGCGTGATGGAGACCTGAGGAGATCCCGACCATGACGACCTCTCCCTCGCGCGATCTCCTGCTGATCGTCGGATTCACGGTAGCGGTGCTCGCGATGCCGTTGTGGATGCAGCCGCTCGGCGGCTCCTATCCCGACCTGCTGCAGCGCTTCGCGATCTACGGGATCTTCGCGATCGGCTTCAACATCCTGTTCGGCCTCACCGGGTACCTGTCCTTCGGGCACGCGGCGTTCCTCGGCGTCGGCTCGTACACGGCCGTCTGGAGCTTCAAGCTGCTGACGATGAACGTGATCCCGGCGGTGGTGTTCGGCATGGTCGTCGCCGGCCTGTTCGCGCTGGCGATCGGCTACCTCAGCCTGCGCCGGTCGGGGATCTACTTCGCGATCCTCACGCTCGCCTTCGCGCAGATGGGCTACAACCTCGCGTACTCGGTGCTCACCCCGATCACCAACGGCGAGACCGGGCTGCAGATCACCCGCGCCGATCCGCGTGTGATCGACACCGCACTGCACGGACCGAGCACGCTCATTCCGTCCACCGAGCTGTTCGGCATCCCGATGCAGGGCTGGCCGGGCTTCTACTTCTGTGCGGTGCTGCTGATCGCCGCCTTCATCGTCGCGCTTCGCATCACGCGATCTCCGTTCGGCACGATGCTTCGCGCGATCCGCTCGAACCAGAACCGGCTGAACTACACCGGCGTGCACTCGCGCCCGTACGCGCTCGCGGCCTTCGTGATCTCCGGCGTCTACGCGGGCCTGGCCGGCTCGCTGCTCGCCGTCACCGACCCGCTCGCCGGCGCCGAACGGATGCAGTGGACCGCTTCGGGTGAAGTCGTGCTGATGACGATCCTCGGCGGTGCCGGCACGCTGCTCGGGCCGGTGCTTGGCGCGGCGATCATCAAGTACTTCGAGAACATCTTCTCGGCGTTCAACTCGCAGACGCTGCACGACGCCTTCTCGTTCCTGCCCGATGGCATCGAGGACGTCGTGGTGAGGGTGGTCGGCCTGTTCGTCGGCGACGGCTGGCATCTCACGCTCGGCCTGCTGTTCATGTTGATCGTCATCTTCCTGCCGGGCGGCGTGATGGAGGGCATCCGGCGCATCGGAGCCCTGTTCCGCGCACGCCGGCCGGGCGCGGGCAGGGGGCCGGCGCGTGCCGGGCGGCCTGCGCCGCATCCGGTGCCCCACGCGCCCGCCGGTTCCGGCGCCACAGCGGTGCTGGCGACGGCCGCGCCCGTCGCGCGCCCCGAGGCGCATGCACGCAGTCCGCATCCGGGCGGCGCCGGCCGCTTCGCGTCGGCCAGCGCGCCGGTCGAGCGTTCCGTCGATTGAAGAGGCGCTTCAACATGTCGATTCTGGAAGTCCAGTCGGTCAACAAGAGCTTCAGCGGCCTGCGCGCGCTGCGCGACGTCAACCTGAGCGTCGAGGAAGGCACCGTGCACGCGATCATCGGTCCGAACGGCGCCGGCAAGTCGACGCTGTTGAACTGCTTCGTCGGGCGACTCGCTCCCGACACCGGCACGGTGCTGTTCGACGGCCGCTCGCTGATCGGCTTGTCGCCGCACGAGATCAACCAGAGCGGCGTCGTGCGGGTGTTCCAGACACCGGAGATCTTCGGCGACCTCAGCCTGATCGAGAACGTGATGATCCCCACCTTCGCGCGCCGCGACGGCGCCTTCTCGCTGCACGCGTGGTCACGGACCGACGCCCAGAAGGAGGTGCGCGAGAAGGCCGAGCACGTGCTGGCCGACGTCGGCCTGGCCGACCAGCGCGAGACGATCGCCGGCACCCTGTCGCGCGGCGACAAGCGCCGGCTCGAGCTCGCGATGTGCCTGGTGCAGGATCCGAAGCTGCTGCTGCTCGACGAGCCGACCGCCGGGATGTCGCGCGCCGACACCAACAACACGATCGAGCTGCTCAAGCGAATCGGCGAACGCAAAATCACGAAGATCATCATCGAGCACGACATGCACGTCGTGTTCTCGCTCGCGCATCGCATCAGCGTGCTCGCGCAGGGCACCGTGATCGCGGAGGGCGACCCGCAATCGATCAAGGGCGACCCGCGCGTTCAGGAAGCGTATCTCGGAGGAGCACACCTGTGACCGAGGTGATGACCGCGCCGGCCGCCGCCGGCACCGAATCGAAGCGCGCCTACTTCTCGTGCCGCGACGTGCACGCCTACTACGGCGAGAGCTACATCGTGCAGGGCGTCTCCTTCGACATCCACGAGGGCGAGATCGTCGCGCTGCTCGGACGCAACGGCGCGGGCAAGACGTCGACGCTGCGCACGATCGCCCGCGTCGACGATCCGCACCTGGCCGCCGGCGAGATCTGGCTCGACGGCAAGCCGCTGCACACGATGAAGGCCTTCCAGGCCTCGCGCGCCGGTGTCGGCCTCGTGCCCGAAGACCGGCGCATCATCGGCGGACTGACGGTGGAAGAGAACCTGAAGCTTGCGCAGATCGAGAAACCGCGCGGCTGGGAGCTCGAACGCATCTACGAGCACTTCCCCCGCCTGGCCGAGCGCCGCACGCAGGATGCGGTCACGCTCTCCGGCGGCGAGCAGCAGATGCTCGCGATCGCCCGCGCGCTCGCGCGCGACGTCAAGCTGCTGCTGCTCGACGAGCCCTACGAGGGGCTCGCACCGGTGATCGTGCAGGAGATCGAACGGATCCTGGTCGGGGTGAAGGAGCTCGGCTTCACGACGGTCATCGTCGAGCAGAACGCGATCGCCGCGCTGAACCTCTCCGACCGCGCGATCATCCTCGACATGGGCGAGATCGTCTTCGACGGCACCGCGCGCGAGGTGATCGACAACGTCGAGCTGCGGCACGAGTACCTGGCCATTTAGGGCACCAGGACCGCCGCTCCCACCACTCGTCCGTCGCGCAACGCGCCGAGCGCTTCGTTCGCCTGCGCGAGCGGCCACGTATGCACGTCGACGCGGATCGGGTTCGCCCGTACCCAGCCGAGAAATTCGCGGCCGTCGTCCCGGGTCAGGTTGGCGACCGAGCGGATCGTCCGTTCGTTCCAGAGGATCTCGTAGGGGAACGACGGGATGTCGCTCATGTGGATGCCGCCGCAGACGACGGTGCCGCCCTTGCGCAGGGCGCGCAGCGACTGCGGCACGAGCGCGCCGACCGGAGCGAACAGGATCGCTGCGTCCAGGGGCTCGGGCGGCATCTCGTCGGAGCCTCCGGCCCAGGTCGCGCCGAGTGAGCGTGCGTGCGCGGCGGCGGCGGCGTCGCCGGGGCGCACGAACGCGTACACGCGTCGCCCCTGTCGCAGCGCGACCTGCGCGATCAGGTGCGCGGCGGCGCCGAAGCCGTACAGGCCGAGCGCGAGGGCATCGCCCGCGAATTTCAGCGAGCGCCAACCGATGAGCCCCGCGCACAGCAGCGGCGCCGCCTCCGCGTCGGTCAGCGTGATGCCCGCGAGCGAGTGGCAGAAGCGCGCATCGGCGACGACGTGCGTGGCGTAGCCGCCGTCGCGGTGCAGGCCGGTGAAGCTGGGGACGTCGCAGAGATTCTCGCGGTCGGCGGCGCAGAACGCGCAGCGCCCGCACGTGCGTCCGAGCCACGGGACGCCCACGCGATCGCCGATCGACAGGCCGTCGACTCCCTCGCCCAGCGCTTCGACGACGCCCACGATCTCGTGCCCCGGCACGATGGGCAGCCGCGGCAGCGTGAGCTCGCCGTCGACGATGTGCAGGTCGGTGCGGCAGACCCCGCAGGCGGTGATGCGCAGCCGTACGTCGCCGGCGCCGGGCGTCGGATCCGGCCGCTGCTCCGGCACCAGGCCCGCGCCGGGCGCATGAAGCGTCATTGCGTGCATCTTCGACCCCTTTTGCGTGATCCGCCAATGATCGGCGAATCGCGGCCCGGAGGGGGTCGAAGAGGCGAAGCGGGGCGGCGCCCGGAGAAGGACGGCGCCCCGGGAAAAGGGGAGGGCGCCGCGACGGCGCAGGCGATCAGACCGCCATCGCCTTCACTTTCCCGAGGAGTTCGGCCGCCTCGCCGCCCAGCGCCTGGTCGAGCATCGGGTACATCATCGTCTCCTCCTTCTGGTTGTGCGGCAGGAGGATTTCCATCACCTGCGCGGAGGCACCGCGATACGCCGCGGCGTTCCTCGCCGCGACCGCGTCGCGCATCTGCTCGAACAGCTGCTCCATCGCGCGGTGCTCCTCGATCATCGTCGCGGTGGGGCCGCCGGCGCCCATGCCGGTGCGCTCCTCGAAGGCCGGGAAGAGCAGCCGCTCCTCCATTTCGATGTGCACCGCGATGCGGCGCAGGAACTCGGAGGCCTCGCGCTCCAGCGCGGCGAAATCGCCGGCTTCGGCGGCGCGTTCGGCACGGTCGAAGATCGCGTCCACCTGCCGGTGGTCGCCCATCATGTAGTCGTTGATCGTTTCCATTTCGTGGCTCCGTGGAATGCCGCCGGCGTCAGGCCGTTTCCTTCAGCTCGGCGCGCTTGTCGGCGACGCCGGCCCAGTACTCCGCATCGGGAAGCGGCTTCTCCTTGCGCGTGATCTCCGGCCACACCTGCGACAGCTCGGCGTTGAGCGCGACGTACGCGTGCATGGTTCCCGGAACGTCGCCGTCGATGTAGATCGCCTCGACCGGGCACGCGGGGACGCATGCCGCGCAATCGATGCAGATTTCGGGGTCGATGACCAGGAAGTTCGGCCCGCCGCGGAACGCGTCGACCGGGCAGGTTTCGACGCAGTCGGTGTGGCGGCAGTTGATGCAGGCTTCGGTGACGACGTGTGTCATGGCGCGCTCCCTCCTGGGTCAGCTGGTCGCCGGAACGGCCTTCGCGGATTCGGCCTTCACTTCGTCCGCGCTGATCCGGTGCGCCGGGGTCTTGCCGCGGCTCGCCTCGGTGGCCACGACCGGGCACTCGCCCGTGTCGCCCGCATCGCCGGGCAGCTCGAAGCGCCGTTCGGTGCGCGCCATCGCCGACCAGCGGCGCGCGGGCTTCTTCTCGTCGCCGCCCAGCTCGGCGGCCGTGGGCGGGATCGGCTTGCCTTCGGCGCGCAGCTTCTCGACGCGCCGCAGCCCCAGATAGGCCGCACCGTAGGCGCCGTTCAGCTGGCCGAGCCCGTCGGGCGCGACGTGGAAGCGCGACCCGAGCGCGCTCTGCAGCGCGTCGATCATCGCGACGTTGCGCGTCATCCCGCCGGTGAGCATGAAGCCGGGCTCGAGGCCGACGCGGCGCATCAGCTGGATCGCGCGCCCGCCGAGCGAGACCATCGCGCCCATCATGATGTCCTCGGCCGGAACGCCGTTGGCCAGCAGGTTGATGACCTCCGATTCGGCGAACACGGCGCAGACGCTGCTGATCGGCTTGGGGTCCGTCGAGCGCTTCGCGTACGGGCCGATGTCCTCGGTCTTCAGGCCCAGGTAGCGCGCGGTCTTCTCGAGGAACGCGCCGGTGCCGGCCGCGCACTTGTCGTTCAGGCGGAAGGCCTTCACGCGTCCTTCGGCGTCGACCTTGATCGCCTTGATGTCCTGCCCGCCGATGTCGAGGATCGTGCGGGTGTCGGGGAACAGCTGCGTGGCCGCCTGCGCGTGCGCGGTCAGCTCGGTGACCTGCGCATGACGGAAGTCGACCACGTAGCGTCCGTAGCCGGTCGAGCTGACGTAGGTCACGTCGGAGCGGTCCAGGCCGCAGTTCTTCAGCAGATCCTCGAAGACGGCCTCCGCGGCCTGCGCCAGCTTGAAGCCGGTCTTGCGCACCGCCGTGCCGACGACCTTGCGGTCGCTGTTCAGGCAGATCGCCTTCGTGTAGGTCGAGCCGATGTCGATGCCGACAGCATTGATCATGTCCTTCTCCTCAGGCGAGCGCCGGTTCGGCGGTGAGTCCGAATGCGTGGTCGCGCGCGAACAGCGCCGCACCCAGCGCGCCGCAGAAGTGCGCCTCGGGGCTCACGTTGAGCTTCGTCCCGATGGCCTCCTCGATGAGCTTGACCATCGCCTGGTTGCGGCTCACGCCGCCGGTGAAGGTCACCTCGGGGTTGATGCCGACGCGACGCGCGAGCGAGACGCAGCGGGCGGTGATCGCCTGGTGCACGCCCATCAGCACGTCCT
>DATGRE010000291.1:0-7045 GCA_035303885.1 Zeimonas sp. | reverse complement strand
GGAACGCGACTACGCCGTTCGCCTGCAGCCAGCGCTCCTCGACGATGCGCTTCATCATCGCCTGTCCGTCGGCGAAGACGCGGCGCGCCGATTCGCCGACCAGCGGATCGTCGAGCAGCGCGGGATACCCGCCGTGCAGGTCCCACGCCTGGAAGAAGGGGCCCCAGTCGACGTAGCGCACGATCTCGGCGAGGTCGTAGCTGCGGAACTCGCTCCGGCCGACGAACGACGGCCGCGGCGGAACACAGGACGCCCAGTCGATCTTCGGTCGGTTTGCGCGCGCCTGCGCGAGCGAGACGAGCTTCGGGCCCTTCTTCGCCGCATGTTGCCTGCGAACGCGTTCGTACTCGCCGCGCACCTCGTCGAGATACGCGCCGCGCTGCTCCTGCGACACGAGGTTCTGCACGACCGGCACCGAGCGCGACGCGTCGGGCACGTAGATCACCGGCCCCGAGTAGTTCGGCGCGACCTTCACTGCGGTGTGCACGCGCGAGGTGGTCGCGCCCCCGATCAGCAGCGGGATGCCGTTGTCGCGGAAGTGCGCATCGCGCTCCATCTCGCGCGCGACGTGCGCCATCTCCTCGAGCGACGGCGTGATGAGTCCGGAGACGCCGACGATGTCGGCGCCCTCTTCCTTCGCCTTCGCCAGCAGGACGGCGGCCGGAACCATCACGCCCATGTTGACGACCTCGAAGTTGTTGCACTGGAGCACGACAGAGACGATGTTCTTGCCGATGTCGTGCACGTCGCCCTTCACCGTGGCAACGACGATCTTGCCGCGCGCGGAAACGTCGGCGCCGCTCGCAGCGAGCCGGCGCTTCTCCTCCTCGATGAACGGCACGAGGTGCGCCACCGCCTGCTTCATCACGCGCGCGGACTTCACGACCTGCGGCAGGAACATCTTCCCGCTGCCGAACAGCTCGCCGACGATATTCATGCCGTCCATCAGCGGGCCTTCGATCACCTCGATCGGCCGGCCGCCGCGGGCAGCGATCTTCTGCCGCACTTCCTCGGTGTCTTCGACGATCCAGGTGGTGATGCCGTGCACGAGCGCGTGCGACAGGCGCTTCTCGACCGGCTCGCGCCGCCACGAGAGGTCTTCCTCGACCTTCGCGCCGCCGCCGGGCTTGAGCGTCGCGGCGAACTCGATCATCCGTTCGGTGGCGCTCTTGCCGAAGTCGGGATCGCCCGGGGAGACGCGCGGGGGCCGATCGAGCACGACGTCCTCGACACGCTCGCGCAGCGCCGGATCGAGGTCGTCGTAGACACCCATCATCCCGGCGTTGACGATGCCCATCGTCAGCCCGGCGCGGATCGCGTGATAGAGGAAGACTGTGTGGATCGCCTCGCGGACGGCGTCGTTCCCGCGGAAGCTGAACGAGAGGTTCGACACGCCGCCCGACACCTTCGCGTACGGCAGGTTCGCGCGGATCCAGCGCGTCGCCTCGAGGAAGGCGACCGCATAGTGATCGTGCTCCTCGATTCCGGTGGCGATCGTCAGGATGTTCGGATCGAAGATGATGTCCTCGGGCGGAAAGCCCACGCGCGTGGTGAGCAGCTCGTACGCGCGCGCGCAGATCTGCGTCTTGCGCTCGAAGGTGTCCGCCTGGCCTTGCTCGTCGAAGGCCATGACGATGACCGCCGCGCCGTATCGACGGCACAACGTCGCCTGCCGCAGGAACTCCTCCTCGCCTTCCTTCAGCGAGATCGAGTTGACGATCGGCTTGCCCTGCACGCACTTCAGGCCCGCCTCGATCACCGCCCATTTCGAGCTGTCGATCATCAGCGGCACGCGCGCGATGTCGGGCTCGGAGGCGACCAGGTTCAGGAACCTCGTCATCGCCGCGACGGAGTCGAGCATGCCCTCGTCCATGTTCACGTCGATGACCTGCGCGCCGTTCTCGACCTGCTGGCGCGCGACGGCGAGCGCCTCGTCGTACTGGCCGGCGAGGATCATGCGCGCGAAGGCCTTCGAGCCGGTGATGTTGGTGCGCTCGCCGACGTTCACGAAGAGCGAGTCGTCGTCGATGTTGAAGGCCTCGAGCCCGGCCAGCCGCATCGCGCGCGGCCGCTCGGGCACGCGCCGCGGCGGCACGTCCCGCACCGCCTGCGCGATCGCCGCGATGTGCTCGGGCGTGGTGCCGCAGCAGCCGCCGGCGACGTTGACGAAGCCGGAGCGCGCGAACTCGGCGAGCAGCGACGAGGTCGTCTGCGGCGTCTCGTCGAAGCCGGTCTCCGACATCGGATTCGGCAGCCCCGCGTTCGGATAAACGCATAGATAGGTGTCGGCCTTCGCCGACAGCTCCTCGACGTACGGGCGCATCAGCGCCGCGCCCAGCGCGCAGTTCAGGCCGATCGTCAGCGGCCGCGCGTGGCGCACCGAGTTCCAGAACGCCTCGACCGTCTGTCCCGACAGCAGCCGTCCCGACGCGTCGGTGACGGTGCCCGAGATCATCAGCGGGATGCGCGTGAGCCCCTGCCGCGCGCGCTCGGCCATCAACGCCTCGATCGCGAAGATCGCCGCTTTGGCGTTCAGCGTGTCGAACACCGTCTCGAGCAGCAGCACGTCGACGCCGCCCTCGACCAGCGCGCGCGCCTGATCCGCATAGGCGTCGCGCAGCTCGTCGAAGGTGATCGAGCGCGCGCCCGGATCGTTGACGTCGGGCGAGATCGACGCGGTCTTCGGCTGCGGACCCATCGCGCCCGCGACGAAGCGGGGGCGATCGGCAGTAGAGAAGCGATCGCGCGCCTCGCAGGCGAGCCGCGCCGCCGCCAGGTTCATCTCGCGCGCGTGCTCCGAGAGTCCGTAGTCGGCCTGCGCAATGACCGTCGCACCGAAGGTGTTCGTCTCGATCAGGTCGGCGCCCGCCGCCAGGTACTGCTCGTGGATCTCGCGCACGATGCCCGGCTGCGTCAGCGAGAGCAGCTCGTTGTTGCCCTTGACGTCGCGCGGATGCGAGGCGAAGCGCGCGCCGCGAAAGCCGGCCTCGTCGAGCGCGTAGCGTTGCACCATCGTGCCCATCGCGCCGTCGAGGATCAGGATGCGACGGGCGAGGAGCTCACGCAGGCGGGATTCGGCGGACATCCGATGCGAAATACGAGAGGAAGAGGAGGGAAGGGCAAGCGATCGAGTATATCGGGCGACGATCGGGCCCATGGCGTAATAGCCGCACCGCGCCCCGTCCGCGCACTTACAATCGGCACATGTCCGCTTCCCAATCCCGAATCCCCGCCACGCTGATCCCCGGAGACGGCATCGGCCCCGAAATCGTCGCGGCCACGGTCGCCGTGCTCGACGCACTGGAGGCGCCCTTCGACTGGGACCGCCAGATCGCCGGCCTGGAGGGCGTGCAGAAGGCGGGCGACCCGCTCCCGCAAGCGACGCTCGACAGCATCCGCCGCACGCGGCTCGCGCTGAAGGGCCCGCTCGAGACGCCTTCCGGCGGCGGCTACCGCTCGTCGAACGTGCGCCTGCGCGAGGAATTCCAGCTCTACGCGAACCTGCGCCCGGCGCGCACGATCGCGCCGAAGGGCCGCTTCGAGAACATCGACCTGGTCGTCGTGCGCGAGAACCTCGAGGGCCTGTACATCGGCCACGAGCACTACGTGCGCATCGGCGACGACCCGCACGCGGTCGCGATGGCCACCGGCATCAATACCCGCGACGGCAGCCGGCGCCTGTTCGAGTTCGCGTTCGAGCACGCGGTCGCGGCCGGCCGGAAGAAGGTCACGATCGTCCACAAGGCGAACATCCTGAAGGCGCTCACCGGCCTGTTCCTCGAGACGGGGCTGCAGCTGTACGAGAGCCGCTACAAGGGTCGCTTCGAGCTGCAGACGATGATCGTCGACGCCTGCGCGATGAAGCTCGTCATCGACCCCTGGCAATTCGACATGCTCGTGACCACCAACCTGTTCGGCGACATCCTCTCCGATCTCGTCGCCGGCCTGGTCGGGGGGCTCGGCCTGACGCCCGGCGCGAACATCGGCGCCGACACGGCGATCTTCGAGGCGGTGCACGGCTCGGCGCCCGACATCGCCGGCCGCGGCATCGCCAATCCGTCGGCGCTGATGCTCGCCGCGGCGATGATGCTCGAGCACTGCGGCCTCGGCGATCGCGCCGCACGGCTGCGCCGCGCCATCGAACGGACGATCCACGACGACGGCGTGTGCACCGGCGATCTCGGCGGCAGCGCGGGCACCGCGGCGTTCACCGATGCGGTGATCGCGCGCATCCGGAAGGGATGACGTCGCCGCGATAGCGCGGCAGGCGGTCGGGATCGATCGCGTCGAGGCGCGGCGCCACGGCGTCGCGCGGCGACAGCAACGGCGTGCGCACGGGCCACGGGATGCCGATGCGCGGGTCGTCCCAGCGCACCGACCCTTCGTCGCCGGCGTCGTACGGCCGGGTGCACAGGTAGTGCACGAGCGCGGAATCGGAGCGCACGACGAAGCCGTGCGCGAGGCCCTCGGGGATCCACAAGGCGCGGTGGTTCTCGCCGCTGAGCGTCGCGGCGGTCCAGCGCCCGAAATTCGGCGAGCCGCGGCGGACGTCGACGGCGACGTCCCAGATCTCGCCGTCCAGCACGCAGACGAGCTTGCCTTGCGGGCTGGCCCGCTGGAAATGCAGCCCGCGCAGCACGTCGCGCCGCGACCACGACACGTTCGCCTGCACGAAGCGCACGGGAAGGCCCGCGGCGTCGAAGCGCGCCTGGTTCCAGCTCTCGTAGAAAAATCCGCGTTCGTCGCGGTGCACCTGCGGCTCGATCAGCACGCAGCCCGGAAGGTCGGTTTCGAGCAGCCTCACGTCGCGCTCCAGGGCGGTGGACGGCCCGGTCCGCGGGAAGACCGCACGACCGTCGGCGCATGGTAGCGGAGCCCGGCCCGCGGCCGCTGCGGGGTGCGCCGCCGCTGCGGGGTGCCCCGACGAGCGATGCCCGACAATGACGAGACCGCTTCGAAGAAAGCCGACTCCATGCGGACGCCCGAACTGCACCTGCTCGACACGATCACCGCGATCGACGCATCGCACGCCGACGCCGTCGTCGTCTCCGGCTCGCACGGCGGCGCCTCGTCGACCGGCTTCGTGCTGCGCGCGCCGGCACGGCCCCGCGCGGTCTTCTTCAATGACGCCGGCGTCGGCAAGGATCGCGCCGGCGTGACCGCGCTCGAGGCGCTCGACGCGATCGGCGTCGCGTGCGCGGTGTATTCGCACGACTCGGCGCGCATCGGCGACGCGCTCGACGGCTACGAGAACGGCGTCGTGACCGAAGCGAACCGCGCGGCACGGGCCGCCGGGATCCGGGCCGAACAGCGCGTGCGCGACGCGGTCGGCGCGCTGCGTGCAGCCGCTTCGGTGTAGGCTCGGCGGTGCGCCGGGGCCTCGGCTGGACGCCGGGCCTCGCCGATCGCGGCGCGCGCCATTCCCGTCAAACCGGACTGCCTCTTGCTCACACCGTTCATTCAGTTCCTGATCACCGCCAACGTCGTCGGCTTCCTGCTGCAAGGGCTGCTCGGCCCGGTGACGATCGAGTGGTTCGCTCTCTGGCCGGGGCACTGGACCTACGTGCTCGCCGCGCCGTGGACGCTCGTCAGCTACAGCTTCCTGCACGGCGGCCTGACGCACCTGCTGTTCAACATGTTCGCGGTGTGGATGTTCGGCACCGACCTGGAGCGCGTCTGGGGGGCGCGCCGGCTCGCCTTCGGCTACTTCCTCGGCGTCGTCACCGGGGCGATCGCGCAGATCTTCGTCGGCGAGGCCTTCGGCGGCGGCGGCCTGCCGGTGATCGGCGCCTCGGCCGGCGTATTCGCGATCCTGCTCAGCTACGCGATCGTCTTCCCCTCGCGCACCGTCATGCTGATGTTCCCGCCGATCCCGATGCCGGCGCGCATGTTCGTCGCGCTGTACGGCGCGCTCGAGCTGGTGCTCGGCGTCACCGGCTCGGCGTCGGGGGTCGCACACTTCGCGCACCTGGGCGGGATGCTCGGCGGATGGATCGCATACCGCTTCGGCGGCGCGAGGTCGCGATGGAACCGCTACCGCTGAGGCCCCCGTTCGTGCGTGCCCGGTCGATCGACGCCGAGCCGGGGTCGCGCGCATTTCGATCAAAATCCGGCGAATAAGCGACGCGCGCGCGAGTCCGGACGATAGGATTCCCTCCCATGCAACATCTGACGCCCCGCCAGGCGTACGACTTCGTCCTGGGCAACCCGGAGGCACTGTTCATCGACTGCCGCAGCGACCCCGAGTTCTTCTTCGTGGGTCACGCGGTCGGCTCGATGCACGTGCCGTGGTACGACGCGCCCGACTGGGACTTCAACCCCCATTTCGTCACCGACGTGAAGAAGCTCGCCGGCAATTCGCTCGACCGTCCGGTCGTGCTGATCTGTCGCAGCGGGAAGCGTTCGGTCGAGGCGGCCGAGACGCTCGAGGCGGCCGGATTCACCGCCGTCTACAACGTGCTGCACGGCTTCGAGGGAGACCTCAACGCGGATCGGCAGCGCGGCAAGATCAACGGGTGGCGCTTCGACGGGCTGCCCTGGGAGCAGTTCTAGGCCGATCGCGGGCCCTGCGCGGCACCGAGGCGATCGATCACGTTGCGCGTGATGCGCTCCACGGCCGGCTCCGCGCCGCCGACGAGCACCTGCGCCCAGTCGGTCGTCCCGGCCGTGAAGACCGTGCCGCCGCGCTCGTACAGGCCGAGCGTCGCCGAATGCACGCCTTCTCCGGCGCCGAACCCTTCGCGCGGCGGCAGCTCCTGCCAGCGCACATCGAGCGGCCCGACGGCGAGCACGGCGAAGCCCGCCGGCGTCCCGTGCCGCGCCGCGTCGGGCGCGAGCGCGAACAGCCCGCGCCGAGCGTCGACGCTGCGCAGCGGCGCGCCGTCGCATTCATAGCCGACGAGCGGCGGCGAGCTGCAGCAACGCGTCCTCGAAAGCGCGCTGTCCGGCCGCGGCCAGGTTCGCGACGTCGCGAAAGCGCGCCGGATCGCGCGCGTCGTAGCGGAAGCGCGGACGCACCGCGACGATCTCGCGCCAGGCGGCGGGA